>CAMBUJ010000006.1 GCA_945871005.1 Opitutus sp. GAS368 | reverse complement strand
TCCAACGACATTTCCAAGATCATCAAGACGATCGACGAAATCGCCTTCCAGACCAACATTCTCGCGCTCAACGCGGCGGTCGAGGCCGCCCGCGCCGGCGAGGCCGGAGCCGGCTTCGCGGTGGTCGCCGACGAGGTGCGCTCGCTCGCTCAGCGCTCCGCGATCGCCGCTAAGGAGACAGCCGACAAGATCGCCGATGCGTGCACCCGCAGCGCCCAGGGCGTCGATCTCTCGGTGAAAGTCACGGCCGGCTTGCAGCAGATTCTGGAAAAGAGCCGCGAGGTGGACCGTCTGGTCACCGAGGTGGCCACCGCCTCCAACGAGCAGAGCGAGGGCATCGCCCAGATCAACACGGCGGTCAGCCAAATGGACAAAGTTACCCAGTCCAACGCGGCCAACGCCGAGGAGACCGCCTCGGCTGCCGAGGAGCTCAACGCCCAGTCGGAAGAGCTGCGCAATGCCGCCGCTCAGTTGGCCGCGCTCGTCGGGGTGACCGCCGGGGCTGCCACCGGTCACGCTCACGCCCATGTTTCCGCCAAGCTCCATCACCATGAGGCGGCTGCGCATGAGTACCATGCGCCGGTTAAACACGAGCACCACGCTGCGGCGCCGGCGGCCAAGGCCAGCCACCGCGCCTCGGGCAAACACGCCGAGGTTCATGCCGAAAGCCACGCCCATGGTGGCAATCATGGGGGTAACGAGAAGCTCAGTTTCCGCGACTGAGTCGTCCGGCGGGGCCGGGCCCCGTTAGCGGTTGGGTTCGAGCGCTCCCGTGTAAACGGGGGCGCTTTTTTTTTGGGGGGAGTCAGCACCTTATCCCCTGACGAACGAGAACGAGTAAGCGAACGAGAATGATTCAATCCCCATCTCCATGGGCTGAACGAGGGGGGGGGGCGCTCCAGTGCAGTCCGTCGATTGAGACCCGGCTTCAGGCCGCGGGCGCGAGGACTTCGATGACCACGGCGGTGGTGTTGTCCCGGCCGGAGTTGGCCACCGCCTGGGCGATCAATTGGTGGGTGGCGTCCAGGTCGCCGGGCTGGTCCGGGGCGGGCTGGCGCAGGATTTCCTCGAGGTGTTGATCCCAGAGTCCGTCGATCAACCCGTCGGTGCAGAGCAGGAAGCGGTCGCCGGGCTGGTAGCCGACCGCGCCAATGTGCGGGTCGATGAACTGGTGGCCGGCGCCGAGGGCTTGCTGGATGACGTTGCGGCGCGGGTGGGTGCGGGCTTGGCGCTCGTTGAGCTGACCTTGGCGACGCAGCCAGCCGACGTAGCTGTGGTCGTGGGTGAGTTGGCGCAGGTCGCCGTTTTTGGGCAGGTGGTAAATGCGGCTGTCGCCGAGGTGGCCGAAGTACATCCACTCGGGGGCGAACCAACACAGGCTGAGGGTGGCTCCCATGCCGGCGCACTCCTCATAGGCGTTACCCAGCTTGAGCAGCGCCTGGTGGCTGGAGTCAAACAGCTCGCCGAGCAGGTCGTTGAAGCCGCTGCTCAGGCCTTGGGCGGTCAGCCGGTATCCTTTGGGCAGGAGCCGGGTGATGTGGTCGATGGCGATGCGACTGGCGAACTCGCCGGATTTGGCCCCGCCCATGCCGTCGCTCACCGCAAAGACGAAGTCGCGTGAAGCCATCGAGGCCTCGCCGGTTTTGCCGAGGTAGCACACATCGCGCCCGTCAAAGGTGACTCCGAGGAAGGCGTCCTCGTTGTTGGCGCGCACCGGGCCGCGTTCGGTCAGTCCCGACCAGCGAAGGCGGGGCGGGGGGGCGGAGTGCAGGGTGGCGGCGGACATGGAGAGAGAAGGGGGCGCGGCGGAAATTAGAACCGGCATGAAAACTGTTCATATTTGCCCATGACGAGTCCGAAGTGGTCAAAATTGATCAGCCGGGGTGGGGGTGGCGACGGGGGCGGAATCGGGGGAGGGTTCGGGGGCGGGCGAATCGAGCAAGGTGGCCAACTCGAAATCGATCACGCAGAAGCGGCCATCGGCGGAGCGGTAGGTGATGTTGCGCATAAACGCATCGTCATGGCGGACGCCGAAGGCCTCCAGTTCGCCGAAAATCTCCTTCATGCGCTCCTCGCTGATGTGTTCGACGAGAATACCGCAGTTGGTGGTGATGATTTTGAGGGCTTCGGGGTCGGATTCGAGCAGGCGGGGGACGAAGTCGCAGCCGCGGGCTTCGAGGTGGCGGAGGACGCGGACCTCGTTCTCGAAGCGATCGCGCGCCTGGTGGCCGCGGAAGGTTTTATGCACCCGGCCGTCGTAGCCGATGCGCACGAGGGCGCGGGCGGTATCTTTAACCTCTTGCATGGGGGTGGCGACAGGTTGGCGTGAACGGCGGGACTGGCAAGGCGAGTTTCGGGCCAAACGCGCCCCGGACTCACGTTCGGAGCCACGCAGTCCGTAAGTGGCTCTGAGCGTGAGCTCAGGGAGGCGGGGCGCGCGGAACGCTCGCGGCGGTTCGGGTACGCAAAAAACTGAATGGGGACACCGTAACGGATCGGCGGTGGGTGACTTGGGCTAAAATCGCGTGGTTTATCGCCAACTTCAGATTGCCAGTGGCATGTAAGATGCTAATTCCATCGCAGGTTTTAATTCGTGGTCTAGGACCAAAACCTCCGTTCGATCACCTCCAAACCTACATCCACACCACCTCCTCATGGCCAAATACAAATTGGAATACATCTGGCTCGACGGCTACAAGCCCGTCGCCAACCTGCGCAGCAAGACTCAGATCAAGGAATTCGCTGAATTCCCCAAGCTCGAAGAGCTTCCCTTGTGGGGCTTTGACGGCAGCTCGACCCAACAGGCCGAGGGCCGCAGCTCCGACTGCGTGCTGAAGCCGGTCTCCATTTATCCCGACGCCACCCGTACCAACGGCGTGCTGGTGATGTGCGAAGTGATGATGCCGGACGGCAAAACCCCGCACATCTCCAACTCCCGCGCCACCATCGTGGACGATCCCGACACCTGGTTCGGCTTCGAGCAGGAGTACTTCTTCTATCAAGACGGTCGCCCGCTCGGTTTCCCCGAGGGTGGTTATCCCGCTCCCCAGGGCCCTTACTACACGGGCGTGGGCTTCAAGAACGTGGGCGATGTTGCCCGCCAGATCGTCGAAGAGCATCTCGACCTCTGCTTGGAAGCCGGCATCAACCACGAAGGCATCAATGCCGAAGTGGCCAAGGGCCAATGGGAATTCCAGATCTTCGGTAAGGGCTCCAAGCGCGCCGCCGACGAGGTTTGGGTCGCCCGTTACCTGCTGATCCGCCTGTGCGAGCAGTACCAGATCGACGTCGAGTTCCACTGCAAGCCGATCCTCGGCGCCTACCAGCAGCCCCTCGATTGGAACGGTTCGGGCATGCACGCCAACTTCTCCACCAAGTTCATGCGCGAAGTCGGCGGCAAGGACTACTTCGAGAAGCTTATGGCCGCGTTCAGCAAGTACTGCGCCGAGCATATCGCCGTTTACGGCCCGGACAACCACCTGCGTCTCACCGGTCTGCACGAGACCCAGTCGATCGACAAGTTCTCCTACGGTATCGCCGATCGCGGCGCCTCCGTGCGCGTTCCCCATAGCTTCGTTAACAACGGCTACAAGGGGTACCTCGAGGATCGCCGTCCGAACTCCGCGGGTAACCCCTACGAGATCGCCTCGCGCATCCTCAAGACGATCCAGACGGTCCCGACCGCCTAATTCTTCAAAAACTCAAGCCGGTGCGCCTCGAGCTGAGGCGCCCCTGGTTTAGCGAAGCGGCCCCGCCCTCACCGGCGGGGCCGCTTTTTTTTGGGGGGGGGCGGGAGAGGCGAGCCGATTGGACGTGGCCTTGAGCGTGAGCTCAGGGTGGTGCGGCTGGCTGGCCCAGCGCCCCGGACTCACGTCCGGAGCCACAGCATTCCTCACATGGCCTTGAGCTCACGCTCCGGGCCACGGGTTTCTTTGCCCCAGCGAAGCCGGCCGCAGTAAACGCAAAAAAACCCGCGACCAAGAAAGTCGCGGGTTTTTTAAAAACGAGCAGGTGGGGCCGGTGGGCTTAAACCTTCTCGACGAGGCCGGCCTTGATGGCCTTGACCGAAACGAGGACGCGCTTGGTGCCGCCATTGGCGGTCCGGATGCGGATCTTCTGCAAGTTCGGGCGGAACTTACGACGGGTGATCGAGGTGATGTGCGTGCCGATGCCGCCGCTCTTCTTCGACTGACCCTTGCGGTGAATGATGGATCCCACAGTGGGACGTTTGCCGGTGATTGCGCAGATTCTAGCCATATAAAAGGTTGTTAAAGGGGCACAGGTAAAAGTCGGCGCCAGTCCGAAGCAAGGGCAAAGTTCAGTCCTTTTTTTAACTCCCGCGCGAATGGATACCAATGTGTTTTCCCCTGGCGGCGAAAAACGCGCATCGGAGTGGACCGCGGAGCTCCAGCTCGGCTCCGAGCCTCGGATTGGACGCCCGATCCTGCGGAGCTGGAGCTCGGCGCTCCACTAAGATAATCGCCGGCTACTGCCGCCGGGCGTGCAGCACTTGGAATTTTTGCCCGAGGTGCGAGGGATGAAGCAGCTGGAGCAAAGCCAGTTTGCGCGGGCTCATCCGGTTGGCCTCCGCCGCCATCGCCTGGGCGAGAAACGCTCCGGCATGGTGAATGAAAAAGGACTCCTGCGATTCCACCTGGCTGGTCGTGCATCCCGCAGCGTCCAGCGCGGCTTGTAACCAGTCCCAGCAGACGTGCCCGGTGAGATCCTGCTCGCCGGCGCGGGCGAGCAGGTCGTTGGATTGGGTGTGCTGGAAATAGGCGCGAGCCGTCCCCGCCGGTGCGGCGCTCGCCAGCTCGGCGAAGCTTTTTCCGTAGTCGAACGCCACGAACACGCCGCTCCACGGTTGCGCGGCGAGGACTGCGGCGAGTTCGGCTGCCGCCCGGGGAGCATCAAAGACATAACCCTCGCCCGCCTCGGCGGGCAGCCAGGGCGTGTTGACCTCGGCCAGTTCGATTTCGTGTAACTGTTCGCCGCGTAACTGCACGCCGAGTTCGCGCCAGGTTTCTCCGCGCCGGACAAAACGCCGCAGCGGTTGGGCATCGAACAGTTCGTTGGAAAACACCACGCACGGTCCAGTGAGTTGGGCAACCTCGCCGACGCGAACCGTGCGGGCCGCGGCGAAGGGGTGGGCCACTCCCGCGAGCACCCCGCCGCCGGGCTCGGCCCCGATTTCTACAAACACGTGTTCGCGCGCGCGGGCCTCGCCGCCGAGCAGTGCGGTGCAGGCCGCCGCGACCATTTCCCCAAAAACCGCGCCCGAGGAGCTGGCGGTGTAGAAATCGGTGCCGGGGGCGTAACCCACCCGTGCCCGATCCTGCTGGTAATAGCCGAGCTGTGGGTGGTAGAGCGCCAGCGCCATAAAGTCGGCAAACGACAGCACTCCGGACGGGCCGGAGTGGGCGAGAAACGCGGTGGCGAAGGCGGGCGAAGTCGAGGCGGATGATCCCATTTACAAAGTCGATGAGTTGGCCACAGTCGCCGGGATGCTCAAACGCATTCTCGTCATCGCCGCCGGCGTGTTGCTCGGTGCCCTGCTCTCGGTGAGCGCGGCGCGGGTGGCCGCGGCCTGGGGCTTCTGGCCCAACCGCGAGCTGGAGCAATCCTCGCGTTACGTTCGCGAGGTGCTCGGCGCGGTTAACGAGAACTACGTGGACGCCGACCAGGCGGCCTTGCCCAAATTGACCGAGGCCGCCCTGCGCGGGATGCTCGATTCGCTCGATCCGCATTCCGAGTACATGAGCGCCCGCGACTACAAAAAGTTGGAGGAGGATATCAGTAACGAGTTTGGCGGGATCGGCGTGCAGGTGGAGCTGCGCAAGGGCAAGGTGGTGGTCATCGCGCCCATCGCTGGCACGCCCGGGGCGAAGGCGGGCATTCGCCGGGGCGACATTTTTGTGAGCGTTGAGGGGCAAAAGCTGGAAAAGCCCGTGCTCGACGAGGTCATCGGGCGGTTGCGCGGCAAACCCGGCACGAAGGTCCGCATTGGTTTCACGCGGCCTTCCACTGCCACGGATTTCGAGGTCACGGTCACCCGCGAGCGCATCAAGGTGGAAAGCGTGCGCGAGGTGCACCTGCGCCCCGACGGCATCGGCTACCTGGAAATTACCCAGTTTGGCGAGCGCACCAGCGAGGAGTTTATCGGCGCTTTGAATACCCTAAACGCCCAGGGCATGCGTGCGCTCATCATCGACCTGCGCGACAACCCCGGCGGGCTGCTTACGTCAGCCGTGGAAGTGGCCGAACCGTTTTTCACCAAGGGCGAACTGATCGCCTACACGCAGGGCCGCAAACCGGCGGACCGCGACGAGTACCGCGCCGCCGCGCCCGAGGCGCCGCTGACCCTGCCGGTGGCGGTGTTGATCAATGCCGGCAGTGCCAGCGCCGCCGAGATCGTCTCCGGGGCGCTCAAGGACACGCGCCGCGCCGTCGTCGTCGGTGAGCGCTCGTTCGGCAAGGGCTCGGTGCAGACGATCCTGCCGCTGCGCCAGGGTGAGGGCCTGCGGCTGACCACCGCGCGTTACTACACTCCGAGTGGCGTTACCCTGCATGAGAAGGGCGTCGCCCCCGACGTGGAGGTGGTCATGTCGAGCGTCGAGGATGACAGCGCCCGTATCCAGCGTTCGCGCGACGACGTGGTGGATCCGGCGGATTTCAAGGAGCGTTTTAGTATCGAACGCATGCCCGATCGTCAGTTGGACGCCGCCGTCGCGGTGCTCCAGTCCGCGCTCATTTTGGACATTCGCGGCGACCGCCCCGCCGCCGCGCCCGTTGCCGCTAAAAAACCATGATCCTCGCCATTGAAAGTTCCTGTGATGAGACCGCCCTCGCGGTGTTTGATCCCGCCCAGGGCCTGCTGGGCGAGTGGATCCAAAGCCAGATTGCGCTGCACGGCCGCTACGGCGGAGTGGTGCCCGACTTGGCGACCCGCGAGCACCTGCGCAACATCGGGCCGATGCTCCAGCGGGTGCGTGAGTCGACCGGCTTTGCGGGCGTCACCCGTGTTGCGGTGACGCAGGGGCCGGGCTTGGCGGGGTGCCTGGCTATCGGGGTGGCTGCGGCTAAGTCGCTCGCGCTGGCCTGCCGCGTTCCCCTGGTCGGGGTGAATCATTTGCGCGGGCATGTGTTCTCGCCGTTTATCGGCGTGCATGCCGAGGCGCCGGAAGCGTTTTCCTCGCGCTTGGACGCGTTGTTGCCGCACCTCGGCTTGGTGGTGTCGGGCGGAAATACTCTGCTGTTTACCCTCGATCGGGACCGGCGCATTCAGGTGGTTTCCTCGACCAAGGATGACGCGGCGGGCGAGGCCCTCGACAAGGGCGCCAAGTTACTGGGACTCGGTTATCCCGGCGGTCCGCTGATCGAAAAACGAGCGCTGCGGGGCAATCCGGCGGCCTACGACTTTCCTCGGGGCATCGGCCCGCGCAGTGACCTCGATTTCAGCTTTTCGGGTCTGAAGACGAGCCTGCGTTATCAGTTGGAAAAGATGACTCCGGCCGAAGTGGAGGCGCGTATGGACGACCTGTGCGCCAGTTATCAGCAGGCGGTGGTCGATGCACTGGTGCGCAAGACCACGCTGGCGTTGGCGCGCGAGGGTTTCCGCAGCCTGGGTTTGTCGGGCGGGGTGGCTAACAACCAGACTTTGCGGGCCGCGTTGGGGCGGGTGGCCGAGGCGGGAGGGATTCCGCTGCTGGCGGCGCAGCCCAAGCACACTGGGGACAACGCCGGCATGATCGCCTTCGCAGCCTGGGTCGATCCGTCGGTGCAGCCGTGCGAGCCGCTAGCGGCGCTCTGCATCGAACCCGGCTTGGCGCTGGGCTGATACCGGTCGCGGTCCGAAAAGTAGCGCAGGCTTACAGCCAGTCCGGTTGGCGGGGATCGAAATCGCTCCGCGCTTTCGCTAGGATTTGGGCGAGCGCCCACAAAAAAAGGCCGCCTGTGAAGGCGGCCTTTTTAACGGGCACGAAGCGGGCGCCAGTTTAGCGGCTGTCTATGTAGCGGCCGATGGACTTGATCGTGTAGTTCTCCTCGGAGGTACCGATCTTCACCTTGACGCTTTCGCCGACCTTTTTGCCGAGCAGGCCGAGGCCGAGCGGGGTCTTGTAGGCGAGGATGTTCTGCTCCGGATCGCTGTCCCAAGCGCCGAGCAGGGTGTATTTGGCGGTCTTCTTCGACGAGGCAATGGTGACCTCGATCACGCTGCCCACGCTGACTTGATCCGGAGTCGCCTCCTTGAAGTCGGTGATGCGGGCGCGGCTGAGTTCTTTCTCCAGCTGGGATTTCTGCGCCATCAGGATGGTCTGGTCCTGCTTGGCCATCTTGTATTCGGAGTTCTCCTTCAAGTCGCCGTGCTCACGCGCGGTGGCGATGGCTTTGGAGTTTTCCGGGATCTTCTTGGAGACGATCGACTCGTACTCCACGCGTTTGGCCTCGTAGCTCTCGCGCGAAACGAGGATCTGCTCCTCATTGGACTCGGCTTCCTTGGCGACGATCGACTGGATGCCAGGGAAAATTTTGATGAAGCGGGCCAGCAGAGACTTCTTGGTCAGCTCCTCGAAGCCCTGATTGAGCATGAGGGCGTTGGCCAAGTCGCGGGCGGTCTCGGGATCGGCGGTCGAGAGCAGGTCGGCGATCAGGTCGGTGTCCTCGGAGAGGATGTCGGCGAGCGGGATGCGGCGGGCGCTGGCGGCCTGCAGCGCCTCGTAGTCGATGGCGAAGAACACGGCGCTGAGCAGGCGCGGGGTGATCAGGTCGTTGAGCAGTTTCGCGAACTTCTTGGAGTGGCGGTTCTTGACGATCCAGAGGAGGACTGGAGCGCGCAGGTTCTGCTCGATCTGCCAGCGTTTGAGGGAGGCGGCCAATTCATCGGAATGCCCGTGCTCGACGAGGAAGTTAATGCACTCGGTGGTGAACTTGCCTTGCGAGGTCTTGAGCAGCGTGAAGGCGGCGTCGCGGTACTCGGTGGGGTGAGTGTTCTTCACCAGATCGAGGAAGCGGCTCTGGAACTGGACCGGGATTTTCTCGGCGATGGAGACCAATTCGCGCACGTTGGCGATCAAGTCAGCCTGCGAGGGCACCAAGGTGGCGATGTCCACGCCGACCTGGCGGGCCAGGGCATCGCGAACGAACGCGCCGTAGAGGCGCTCGGCCGCGTCGATCTGGTTGGAGTCTTTAACCGACTCGGACAGGCCGGCCAAGATGGCGTTGAGGTCACCCTTGACCTCCTTGGAGCCGGAGGCGGCGACGAGATCTTCGGCCAGGGCAATGCGGCGACGGGCCGAACGGGTGGTGTTAAACTGTTCGATGATTTCGTCCTCCGCCGAGACGGGGATTTCACGCAGCACGTAGCATTCGGTTTTTTTGACGGGGACGGCGATGCGCGGGTCCTTGGCGATGGCCTTTTTGGCGGCGGACCACCACTTCTTGAATTTTTCCTCGCCGACGACTTGGGCCAGGGTGATTTCAATCTCGATTGCGGTGGCGGCGTTGTTGGGGTACGCCTTCAGCCCCTCAACGAGGAGTTGGGAGGCGTCTTCGGAGATCAACTTGGTGATCACGGAGGGCTCCGTCTGCTTACGCACCAGAAGGTGGTTGGACGGGAGTATCTGGAGGGTGCCGATACAGAAAGCCGGGTCCATCGGGTGGGCCTTCTTGTTGTGGAAGTCGATGATGAGCTTTTGGGAAGTCTCGTCATAGGACTTGATCTGGCCGAAACCCCAACTGCGATGGATGCCGTAGGAACCGGGTTCCATGGCTTCGAGTTGGGCTTTGGAGGCCTTGAGCAGGGGATTTTTGGCGATGAGCGCAGAGACGGCTTCCGAGTTCATAAATAGGTTATTCGAGTCGTGAATTGGTGAGTAGAACGCATGGGATGCGGATCTGTCAATCAGTGGGTTTGCCCATGGGGGCGGCAGGGACCCAAAAAAACGGCCCGCTGGGTGGAGCGGGCCGGCGATTGCAAAAGAGCGCCCGGTGCCTTCAGGGGCGCGGCGCGAGGTCTTTTTTGAGCTTATCCACCTTGGGCTTGATCACGTAGACGCAGTAGCCCGCCTGCGGGTTTTTGGCGAAGTAGTCCTGGTGGTACTCCTCGGCCGGCCAGAAGTGCTTCAGCGGCACGATTTCGGTGGTGAGCGGCTGGGTAAAGCTGGCGGCGGCCTGGGCGCGCGCCTGCTCGGCGGCGGCTTTTTGCGCAGCGTCGGCGTAGAGAATAATCGAGCGGTACTGGCTGCCGTGGTCGTTGCCCTGGCCGCCCACCTGCGTGGGGTTGTGGACTTTCCAGAAAAAACCGAGCAGCTCGGCGAGGGTGATTTGCGCCGGGTCGTAGTCGATTTTGACCACCTCAGCGTGGCCGCTGTCGCCCCGGCCGATTTGGGCGTAGGTCGGGTTTTCCGTGGCACCCCCGGCATAGCCGCAGGTTACCGCGGTCACGCCCGTTTTGAGTTTGTAGGTGGCGTCCAGGCACCAAAAGCAGCCACCGCCCAGGACCAGCGAGTCGGCGCGGACGGCAGGGGCCGCCAGCAGCGCGAGTCCGAGGGAGGAGAGTAGGATAGTGGTGCGCATGGTCGGTGTGGGTTAGGATTTAACGGTTGGCGTGCTCGGAGCGGGGGTGGCGACGGGAGTTTTGTGCTTCGTCACCCAGGTTTCATAATCCTTGCGCGGCATGAACCGGATCGAGGCGGAGTTGATGCAGTAGCGTTTGCCCGTGGGCGGCGGGCCGTCGGGGAAAACGTGGCCGAGGTGGCCGCCGTCGTTGGCCACATGGACCTCCGTGCGGCTCATGCCGTAGCTCACGTCGGTTTGTTCTTTTACGAAAAGCGGCTCGATCGGCCGGGTGAAACTCGGCCAGCCGGTGCCGCTGTCGAACTTGTCGCGGCTGTCGAACAGTGGCGTGTCGCTGCAAACCGAAAAATAGACGCCGTCCTCATGGTGATTCCAGTAGGTGTTGGAAAAAGGCGGCTCGGTGCCCTGCTGGCGGGCGACCTTGTATTGGAGCGGGGTGAGTAACTGTTTCCACTCCGCCTCGCTGCGCTGCACGGCGGTTTTGGATAAGTCGATGATCACCTTGGAAGGCAACCCGCAGGCGGAAACGCAGTTGGATGCAGCGGTGGATTCACCGGTCGAGTGGAGGTTGGTCATGGTGGTTTGGGCGAAAAGATGGGCGGCCAGCAACGGGGCGCCAAGGACAAGCGTGGGGTATTTCATGGTGGGAATGAGAGTGGCGGGGCGCGGGTTTGTTCCCGCCAGCGAACGATGGCGCCTCGGCGCGCGCCAAGTTGGATGGGCAACGCCATAAGGTAAACCCGTCCGTTTGGCTTCGGGCTTGCAAGCGGGGCGCGCGCCCCGAGCTTGGTGCCCACATGACTAAACCTTTCAAACCCAGCGGCCCGGTGGATGCTTGGACGATCTCCGCGGAATTGCTGGTGCGCTGGCTCGAAAACAAGGAGCGCGTCGACGCCCTCCTCGACAGCCTGCCGCGCTCCCTGGGCCGCACCGAACGCGCCCGCTGTCAGCACTTGCTCTTCGGCGCAGTGCGCAACCTTGGCCGCATCGAGGCAATCTTCACTCCGCTCCTGGCGCGTCCCCCGCGCTCGATCGTCAAGGCCGTGCTCTTGCTGGCCGGTTACGAGCTGATCGAGGGTGGCAACGACGGCCACACCGCCCGGGTGGTTCACCACGCGGTTGAGCAGACCAAGACCATCGCCAGCCAGCCGGAGGCCAAGATGGTTAACGCCATCGTGCGTAAGATCGCCGCTGCCCTCGCCGCGCAAACCGAGCCGGCCAAGTCCGCCGGGGCCATCGAGCTGGCCGCCTATTACTCGCACCCCGAATGGCTGGTGCGCCGCTGGCTGGCCCAGTTCGGCGCCGCCGCCACCCGCACCTTGCTGGAATGGAATCAAAAACCCGCGCCTGTTTACGCTCGCTGGCGCATCGCCGGCGGCGCCCCGGCCGAGGCCGATGCTGCGCTGTTTGCCGCCACCCCCTGGGCCGGCTTTTACGAGGTGAAATCCGGCGCTTGGTCCCGCGTCGAGACGTTGATCAACGAGGGCGTGATTTTCCTCCAAGACCCCGCCACCCGCCACGCCGTGGAGTTGCTCGCTCCGAAGGCCGGCGAAACCGTGCTCGACGCCTGCGCTGCGCCCGGTGGCAAGAGCCTGGCGATTTCCGACGCGATGGGCACGGGACGCGTCGTCGCGCTCGATCTGGCTGGTCCGCGCATCGAGCGTCTGACGCAAAACCTCTCCCGCGCCAAGGGCGACGTTGCCCTCGTCCAGGGCGACGTGATGCAGGTTGAGCGACTCGGCGTTTTTGAGGAGCACAACTTGCCCAAGGCCTACGCCGCCGTGCTGCTCGACGTGCCCTGCTCCAACACCGGCGTGATGCGCCACCGCGTCGATGTGAAGTGGCGCCTGCAGGCCACGGACTTTTTCAAACACGCCTGCCAACAAGGCGAGATGCTCAGCGCGGCCGCGCGCTTGGTCGCCCCCGGCGGACGGCTGGTGTATTCCACCTGCAGTCTCGACTCCGAGGAGAACGATTCGGTGATCAAAGCCTTCCTAGAGAAAACCCGCGGGCGTTTCACCCTGGAGGCCAAACGTATCAGCCAACCGTGGGCCGACGGCCACGACGGTTCTGCGGCGTTTGTCCTGCGCAAAGCGGTGGGCTGAGTCTAGTTTCGAACTTACCTCGGCTCGTCGCCAGATGCACTCATTTGGCTGCGAGCTGCTCGGTTGAGCGGGCGGGTGAGCATCGCCTCGTTTTTGGGCTAAACGAGGCGCGGATGGCCCCTTGACCCTCTCGGCTAGCTATTATCACTTTAATACGTGGAACCCCCATCGCTTAAAATCCTTGGTCAATTGCACAAGACGCCATGGCAGCGATTTGCCCGGCTCCAGCGCACTGCCGCCCAGCTCGCCCACGGTCGCGGGCAACCCAAGGGTGTTTTCAAGTTCGCTAGCCACGAAGCCTGCTCCCAATGGACGAACAGTCTGACGCGCACCAAGAAGTAACCCGCGTTCCCTCCGACGCCGATC
This sequence comes from Opitutus sp. GAS368, assembly GCA_945871005.1. Taxonomy (GTDB): domain Bacteria; phylum Verrucomicrobiota; class Verrucomicrobiia; order Opitutales; family Opitutaceae; genus Rariglobus. The sequence continues at coordinate 30,280 of CAMBUJ010000006.1, read as the reverse complement.
TCGTCAGTCTGGCGCGTGAACTCAATCGGCTCGGGGTGGCTTACGTGGTGGTCGGCGGTTTCGCCATCAATCGACTCGGCTTTGTCCGCGCCACCGAAGACATCGATCTGCTCATAGCCCGCGATTTAGCCAATCAAGCGTTGGTCAAATTAGCCCTCGAAATTCTTCCCGACCGAGCCATTCGCGAATTGGGTGACGAGGATATCGCCCAGTGGGTCGTGGTCCGCGTTAACGACGACATCACCGTCGATCTGATGACCGAAGCCTGTGGGGTCAGTTATGCGGAAGCCTCCGGCGGCATTGAGCAGGAAATCATCGACGGCGTGTCCATTCCCTTTGCCGGAGCCGAACTCATGTTGAAAATGAAGCAGGGTGCGCGCGAAAAGGATGCGGCTGACCGCAGTTTCCTTTTACGGCTCCTTCGCGAACGCTCGGCCTAGCGACGGGCCTTCAATCGGTGGTCTTAGTGTAACCGTGCCTAAGAGCGGCGCTTACTTCACCGGCTGCGGCAGGCGGGTGCTGGCGATCCAGGCGCCGATCGCCATCACGGCGGCGCCGATGAACACGGCCTTCGCACCCAGTGTCCAAAACACGATGCCCGCGCTGATCGGGGTGATCGCCCGCGAGAGCGAACCGAGCGAGCGGAAGATGCCAATCACCCGACCCTGCTCCTCGGCGCCCGCATAGAGGGAAATGAGCCCCGTGGTCGACGGGTTAACCAAACCGGATCCCAGCGCCAACAGGCCCACTCCTGTGTAAAGCCAGCCGGGCACCGGAGCAAAACCGATGCAGAGCAGCCCGACCGTAGAAATGAGCAACCCACCGGCGAGCACCCGGGTCTCCGGGACTTTTTGCAACAGGCGGCGGACAATAAAGCCCTGGGTGACGATCGAGCACAGGCCGAGGAAGCCCATCAGCAGGCCGTTGTCGCGGGCCGAGTAGTTGAATCGTTCGGCGCTCAAGAACACCAGGGCGGCCTCCATTGCGACGAAGGCGATCGAGTAAACAAACGCCACCACGTTGACCCCGCGGATACGGGCGTCGTTCAGCGAGAGGATGGCGGCGAGGGGGTTGCGCAGGCGGGTTTCGCCGGGGACGGTGCGGGCCTCGGGCGGGCGGGTCTCGTTAAAGCGGCGGTAGATCCACACCAAGTTGAGCGCGCTCATCGCCAGCGAGAACAGCGCGGGCACGGAGAACGGGTTGATGCCCCACGCGGCCAGGCCGGGGAAGCGCTCGAGCAAATTGAGGTGGGCGGTGAACGCACCGATCATCGGTCCGGTGACTAGGCCTAGGCCGAAGGCCGCGCCGACCAGACCCATGGCCTTGGATCGTTCCGCGCGGGTGGTGACGTCGGCGACGGCGGCGGTGGCCACCGAGAGGTTACCGCCAAATGCACCGGCGATCACGCGGGCGACGAGGAACAGCCAGAACGAACCGCTGACCACCCAGAGCAGGTAACTGAGGGTGGTGCCGGCGACGGTGAGTAGCAGGATGGGGCGGCGGCCGCGTTTGTCGGAGAGTGTGCCCCAGAACGGCGCGAAGATGAATTGGAGAATCGAGAAGACCGAGCTGATGATGCCGCCGAAGAGCACCTCGGGCAGGTGGGTCTCGTTGCCCAGGGCGCGCGCCAGGGCGTTGATGTGCTCCAGAAGCCAGCCGAGCAGGCCGCTGTGGCCGTCGACGGCGAGGTAGTGTTTGAGCAGGTCGGGTCCGAGCGGGAAGATGATCGAGAACCCGATCAGGTCGATGTAGAGCGTGAGGAAGATCACGCCGAGGGACAGGGATCGTTTGGGCGCGGGAATCTCGGAGGTGGACATGGGCAAGAAACGCACAGGAAAACGACTCCGCGAGCATAGCCAAGGAGCGAATCGGTGAAAATGGACAGCGCCAATCTAGGCGGTTCACCTTTCGATCCGGGGCGCCGATGGCTGGTTATGGACGCGAAATGCGTAGCCTGAGGAATTGACGCTGACTGGCGCTCAACAGAGCCATTGCGCGGTTGGTCACCGTGATCGTGTTGTCGGGGTTGATCGTGCTGCTCACCGGCTCGATAATCGTGTTACCCGTGCTCCAAGTTTTCAGATCGTTGCTCCACTCCACGGTGTAGCTCACGTCGGTGATGGAGTTGGGCCGGGTGTAATCGAGGGTGAGGTGACCAGCGATGAGACTGACGTGGGTGGTATGAGTGGGCGCATCCGCAGTTTTGGGATCACCGCCCAGGGCATATTCCATGAGATTGGGTAAACCGTCGCCGTCGAAATCGGCGCTCGGGCCGCTGCGGGCGGGGTCGGCCAAATCGTGTACCGTAAAGTGGGCAAATCGCCACGTGTCATAGGGCTTGTCCTCAAGATTGACCTCGGCGTTCGCTGGGTTACCGGCAGAAAGGCTGAAATCGGTTGCCACCGAAAGGGTGATGGTGCGGTTGCCTTGGGCTAGCTCGTCGCCGATAGGGTTAACTGTTACCGTAGCCGTGGAGCTGCCAGCAGGAATGAGCGCGGTGGCTGGAGGCGGGAGGAAATGCGTACCCGACACGGCGGTGCCGCCCCAAATCAGCGGGATCAACAGGGGCGAGGTGGTCGAGCCAGTTCGGTTCAGAGTAAACAGTCCCGAAGCACCGTCCTGCTCGCGTGCGATGGAGCTGGTGGCCACGACCGTGACCGTAGGCGAACTCCGCCACGCCAAGGCATAAGCGGTCGGGGTAGTGCTGGCAGAGGACACCTGCAGGGCGTAACGACCGGGGGCGAGCGAGGCTTGGTAGAGGTGCTCGACGTTGTCCACTGTGCTCAGACTGGCGTCGAGCTGAGCCCCGATAGTGGTGGTACCGGCGGCCACCGCGTAGAGACCGAGGTCGAGGTTGGCGGGAGCAGAAATGCTGCCAAAGCTGGTTAGGTTGCTGGAGGGCACCACGCGGTGCCAAGTGAGCGCGCAGGAGAAGCGGGCGTTATTCGTGCCGGCGGGGATATCGAAAAAATAGGTGCGGTTGGCCGCAGTGGTCGTGCTGCGAACCGTGGCGACGGCCCAACCGGTCTCGGCCACCGTGGTGGTGCTGGAGGCGGTTTGAGGGCCGGCGGCGAGGATACGGTAAGCGAGCAGGCCGTTGAGGGCACCGGCTCCGTAAACCTTGTCGTAGGGGTGCGCTGTGCTGGCTCGAATCCAAGAGCTGAGCGAATCCTTGGTGGCACCCGCCAGGAGCAGGGCCTTGGTCAACCGGGGATAATCGGCCGTGGCAAGGGCGGTCGAATAGGAGGTGAGACGCAGTTTTTCGGAAATCAGGCCGGCAGCGCTGGAGACCTGCGGGGTGGCAAAACTGGTCAACGATTCATACGCGACGAGATCGGGTTTCATCCGGCCGACGCCGTCGTAGGCCGTCAGACCGGCGCTGTGTGCCCCCGAGGTCAGTCCGACGGCCAACCCATGATAGGCTTGGCACATGAGGTCCGGCAGGACCGTGCTGGTGCCATTGTTGGCTCCGACCACGGCGAGAAAACCGTCGCGATTAATCGCGAAGTCGAGACGTTGGTTGATGTTGGCAACGCTGTTGTTGATCTGGGCGAAGGTGCCGCCACTGGTGTCGAAATTGCTGATCCAGCTGTGGTTTTGCACCCGCCGGGTCTCGGTTGTGGGCGGGTTCGCCGTATTATAGTTGAGGAAGTCGGTCCCTACCCAGTTGGTGGCATTGTAACTATCCACCGCAGCCGTGCTTGGGATGATGGAGGAGTTGCCGTAAAAGTACGCGCCGACCGTCGTTGCGTGCCCCGAGAGGCCGGTGCCGGTACTTTTTACGGTGAGGGTTTTGCCGCTGAACGCGCTGGCGCTGAAGTCAGGTTGGTAGGCGTTGCCGTTCGCGTCGCCGGCTTCGGCTTGGCTTACCCCGTTGGCCACTGCGGTGGGAACTCCGGAGAAGCTCTGGATAAGTCTAGTGTAGCCCACGTCGTCTTTCCAGTCGGCGCACAGGTTGAGCGAGGTCGCCAAGCCGATGCCTATGCCAATGATGCTCCTCGCCGCGCGGCCAAGCTGAGCCTTATTGCCTCGGCGAAATGGGAGGGGCATATGGTTTAATGATCGGAGTGGTTGGACTAACCAAGCAGTTTGGTCGTGGGTATGGCTGCGCTGATTATCGCTAACGGAGAAGACTAAATCGGGTCGGTAATCCAACCTGCTTCTTAAGAGCGGGTTTTGTTTGTTAAGATCCGGTGACGAGCCGCAACCCGGAGATTGGGAGCGGGTGCCGCAGTCGCAACGAGGCCCAATGGATTACCCATCCGCTGGAACGGTCGAAGAACCTCCGGTCTCGGATCAAAAGCGCTCCGCGCTCCCGCTACGTTCGGAGTGCGGAGTTCCGCGTACTCCGGAGCGCGTAGCGGGAAGACGGAGTCGATTCCCTAATCGGGCGTTCCTTCGGAGCGTCTTCGTGGTTAAGAAATCCGGCGTCTTGATTTCTTAGTGGCCCACCGCGCAAACCCAAGCTCACGCGGTGGGCCACAGGGCGCGCAGTCCATCAACAGGGATGCGCCCTCGCTGAATTACAGCGTGTAGGGCAGCGGGTACTTGGCGGTCACGACGGCGACGCGAGCCTTCGCGGCTTCAAGCGCGGCGGCTTCGCCTTCGGTGCCGATCGCTTTGAGCACCAAATCAATCACGGCGGCGACTTCGTCCATGTCGGACTCCACAAAGCCGCGCGAGGTGATCGACGGCGTGCCAACGCGGATACCGGAGGCCTGGAAGGGCGAACGGGTCTCGAAGGGCACGGTGTTTTTGTTGAGCGTGATGTGGGCGAGATCGAGCGTCTCCTGGGCCTTCTTGGCGGTCAGCTCGGGCAGGTTGTGGCGCAGATCGACCAGGAAGAGGTGGTTGTCGGAGCCGCCCGAAACCAACTTGTAGCCGCGCTTCACAAACGCGGCGGCGAGGGCTTGGGAGTTTTTCACCACCTGCTGGGCGTAGGTCTTGAACTCGGGCTTGAGGGCTTCGCCGAAGCAGACGGCCTTGGCGGCGATCACATGCATGAGCGGGCCGCCCTGGGTGCCGGGGAACACGGCGGAATCAAGCGCCTTGCCGTGCACGGCCTTGGCGAGAATCAGGCCGCCACGCGGACCGCGCAGGGTCTTGTGGGTGGTGGTGGTCACAAAGTCGGCGTGCGGGAAGGGCGACGGGTGGACCCCGGCGGCGACCAGACCGGCGATGTGGGCGATGTCGGCAAACAGGAAGGCGCCGACCGAGCGGGCGATTTCACCCATGCGGGCGAAGTCGATTACGCGCGAGTAGGCGGAGGCGCCCACGGTGATCATCTTGGGTTTCTCGCGCAGGGCGATCGCGGCGAGTTCGTCGTAGTCGATCAGGCCGGTGTCTTCGCGGACGCCGTACTGGACGAAGTTGTAGAGTTTGCCGGAAAAGTTAGCCGGGTTGCCGTGGGTGAGGTGACCGCCGTGGCTCAGGTTCATGCCGAGCAGCTTGTCGCCGGGGGTGAGTACGGAGGCGTAAACGGCGGTGTTGGCCTGCGAGCCGGAGTGGGGCTGGACGTTGGCGTATTCGGCCCCGAAGAGCAGTTTGGCGCGGTCGATGGCGATTTGCTCGATCTTGTCGACGTATTCGCAGCCGCCGTACCAGCGCTTGGCGGGGTAACCCTCGGCGTATTTGTTGGTGAGCACGCTGCCCTGGGCCTCCATCACGGCCGGGTAGGTGAAGTTTTCGGAAGCGATGAGCTCAATGTGGCTCTGCTGGCGGGAAAACTCGGAGGCGAGGGCCGAGTGGATCTCGGGATCGAGGGTGCGGAGCGGAGTGGCGTTGATCGACATGGTGAAAGAAAGGGCGGATCTGGAAGGTTAATGGCCGCGGGCACAAACCGAAAAACAGGCGGCTTTCGCCGGCAAGGACCGCCCCTGCCGAGGACGCGCCGATTGCAGTTACTTCTTCTTGGCGGCCAGTTCCTTGAGGAACTCGACCAGCGAGGGGATGGCTTCCACCATCTCGTCGCGACAGGCTTCATACTCGGCCAAATTGCCGCCGTAGGGGTCGCCGATTTCCTTTTCGGCCGAACGCGGCATAAACTCTCGAAACAGATAAACGTTCCGTGGCACCGGATCCATTGTCACCTGGATCATCGCCCGGTGGCTTTCCGTCATGCAGAAAATCGCGATCGCGTTGTCGACCAGCTCGCGCGTCAGCGGCTGGCTGAGGTGGCTTTTGATGTCCAAGCCCACTTTTTTAAGGGCGCTGACCGAGTTGCCCGAGACGGACTCGCCGGGGCGGGCGGCAACGCCGGCGGAGACGACTTTCCACGATTTGAGGGGTTCGGGCTGGGCGCGGAGCGCGTGCCTTAAGAGGGCCTCCGCCATCGGGCTACGGCAGATGTTGGCGGTGCAAACGGTGACGATGGTTCCGGGGGTGGCCATGCTAGCGGTGAGTTGAAGGGATCGCTTGGGCGGGGAAAGGCAATCTCGGGCTTGGGGCTAAAGCTTTTTTAAGGCAACCAAACCGAGGTAGAGGTGAACGGCGCGTTGCAGCACGGCGTCGGTCACGACGACCGGGGCGAGGGCAGGTGCCGGCTTGTCGGTGCTGGGCGATTCCGCGGCTTTTTTTGGTTTCAGCGAAGGCTCGCCGCGGTGTTCGCGCATCAGGGCGCTCTCATCGTAGCGGGTTTTTTCAAGGGGTGCGCTGAGGAGCTTTTCGGGCGCCGTGCCTTCCGCCAGAGCCACCCGGGCCATCTGGTCGGCTTCGGCGGAGGTGTTCACCGTGATGTCGGTGGTAAACCCCTCGGCGGAGCGAGCCACGGTGAGGCAACGCGGTAACTGGGTGAGGCGGGTGCGCAGGGCGCTTGAGGTGTCGGGCGCGACCAGCGCGATGATCAGCCGGTGGGGGGCGGCGCTGCCGGTTTTAATTGCGCTCAGCAGGGCGTTGGCCGCGTCCGCGTCGGCCGAGGCGACTTGGCGCAGGTCGATCACCACCGCCGGGGTGTCGTTGGGCAGGCGAATCGACTCCACTAGGGCGGTGGGACGCAGGTAAATGAGGCCGGGCGCCAGCTCGGTGGCCGCCAGCCCACGCGCGCACAGGACGAGCGCGCACAGGATAACGACGGCTAACCCGAGGTGGCGGCCGCGACGGTTCATCGGCGGTTGAGTTGTTTCGCGCCGATGTCGTGGCGGTAAACTTTACTCGGGCACTGGATCTGGGCGCAGACTGCATACGCCGCATCGGCGGCCGCACGTAGGGTGGGGGCGAGCGCAGTCACACCAAGCACCCGTCCGCCGGCGGTGACGACTTGGCCGGCGGCATTAAGGGCCGTGCCGGCGTGGATCACTTGCACGTTGGCCGGCAGGGTGGCCGGGAGTTGGATGACGTCGCCTTTCGGATACGCTTCCGGGTAACCCTGGGCGGCGATGACCACGCAGATCGCGTGCTCGGGCTTGGTGGCGATGCGCACCCCGGCGAGTTTCCCCAGAGCGGCGGCCCAGAGCAGGGCGAGCACGTCGGAGTCGAGACGGGGGAGGACGACCTGGGTTTCCGGGTCGCCGAAACGGGTGTTGTATTCCAGAACGCTCGGGCCGCTTGGCGTGAGCATGATACCGATGAAGAGCGTGCCGCGGAAATCGATGCCCTCGTCGGCGATGGCGTTGACCGAGGGTTTGACGATCTCGCGCTCGATGCGGGCGAGCAATTCGGGGGTGACCACGTCGGCGGGCGAGTAGGTGCCCATGCCGCCGGTGTTCGGACCGGTGTCGCCGTCGCCGATGCGTTTGTGATCCTGGGATGTCGGCAGGATAACGTAATCGCGGCCGGAGGTGACGACGAGGATGGAGGTTTCTTCGCCGAACATGCAGTCTTCGACGAGGATTTGGCTACCGGCGGCGCCAAACTTGTTGCCCGCGAGCATGTCGATGGCGGCGGCCTCGGCTTCGGCGAGGGTTTGGGCGACGATCACGCCTTTGCCGGCGGCGAGGCCGTCGGCCTTGATGACGATGGGTGCGCCACGCGAACGCAGGTAGGCCAGCGCCGGTTCGATTTCGGTGAAGATACCGCAGGCGGCGGTGGGAATGCCGTATTTGAGTAGAATCTGTTTGGTGAAAACCTTGGAGGCCTCGAGGCGGGCGCCGTCGGCCTTGGGGCCGTAGGCGGGAATGCCGACTTTGGCGAGGGAATCGACTAGGCCGAGGGAAAGGGGGACTTCGGGGCCGACGATGACGAAGTCGATTTTTTCGCGCTGGGCCAGGGCGACGAGGCCGGTGACGTCGTCGGCGGGCACCGCAAAGACCGGAACCTCGGTGGCGATACCGGCGTTGCCCGGGGCGGCGATCACCCGCGGACGGGCGGGGGAGGCGAGGACGGCTTTGACTAACGAGTGTTCTCGGCCACCGGCGCCGACGATCAGGACGTTTTTAGGAAGAGTTGAGGCGGAGGGAGACGCGGAAGACACGCAGGAAAGGAGAACGAGGAGGCGGCGGAGAACGAGAACGAATTTTTAGCGCAGGGTGAGGGCACCCATACGCCCAGTTGCGGTGGGCCGGACACAAAAAGCCCCCGCCGGTGTAGCGACGGGGGCGAAACTCGGGCAGACTGGCGGAGGTTTTAGCCCTGGCGGGCCTGAGCGCGGCGGGATTTCACCGCTTCATCGGCCTTACGGTCGAGCCAGCGAATGAAGGCGAAACGCGGCACCGGGCTGTTGAACTGGGCCGGGCTGACACTTTGACCGTGTTTGTAGAGGGTCTCTGGATCGACGTAGGTGCCGAGGGCGAAGTCCACCAACGGTAGGCCGAAAATGCCGGAAATGCCCTCGTTGCAGCGGATGTCAGCGTGGTGGCGGAGGTGGAAGGCGTAGGCCTTGCGCCACATACGGCCGTAGCGCGGGTGGGCGATGAGGCGGTCCCAGGTGTCTTGCGGCCAGTGTTCGACGGCGTGGACCAGTTCGTAGAGCGCGAGCGAGAAGGTGACTGCGATGTAACCGGCGAGCATGACTGGAGCGTTGGGCAACAGCCACTGGCCGAGCACCAAGAGCGGGGTGATCCCGAGGGAAAACAGGATCAGCGTATACCACGGGAAGTAGGAGGCCTCGTGTTGTTTTTCCACCTCGATGGGGAAGGTGTTGCGGGCGATCGGGTCGTTGTCGATCAGGCCCGGGACTTCCTCGTTGGTCTGCTTGGAGCGGTGGTACCCGATGTGGGTAAGCGCATGGTGCAGCGTGTGCTGCTTGTAGTAGTAGCTCAGGAACGGGATGAGCGGGGAGTGCAGGATGTAGCGGTGGAAAAAGTACTCAAAGATGCCGGCCACCGCGTGCACGGCGACAAAGCAGATCGTAAAGGCGCCGGCACCCGCGGCCAGTTGCCTTTGCCAAACTCCAGGGGCAATCCAGGCAAGCAGGCCCAAAATGCTGGTCAGCGAAACGATGACCGTGAAAATGAAGAGCGGCGGCGAGAATTTGTCTTCGTGTTTACCGCCGAGGGTTTGTTCGGACATGGATGGAAAGGGCTTGATGTCGGTGGTTGCGGAAGCGGAAAAGAACGACTGCATCAGTTAAAAGACGGTCCGCCGAGCGTATTTTTGGGCTTAAATCGGATGCGGGTGACGCTGGCTTCCCTCCCGTTGACATGGCCGCTGAATCGTTTTTCATGACTTCCATAAGTTGGTTGGTGTTGAAGCTTTTTACTGAACGAAACTGCCCCGTTTTACCCCAATCCGACAAAACTCCCCGCGTATGAACTGCCCCGCCCATCCCTCCCCTCGTGCCACCGGTCCGGTTGCCGCTGCTTGGGGGCGCGGGGGGCGTTTGGTCTTGGGCCTGATCCTGATCGCCCTGAGCGGGATGGACGTAGCTGCGATTAGCGTGACCGATGCCAACTCCGCATTTACCGCGTGGAATACCTTCGGCACGACCACGCCGATGACGGAGACGACGACCACGGATACGGGGATCTCAGGATCGGCGGTTAATTTCACCGGGAGCATTTACCAGCAGGCGGGCCTGCTGGCCGGTACGCAGTCGGCGATGTGGCGTGTGGATACGGCAACCACTGCGAACTCTAATCAATTTGCCGGTGTGATCGGTTTCGGTGTGGGCCTGACGAACAACCCCAATGAAATTAACTTCGTCATGCTGCTGTCGGCCAACAATGCGACTCAGAAGGTTCAGTTTGCTTCAATGACGGCCGCCGGTGGCGTGGCGAATTCGCCTCGTGAGCTCAGATGGGGCTCGGTGGGTGGCTCAGCGGGCTCAGGCACTACAGCCAACGCCTTATCGGCAACGACGTATGGCAAGTCCTCTGGCGTCGTCACCTTTGCCCTCAGCTATGCCAGCCTGCAGCAAGCCATTCGCGCCTATGCTGGTGCAGCTTTTACCAGTTTCGTGGTCGATGATCTGACCCACCTCAACTTCGTGGCTTTCACGGACTCGAGCGCGACATCCAACGGTAACATCAATGGGGATTTGTTTGGGGCCGCCAGCACCAACGCTACGCGGAGGTCCACCTCGTCGTTCACTTCCTTGGGCTTGGGCACCACCCTGATTCGTCCCGGTGGCGGACCGATCCCGGAACCGGCTGCGGTTTTTCAATTGGGTGGCTTTATCGCCGTGGGGCTGGTCGGTTTTATTTGGCGCCGCCGCCGGGCTGCCGGCCGGGTGGGTTAACCCTGCTGAGATCGTGAAACTCCTTAGCGGCTTGGCCGACGCGGTGCGGTGTGCGTGGGCGCTCGTTTACTGGAACACCCGCAAAACCCTTTTTGTTCTCGGTGGTCGGCGCGGCAATGCGCCCTGTCAAAACCCGAGTGATATCGGCGGTCCCCACGGGGTGCGTTGCGATGCTTGTTTGGATCTGGCCGTCGCGCTCCGATTTCGCCGGGTCTGCCCGCTGCTCGTGGCCGGGCCGGACGGACGCGGGGGCTTTTGCAGTGTGCCGGCGAGCCGCGTGCGACCGTTTTGGGGCCGGGCGTTGGCCGTGTTCGGCGGAGGCGCGCTCTTGCTCTATCTCGGGGGCGCGACCCTGGCGTTTGTGGGCCTGCGCGCGACCGGGGTAACGACCTTAGCCTGGACGCAGGTGGCGTGGCCGGGGCTATGGCGAGAAATCCCCCAGGAGCGGTCCAAATATTTTCTCCGGCAGGGCCTGCTGGCGTGCGTACGGCGCGATTATCCGGCGGCCTATCGAGGGATGGTGACCGCGGTGGCGCTGGATCCCTATAATTACGACGCCCGGTTGTTGGTTGCCCAATACGCCGCCTATGCCGGCGAAAACCTCGTGGCCGACCGTTTGTTTGCCCTGCTGAGCGAGGGGTTTGAGGGGCAACGCGAGCGCACCGCCGTCACCTATCACGATACCCTCCTGGCCGTGGGGTGTTACGACGCGCTCGCCCGGCATTGCTTGCAGCAGGCGCAGGTGCAGGCCACCCGCCCCCAATGGGTCAACGCCCTGCTGTTGGCCCTTTATCAGGGGCGACTCGGGCCGGGCTTTGTGGCGGAAAACAACGCGGCGGTTGGCCAACTCGGGCCGGATGCCGGGCGGCTGGTGCAAGCGGTGGCTGCACTTTCCGCAGGGGATCCGGCCGGCGCGGTTCTGGCCCTGCGCCATACGCTCGCACCCGCAACCGCCGGCGCCTACGTGCTGCCGCAAATCCAACTGCTGCTGAAAATCGGCGCTCCGGCCGACGCCGAGATGGCGTGGACGGTGAATGCGCAAACTTTACCCGAGTTCGACCGCGTGCTGGCCCGCTGCTGGATCGACGCCGGCCAGGGCTATGGGGCGCTCGCGGCGTTGGAGTTTTCCGCCCTGGTGGATCGCGCGTCTGGCCCGGTCGAGTGGGACCAACTGGCGGCCACGCTGGTGATACAACCCAACCGCGAGGCGTTGGGTTATTGGCATCGCCGCGCGTTACGTGCGGGTGATCAGGTGACCCGTGAGCAGGCCAGTCTGCTCTGGGTGGCGGCGCTCGTCTGTGGTGCCGAGGTCGAACGCGACGTCTGGGCGCGTTACCTAGCGGAGCGGTTGCGGGTGGTTTATCCCTCGCTGTCGGGGGTTAACTTCACTTCGAACCGCGGCGACGAGGTGGGCAGCGTGCCCTTTTTGGTCAACCTGGCTCCGCTCGGGCGTAACACCATCGCCAGCTTGTACTGGCGGATGACCCCTCCCGTACCGACTCCGGTGATCCTGAAGCCGCGCGGGAAGTAGGTTCGTTTTACTCGGGCGCGGTCTCTGGCCAACGGGTGAGGAACGCCAACTGGGCCTCACGGTCAGGCACCGCCTCGTAACCCTCGCGGATTAAAAACCGCAGGGGATAGCCAGTTTCCAGCGCGGTGACCGTCACGATTTCGGCTGTAACGGTAAAGGTGGCACGCCAGGCGCCGCAGCCGATTTCGAACCCGCCGGAGGGCCGTTTGCGGATGCGGCGGGTGCGATGCGGCGTGGGGTCGCGCGAAAGCAGTTCCTGCAATCGTGCGGTGAAATCGACCTGGTGCTCAACGCGCAGCCACTCGGCCTGCTCCTCGGCGAGGGAGGCGAAGTTAACGGTGAAGCGCGGCGGTGCGTTGACCAAGGCGTCTACCTCGTCGATCCAGCCGGCTTTCGCCTCAGGGAAAGCGTCGTAGGCTGGCACGTAGGGTTTCACGTCGAAAACCGGGGTTCCCTCCACCAGGTCGCAGGCGCCCAGGAGCAGGCGGCGACCCTCGACCCCGAGCAGGCGCACCGGAGTCATGCCCAGCGGGTTGGGGCGATGGGGCGAGCGGGTCGCAAACACCCCTCGGCGCCGTGAGGGACCGCGCGGGGGCAACACCAGCGGCCGCCAGGTCTCGTTACGATGGAACCACCACAGCAGCCACACCCGGTCGAAGCCGGCCACGTCTTGTAATGCCTGATCGAAATTCACCCCCGGCAGCAGCTCGAGTACGTTGCACTCTTCGGCACCGTCGACGGGTTGGTGACGCGCCTGGAATTTCACCTGTTTGCCGGTGCGGATAAACCCGATGGGGGTGAGCGTGAGGGAGTCGGACACCCCGCCACCATGGACAAGCGCCTGCGGGCGAAGCGATGCGTTTTTGCGGTGGAGCGCCGAGCTCACGCTCGGGTCTGAGGGGGGGCACAGGCCAACCACCGGTTCAGGCCCGAGCTGGAGCTCGGCGTTCCGTGCTGGCCGGCCGGTCGCTTTAGTTGACGCTTGTTTTTAATGATGACGCTCGGGCCCGGGCGCGTTTGAGTCGGCCCCATGTATCGCCATGCCCTCCTGCTCGTGCGTCTGCTGGCCCTTTGCGGCGTGGTCGTGAACCTCGCCAGCTTGTTGGCGAATCTCGTGCAGTCTTTCGACGCCTTTAACCCGAGTTACGCCGGCTTCTTTGTGAAACAACAGCTCGCCCGCCCCCTCGTGGGAATCGCGGTCTCGCTGTCCCTCGCCGGTTTCGCCCGCCCCCTCGCCCGTTTGCTCGCCCGTGGCACCGAGTCGTAAGCGTTGCCGTCCCGGGTTCCGGTTGGCGGCGCTGCTGCTCGCCGTCTTGCCCCGCCTTAACGCCGCCACCGAAGCGGCGGTGGCGTGGGAGCCAATTCTGACGGTGGCCGGACCGGCCGACGACGCGACGCTCGCCGAAGCCGATCAGGCATTGCGAGACACTTTTACGCTGCAAGGGGTGCAAGGCGTGGCGGCGCGCCGGCCCGACGGCGGTTTTGACTGGGCCGACCAAGGCCCGCGCAACGACCCGGAGTGGGCTTGGTTTTTTAACCGCCAGAGTTTTTTTACCTCCACTAGCCAGGCGTATCTGCGCACCCGCGACGACCGTTACGCCGAGTTCACCTTTGCCACCCTCGATGATTGGATCCGGCAACACCCGGCCCCTGGGCGGATTTCCTTTTCCGCAGCGTGGCGTCCCCTGGAGGCGGCCCGACGCATTCTGGATAGCTGGACCTTTGTTTACCTGCAACTGGGCGCGCATCCCGCGTTCACCCCGGAACGGCGCGAGCGTTTTTTCGCCAGCATCCATGCCCACGGCGAACAGTTGCGTCATCACCACGCCCTCGCCGGCAACCACCTCATCACCGAGATGCTTGCACTCGCCCAACTCAGCCTGGTGTTCACCGCCGACGCCGAGGCTGAGGAATGGCTACAGTACAGCCTGGGCCAATTACAACGCAGCTACGCCGAACAGGTTTATCCAGACGGTACCCACACTGAACTTTCCGCTCATTATCAACGAGGAGTGGCGCTCACGTTTCAGCGTCTCCTCACGTTGTTGGAAACCGCCGGCCGCAACGATCTGGTCGCCGTGTGGCGACCGCGGGTGCGCACACTTTGGGCCTACCTCGCCGCAGTCATGCAGCCCAGTGGCGGCAGCCCACTGAATAATGATTCCGATCAGGAAAATCTCATGCGGCTGCTGCGCGAGTACGCTCCCGATCTGGCCGCCGAGGATCAGCGCAGCCACTGGTTTCCCTACGCAAGCCAGGCGGTTTTCCGCAGCCGGTCAGGGCCCGCTGCCGCCACCTTGTGGGCCTTTTTTGATACGGGGCCGCGGGGCACCGATCACGACCACGCCGACCGGCTGCATCTTTCGGTATCCGTCGGAACCCGCGAGTTTCTGGTCGATAACGGCCGCTACACCTACCGGCCGGGTCCGTGGCGTGACTACTTCGCCGGTCCCACCGGGCACAACGGGGTGTTGATCGATGGCCGGGGCGCGGATCAAGGCCCTGCCAGGGTCGGTCGGGGCAACGTACTCGGCCGGTTTTTCGCCCAGGGAGACATTGATGTCGCCTACGGTGACGCCACCTTTGCCACTCCTGCAGACCCGCGCGCCGGGGATTGGCGTCGCGTGGTGATTCACCTGCGCAACCTCGGGTGGGTGGTGGTGGACCGAGTCGTGGCGTTTAAGCCCGTTGCCTTGACGACGCTTTGGCATTGGGCACCGGGGTGTGACGTGCTTCCAGCTGATGCGGCCACGGGCCAGGTTGGACGCTTCGGCGCAGGGTCACTGCGCATGCAAATGGCTTCCAGCGCCGCCGCGGGCGATTGGCAGGTGGTGCGGGGCGCGAGCCAACCGGTTCAGGGCTGGCACAGCGACCGGTTCAATTTTAAAACTCCTGCCTCCTGCTCCGTTTTTACTCAACAGGTGAGTGGTCCAGTGACCAATGTTTGGCTCATCGCCCCCAATGACGAGGGTCTTGCGAACACGCGGCTCACGGTCGATTTTACGCCGGCGGGTAAGCTGGCCATTCGGGTCCGCGCACCCGAGTTCGATCGCGCTCTCGAACTCGATCCGGAACACCCCGAGTCGGTGCAGGTGGTGCGCTGAGAGGTAGGGCGGGTGGACGGGCCGGCGCGGGGGTTCAGCAGCCCGTGCACTTGCGATAGAGGGCGGCTATTCGCGCGGCGTTGTGGTGGGCGTTGAAGTTCGCCTCCACCCAGGCGTGGGCGGCGCGTTGCATCCCTGTGGCGCTGGCGCTGTTTTTCGGGTCGCCGTCGTGGCGCAAGGCGCTGAGCGCTTCCACCCAGTTCGCCGGCTCCTCAACCGGGCAGACGCGGCCGGTTAGCCCATCGGTGATCGCCTCAGTGGTAGCGGCAGCAGGCGAGGTGACCACCAGCACGCCGGCGCTCATCGCCTCGGGGATCACGTTGGGTAAACCATCGCGGTCGCCATCGGCGGCGACCACCCCGGTGTGCAGGAGTACATCGGCCCAGTCTAGGTGAGTGGCGATTTCGGTCTGCGGACGGTGGCCCAGAAAGGTGACTTCGCTCGCCAGATCGGCTGCGGCAACCTGCGCTTCCAAGGCGGCGCGCAGCGGGCCTTCGCCGGCGATCCGGGCCGCAAAGGGCACGCCCGCCGCCTTGAGCGCGGCGTAGATGCGCAGTTGGTGGTCGAGTCCCTTTTTGGGGACGAGGCGGGCGACGCAGAGCAGGCGCAGCGGCGTGTGGCTGCGTTCGGTGCGCAGGGGTTTGAGTGCAGGCAGGACGGTCAGGCCGCGGCGGATGACGTGGATGTTTTCATCGGGCAGACCTTTTTCCAGCAGTGTGCGTCGTCCCATATCCGTGGAAGTGTGGATCCAGAGGGCGGGGGTGAGTTTTTCCCTGAGCCAGCGGTCTCCACCGTTCTGGTACAGGTCATAGGCGTGGCCCGCGCCGCTGTAGGGGTGGCCGTCGAGCTGGTGGAGCAGCCAGGCGCTCGCCGCTGGCGCCCCGCCCCAAACGGCGTGGAGGTGAGCTGGTTTTGCAGTGCGAAAATGCTTCGCGTACACCAGCCCGAACCCGAGCCCGAGCAGGTTTTCGAAAAAGTTGAGGGCCGAGGCCGGGCGCCGGGTGGCCAAGCCGTGGCTGAGTTGGGCGAGAATACGGGGATGGGTCGCCGCCAGCCAGGGCAGCCAGATCGCGAGGGTGAGGAGTTTCCACTTAGGGAAGCGGGTAACGGGCTGGCCATTAAAAGTGCCGCCGCCGCCCCACATCGAGTATAGCCGAAGGTTGACGCCGAGGGCCTGCAGACCGGTCACCTCGCGCTGAAGAAACGTTTCGGTGGGTTTGGGAAACGTGGTGAATAGGTAGGCGATGACGGGCGCGGCCGCGGGGGGGGGCGCACACTTACAATCTGCTCGGGGAGCTGGCAGACGGAGCAGCCTGGAAGTCTGCGCTCCTTTTTCTTGCGGTTGCTTCACGCCACGAGTTTGAGCACCACGCAGACGTTGGCCCCGCCGAAGCCGCTGCTGTTGTTGAGCACGATGCGCGGCTGTTCCAGCAGGGTGGTGCGGGGGATATTTATGCCCGCACAGGCCGGATCGAGCTCACTGATGTGGGCGGAACCGGGGATGAAGCCCCGTTTGAGCGCCAGGGCGCAGAAGCCCGCCTCCATCGCACCCGCCAGGGAAAGGCCGTGGCCGGTGAGCGCTTTGGTGCTGCTCATGGCGAGGCGGGCGGCATGTTCGCCAAACACCGTGCGCACAGCTTTGCACTCGGCGGCATCGCCCATCGGAGTCGAGGTCCCGTGGGCATTGATGTGGTCCACCTCGGCCGGGGTGATGCCGGTGGCTTTGAGCGCTTTGCGCATGGCTGCGGTCAGGCCCGCGCCTTCGGGGTGGGGGATAGCGACGTTGTGTCCGTCGGAGGCCTGGCCCCAACCGAGTACTTCGGCGTAGGGGGTGACGCCGCGGCGCAGGACCTCGGCTTCGCTTTCTAAAACCAGAACGGTGGCGCCGCCCGTACCGACGAAGCCGTCACGTTTTTTATCAAAGGGGCGGGAGGCGGTTTCAGGATCGGGGTTGAGCGACAATGCGCGCATTGCGGCAAACGGTAGGATTGTCTCTACGTTACCATCTTCGGCGCCGACAACGAACATGCGCTGCTGGCGGCCTAGGGCGATCTCATCGATGGCGAAGCCCATCGCGTGCGCCGAGGCGGCGCACGCCGAGGTGAAGCCGGTGGAGGCGCCTTTGATTTTAAACTGAGCCACCAAGTTGAACTGAACCGTGCCGGCGATGCTCGCCACGATGCCAAGCGGGGGGCAGCGCATGACCCCGTGCTGATTCATACGGTTGACCTGACGGGCCAGCATACCAGGGGAACCCGCCGAGGCAGCGTACAGGCCGGTGTCGTCGTTGGAGACGTCTTCGGGGGAGAGTTTCGCATCGGCGATGGCCTGTTGCATCGCGCAAGAGGCGTAAAGCGCGTTGGGGCTGAGGCTGCGAAGTTGCTCGCGTTTGACCGAATAGGCGCCGGGGATCGTCCAGTCCTCGGGGTCCTCTGCATCGGTTTTAAATTCACGCACCGGTGCGGCGACTTTGACCGGAATGTTATCGGCGGCGAACGAGGGGTGTCGCTCGAACCCATGCCGGAGTTCGCGCAGGCTCTGCTCCACAACAGCCGAGCTGTTGCCGATGCTGGTGATAAAACCCAATCCGGTGATGAAGATGCGAGGCATGGTATTTTAAAAACTCCGGTGCCGGGCGCGAGGGCTGGGCGGCACGAATGGCGCCAAAAGTGGGGGCTCGATTAAGCCGTCGGCGCGGGTGCTGAAGCCTCGGCTGACGGGGCTGCGGGGGCTGGCGCGGGCTCGACCACCGGGGCGTCCACGATGCCGAAGGTTAGGGTGATTTCCTCGGCGCTGATCGCCTTGTCCTGGCCCACGCGAATGCTGCCGGTGTAAACGGCGAGCGGCTCCTTCAGGCGTTTCGGCTTGAGGGTCAAAGTGAGCACATCACCGGGTTTGCACACGCGGTGGCAACGTACGCCGTCGGTGGAGGCGAAGAAGATTGTGGCGACACCCACAACTTTGCCGGCTTCCACCGGGAGGCCGGTGAGCAGGTGCAGCACGCCGAGTTGGCCGAGCGCCTCCAGCATGATCGAGGCAGGCATAACCGGGTTGCCCTTAAAGTGGCCGGCGAGGAAAAACTCCTGGCCGGTGATGCGGTAACTGGCGGTGGCGAGGGTCGGGCTGACCCGGGCCTCGTCCAAAAACAGGAAGGGCGCGGAAATCGGCATGCGCGTGCGCAGCTCGTCGCCGAGGATGAACTTTGCCGGCGCGGGGGGCGGTACGCCGCGGGCCCGGCAATCCACGAAAATCTTGATGTCGCCGATCGTGACCAGGCCGCGCAGTTCGTCGTTCTCGATCTTGGTGCGGGTGACTTCTTCGACCAGCATGACGATTTCCATCATGGTGAGGGAATCGAGTCCGAGGTCCTCGATCACGCGCAGGTCATCGCAGTCGGCCGCCAAGCGGGGGCGCAGTTCGGGCTCAACGAAGCGTTCGATGATGCCGATAATAATCGCCGGGATGTGCTGGGGGGCGCCGGTCTGTCCGTAGGCGACGGCCGCCTCAATGGTTTTGGCGGAACAGCGCCGCAGGCTCTCCCGCATTGCGGCTTCGGCCTCGGCGGTGAGGGGCGTGTGGGCAAGGGTGGCGGTGGTGGTGGCGGCAGCAGAAGGCATGTGTTGCGCGGGAGAGTAATTTTGGCGGGACGAATGTTACAAACACGGAAATCAGACCGATGATTTTTATTTTGGTAACGCAATGGGTGTATCCGCCTAGGGCGGACCCCTAGGTCCAACAGGCGGTAAGCGGGCTTGCCAAGCGGTGGGATTTAGCCGACGAGCTTGGGAATCCATGAATGATTCCGGCCCGCACTCGGTGTTTATCATCACACACGAGTTTTTTCCCAAGCGTGGGGGCATTGCGACCTTTACCGAAGAAGTAGCCCGGGCCGGCGCCGCACTCGGGCATTCCATCGAGGTTTGGGCGCAGAGCGCCGAAGGACACCCGGAAAAAGTCTGGCCGTTTACCCTGCGCCGCCTGCCGCTGGCCGGTTCCCACAATTTCGCATGCCGACTCAAACTCATCGTGTGGTTGATTCGCGAACGCCGGCGCTTGCGCTACGCCACCGTTTACCTGCCAGAACCGGGGCCGATGCTCGCTCTTATGTCGTTGCTGCCGCTACGCACCTTTCGCCCGCGCCGCATCGTGCTGACCTTTCACGGTTCCGAAATCCTGCGTTTTCACGCCGACCCGGTCACGCGCTGGCTGACCCGCCGACTCATCCGTCACGCCTTCCGCATCAGCACGCTGACCCATTACACCAAGAATTTGTTGTGTGAGCGCTTCCCTGAGGCGGACGCCAAGACCTTTCTCACCCCCGGGGCTTTACGGGCGGATTTTGCGGTGGCCTCGCGCTCACCGGCGGCCGCCGCAGTCGCCGAAGCCTTGGGTAAAGTCATCGTGTTAACCGTGGGCCGAATTCACCCGCGCAAAGGGCAGTTGCTTACGCTGCAAGCGCTGCAGGCGCTACCACCGGGGCTGGCCGAGCGGGTGGAATACTGGATTGCCGGCAGCGCCAACAAGGGGGGCTATGCCAAGACGCTGCGCAAAGCGGCCAAGCGTCCCGGACCCAGCGTGCGTTTTTTTGGCAACGTGGCGGACGACGAATTGGAGCGGGTGTATGCGCGCGCCGATATTTTCGCGCTCACCAGCATCGACTTTGGCCACAGCGTGGAGGGGTTCGGGCTGGTTTATCTGGAGGCGTCCGCCCACGGTTTGCCAGTGGTGGCGCACCGGGTCGGCGGGGTGGCCGAGGCGGTGGTTGAGGGCGAAACGGGTTTACTGGTGGCTCCGCAGCATCCGAGCGCGCTGACCGAGGCATTCCGCCAACTCATCGAGGATCCCTCTCTGCGGCGCCGCATGGGCGAGGCGGGCCGCAGTTGGGCCCGCCGCACCAGTTGGAGTCGCGCGGCTGAGTTGCTGTTTCACCCCGGCGACGAATTGCCCGACGAACCCGGTGACGAATGAGAATCTGGCTCCTGCAAGATCGACTGCGCAGCGGCGGCACGGAACGGCAGACCGTGTTGCTCGCCCGCGCGTTTCACACCTCCGGGCATGAGGTTACGGTGGAGACCTTTCGTCCCGGCGGGGTCCTCGAGTCCACTCTCGGGACGCTACCTCACCGGGTGTTGCAGGGTTTTGATACCGGGCTGAACTGGTTCGCGCCAGGGCTGGTACGGGTTGCGCGCGCCGCCGCGCCCGAGGTGGTCCTGTGCATGGGGCGCATGGCCAACTGCTACGCCGGCCGCCTCGCCCAGGCTCTGCCCGCCACGACCGTGGTCGGGACCCTGCGCACCGGAAAAGCGCTGCCATTCTTGTTTCGCCGTTCTCTGGCCCGCGTCGCCCATATCGTCGCCAATAGCGCGGAGTCGGCAGATGTTTTAGTGCGTGACCATGCGGTGCCGCCCGCCCGCGTTTCGGTCATTTATAATGGACTGGTTTTCCCTCCGGTGGGAGGAGGGGCGGAGTCTCCCGAAACAGGGCTGCGGGCACGGTTCGGCACTACCGCGGAAACGCTCGTGCTGCTTTGTGTGGGGATGTTGCGGCCGGAGAAAAACCAGCGTGCGTTGATCGAAATTGCCGCCGGACTGGCGGCGGGAACGCCGTGGCAACTGTGGTTGGCTGGGGACGGTTCAGCGCGGGCGGACTGCGAGGCAACGGCACTGCGACTCGGGGTGGCTGAACGGGTTAAATTCCTCGGGTTTCAGGCCGATCCGGTTCCCCTTTATCGGGCCGCTGATGTGGCCGTCCTCGCATCCCAGGCCGAATCGCTGTCGAACTTTTTAATCGAGGCGCAGGCCCATGGCTTGCCCGCAGTCGCTTACGCAGCCGGCGGGGTGGGTGAGTGTATTCAGGACGGGGTCACTGGCGTGGTGGTGGCCCCGGGGGATGCCGAGGGATTTCGGGCGGGGTTGCACGGCTACCTTGAGTCTCCCGAACGCCGAAGCGCGGCGGGGGCCGCCGCCCGCGAGTTCGCGCGAGCCGCATTTGATCCCTCGCGTCAGGCGCAGGCCTATCTCGATCTCTTCACGCGACTGCGCGCGGGTCGGACCGAGTAGTCGACGTGCGCCCCTAGCGATGCCCGTAGAGGGCGCTGCCAACGCGTACCTGGGTGCTGCCGGCGAGCACCGCGGCTTCCAAGTCGCCACTCATCCCCATGGAAAGTTCGCGTAGCGGCACGCCAAAGCGGGTCGCAAGTTCGTCTCGCAGCGAGCGCAGCGTGAGGAAGGTGCGCTCCGCCACCGCCGGATCGGCCGAAAGCGGCGCGATCGTCATCAGTCCGTCGAGACGCAGGTGGGTTTTGCCCAACGCCGCTTCCAGCAGGCGGGGCGCATCCTCGATGTCGGCGCCGAACTTGGCGGGGTCGCGCCCGGCGTTGATTTGCAGCAGAATCGGCATGGTTTTACCCAAACCGGCTGCGGCGGCGTCGAGTTGGTTGAGTAACTTTTCGCTGTCCACGCTCTGCACCCGATCAAAGAGGGCGACCGCCAGTTTGGCCTTGTTGGACTGAAGGTGGCCGATCAGTTCCCACTGAATTTTGGCCGTGCAGTGCGGTTGCTTTTCCTGTGCCTCTTGTACTCGGTTTTCCCCCACCGCTCGCAGACCGTAGCGGGCGGCATAATCGACCGCTGCCGCCGGATGGGTTTTGGTCACCGCCAGCAGTTCCACCGAGGAGGAATCGCGACCGGCGCGCCGGCAGGCGGCGTCGATTTGCTCCCGCAACGCATCAGCCCGGCTTTTAAAAGACTCATAGGTAGGGAACATGAAGCGGCTGGTTTATGGGATTGATTTAATAAGTTTTGTTTATACCAAGCAATAAGCACCGAGACCCCATGCAAATCGAAAACTTCAAAATCTTCGCGGATTTGGTTGAAACCAAAAGTTTCTCAAAGGCGGCCAAAATCAATGCCATTACCCAGTCGGCTGTGAGTCAGCAGGCGCGGGCGATGGAGCGGCACTTCAAGGCGCTGTTGATCGACCGCAGCCAGAAGCAATTTCAGCTCACCCGCGAGGGCCAGCGCGTCTATGAGGCATCGAAGGATCTGCTCAATAGCTATGACAAGCTGGCCTGCGAGTTGCAGGAGATGAAGAAGATCATCAGCGGGACCATTCGCATTTCGACGATCTATTCGATCGGGCTGCATGAACTGCCGCCATTTATTAAACGCTTTCTGGTGGATTTCCCCTCGGTCAACGTGCGGGTGGAGTACCGCCGCTCGAACTTGGTTTACGAGGACATTTTGCACAACTCCGTGGACTTTGGCTTGGTGGCCTTCCCGGTGCGTACCCGCCAAATCGAGCAACTGCCGTTTCGCGATGACCGACTGGTGGTGATCGCGCACCCCAATCATCCGTTGGCGAAGTTTGCGGTATCTGGAGTCGAGTTGAAGCAACTCGCCGGCCAGCGCTTCATCGGATTTGACCCCGACATCCCGACGCGCAAGGCGGTCGATCAGATCTTCCGGGAGAACAAGCTCGATATCGAGCCGGTCATGGAGTTCGACAACATCGAAACGGTGAAGCGCGCGGTGGAAATCGACCACGGCATCGCCATCGTCCCGCAGGCCACCGTGCTGCAGGAGCAGCAGCAGGGCTCTCTCGTGGTGATTCCCTTTAAGAACAAAGAGTTCACCCGGCCGCTGGCGATTTTGCACCGCAAGGGACGCGTGCTGACCCCGGCGATGAAAAAGTTCATCGAGACTCTCGGCATGAGCATGACCGGTTCCGAAGACGAGGGCTGACGCGCGGCGGGTGGGGCACATAAACGTGCCACCGCCGGCCGTCGGGTTATTGGGTATGCCCGTGTCTGCAGCAAACGGGCGAAGCGGTTAAGTCCCTAGCCAGGTCGCCAACTCGGCGTCGGTGGCGAGGGTGGCGCCGAATTGGTAATCGTGGTCGAGTAGCGCGGCGTAGGCCGGCTCCAGAAAGCGCCGGCATTGCAGGATTACCTTGGCGCGCTGACCGGGGGCGCGCACCAACCGGCCGAGCGCCTGGTTCACTTTTTGAATACCGGGGATTTGGTACACGCGCTGAAAGGCGGCTTCTCGCGTGTAGCTCTCTAGCGCGGCCAGACGGGCCTTTTGCACCGCGTTAACCTCGGGCAGGGCCGGGCCGACCACCATCGCGTGGCTGATGCGGCCGCCCAACGTGTCGATGCCCTCGGCAAAACTGCTGCCCAGCACCAGAAAGAGGGCGTCGGTGAACGCGATCGATTCGTCCACCCACGCGGTTTGCGCCGCCAGGTCGGAGTGCCGGGGTTGCAGCGCCACCCGCAGCTGGGGGTGAGCGAGGCGCAGGGTGTTTTCGATGGCTTCGGCGTAGGCGTAGCTGGGGAAAAACACCGCGACGGCAGCCCCTTGACCGCCTTGGGCACCGGAGGGGAGGCGCTGATAGGTTTTTTCGGACGCGGCATGCAGGGCGGCGATGGTGTTCGCCGTGGTTCCAGCATGGCGGGCGCGTTGCTGATAGGTGGTGTCGACGCGCACATCGTAGGCGATGTCGTAGGCGGCATCGCGCCACGGGGTGTGGGCGGTCACGGATTTGAGCTGGGAGCTAGGAGCTTTGAGCTGAGAGCTTGGAGCGGAGAGGCCACAGGCTTGGGCGAAGGTCGCGGCGGGGCCGGGGGTGGCGGTGGCAAACACCACGCCGGCGTATTCCTTTAAAATTTCTCCAGTGGGGATGGCGGCGTCGAGGCAGGTCAGGCGCAATTCCCCGGGGCGCGGGCTCCACACCAGTTTGGGAAAGCCAGCTGAAAACCACTCGGCTAAAACCGGGATTTGCCAGAGTAGATCGCGGATTGGACGTTCGAGCTCTTCGCTGGCGGGCGGATGCAGCGTAAGGGTGTCGGCCAACCGGCGCAGGGCGTCGGCGAGGTCGTCCTCTACGGCGAGATCAAGCGCCTCGCCGGGTGGCAGGGTGGTGAGCAGCAGCGTCCACGTTTCCCATTCGCGCAGGAGTGGGGCGGGGGCGCGCATGTGGTCGAGTTCACTCAGAACGCGACGGGCATCGTCGGCCAAAACGGTGTGGGAGCGGGCGTCTGCGGTGCGGCTGGGTAGATTGTGGGCCTCGTCGATTATCAGGAGCGTCTCGGCGGGATTAAATCCGGGTTGGTTGTAGAACAGAGTACGGTTCGCGGGTGCGAAGACGTAATTGTAGTCGCCGACCCAGACGTCTTGAAACGCGAGGGCGGTGCGGGTGATTTCGTAGGGGCAAATTTGCGCTTCTTTCCCGGCCGCGCGCAGGGTGGGCAGATCGCGCGCGGCGTCCTCGAAAAGATAAAAGTGGGACAACCCGGCCTGGGCCCAACGGCGGGCGACCGATTCGGGGTGGTTAAAGCCCCGCCGGTCACAAAAGCAGTTGGATGCGAGGCAATGCTCGTGTTTGGGCCGCACATGCCAGAGCGCGATCGGCGTTTTCGCCCCAGCCACTCCGGGAGCTTTTAATTCCAGTGCCGCCTTGGTCTCAGTGCCACCTGAGCGGTGACACTTTAAGTCGGGGCGGGTCATGGCTTGGAGGCTGCGGATGACCTGGAGCTGGCCGGTGGCTTTGCTGGTGAGGTAGAGCAGGCGCGAATAGCGGCCGGATTTCATCGCGCCGAGCGCGCACTCCAAGAGTGCGCCGGTTTTGCCGAATCCAGTCGGGGCCGTAAAAAGCACGTGGGGGTGCGTGGCCAGGGCGGCTGCTAGATCGGCTTGGGTGGTTTGCTGGCCTTCGCGCAGCTCGGCGAAGGCCGGGCGGTAGTCGAGGTGCCGGAGTCGTTCGCGCGCTCTTAACCGCAGGTTGAGGAATTCCGTCACCCGCTCCAGTTGGACGGCAAAGGGCGTCTCGTCGCTGGCGGTGAAGACGATGGTCTGGCTCAGCCCGCTGCCGGCCTCAACAAAGACGAGTTCGCCGCGGATGGTCTCGGTTGGATCGGCGATGCGGCGGAGCGCGAGATAGGAGGCGAGTTGGGCAAAATACTCGGGGTGCGCGGCGCGCAGGTCTTCCTCGGGCGCGGGGATCGGATCGAGGGTGGTTTTGATTTCGCGCAGGATCGCGTGGTGGTGACCGGCGGCGGGCAAAAACTGGTCGATGCGGCCGGTGAGGGTGAGCGTCCAGCCGCTATGGAAAACTTGCCCGGTGAGAGGGACTTCGAAGGTGGTCGATGGCGTTGCCACCGAGGCGGTGGCACGAAGCTCCTGGTGCCAGCGGGTGCCGAGGCGGGCGCGCCAGAGGCCTTGCGGGCCGGTGTGGTCGGAGGGTTCGCGCGGCCCGATGGTGAACGCGGCGAATTCGCCGATGCTCAGCGAAGCGGTGCGTTGATCGAGGTCGAAGGTCATGCGGCAAAGAAGTAGGATTTCACCTCAATGGCACCAAGTCGCAACGAACAAGGATGACTGTGGATTTTAAATTTTGTGGGCTAGTTCTACTTTGTTACTTATTAAGAACGGATATTGGCGTCGATTTTAGTCGATCAATGTCGCTCTGTCGAGCGGCGTGACGTTGCTGGAGTTGGCGGATGACTTCCGTTTCCGTGCGGGGCCGCCGAGGCAGATAAAACGCCAGTAACTCGACCATGTCTCTGGCGGACAACAGGGGGAGCTCGGCGCTTAGCAACACGCGCTGTTTGAGCAAAAAGAGTTGGGCAAGGCTGACCAATGCCTGGTGGTGGTGCCAGCCGGTCCAGCCGCGCACTTCGTATTGAGCCATGCCCAGTTCGCTTTTTGCATCCTGGAAGCCGCGCTCGATCCAATAGCGCTGGGCCTGCATGTAGGCCATTCGCTCCCACGTGGTTTGTGCATCGCAATTAGACAGGAAGTATTTGAAGGCACCGTCAGCGTCCTGCCTTACGATCAACCAGCGGGAGCGGGCGCAGACGGACTCACCGACCCATTGCCAGACCCGGGCTGCCCACACCCGGGCGTGAAGCCGGTCTTTGGTTGAGTCGCGTATCTCGATGGAGCGGGCTTGCCCCTAAAACCGGGCTTCGGTCAAGGCGGCTACGGTAAGGGCTGCGCCGGGAGTTTGGGCGCGTGGTTTTTGAGCCTTGCGGCCCCGACCTTTCGGCCCGGTGGCAACCGGCACGGCCGGCGTCGGATCCTCGGTCCAGACCCTCATGGTGCGGGCGACGTCCATCAAAAACACATCACCAAGATCCTCCAAGGCATTGGTAAAGGCGTGGTTGTTACCATAAACCTCGTCCCCTCCAATCCAGCGGTGGGTCGAGCCCCGCGCTTTGGCCTGCTTGACCATTTCCAGCGCCAGCTCGGTTTTGGTCAGGTGCCGTCGGTGCGCTTCGGGCACTTTTGCTTTGGCACAGCGTGCCGTGTCCTGCGCCCATTCCTCCGGCAAAAACAGCCGGAAGTCTACCGCAGCCACCTTGGTGCCCGCACCCAACGACAAAAACACGCCCACCTGACAGTTCTCCAATTTACCCACTCGTCCGCAATACTGCCGTTTCACCCCAACCGAGGCATCCCCCTTCTTTACAAACGAAGATTCATCCAGATAAAGCGCGGTGTCAGAGTGCCGCCCCAACACCGCCTCGGCCTCGTCGGCTACTTGCCTCATCAAGGCTTCGTGGCTCTAGGGCGAATCACTCAAAAACTGCTGCATCCCCTGGTAGTTGCTGTCGGCCACATCCGACTCGATGCGCTCAATGTTTTTTCGCCGCTGTGTGCCCATCAAACCACTCAAGTAGGAGCGAGCATGCGATCCCACGTCTTTGCCTCTTACGATAAAATGGTGCTGAAACATTTCGCAGAACTCAATAAATCGGTGCGATAAGCAGCGCACGCCCTGCATGTCATTTTTTTGTGCGCCGCAAGGCGCTTGGTTATTAATTGCAATTCTAATCAATCACCGGCGATTGATCGGAAATTAATAAAATCTTAACAAAGTAGGACTAAGGGAGGCGCGTTAAATAGAATGGTTTTCCTAGTGGGGGGCCAGAATTCCGAACCGGAGGGTCATTCCTGCGGGGTAACTTAACCTAGCAATGTGTACAGTGCTTCAGACCGTTTCGGCCCCTTCAGGTGGTGACACTTAAAACGACAAAAAACGCCCTGCCTTCCCCCGGCCGAATCCTTGACGGATCTAAGTAACTGAATTGTGACCGAAATGCGACATATAAGTCGTTAGTTCGTAACATGTAAGTGCTATATTGCAGCTTGTTCAGTTTCGAAATTAAAAAGGCAACAGCCTTAGCATTAAAAATCCATCCTATAAACCCTATCAAGTACTGCACTGCTTCGGTGCTCGCACTCCTCGCAGCCTTAACCTCGCAATGTGTACAGGTGAAGCTTCGACCCCGTTTTTAGCCCTCAGCGCCATTCCGAAACTTTGAAAGTTACTGTCTAAAGCTATTTTCTGTAACATTTAAAGCGCTGGATAAAAAGTAGAGCGGTGCTTCAGCCTGTTTCAGCCCCTTCAGGTGGTAACACTAAAAACGACAAAAATTGCCCTGCCCTCGGCCGAGTCCTTGACGTGTCTAAGTAACTGAATTGTGGCCGAAATGTGACATAGAAGTCGTTATTTTGTAACATTCTAGTGCTTTATTGCAGCTTGTTCAGTTTCGAAATTAAAACGGCAACAGCCTCAGCATTAAAAATTTCATCCTTGAAACCCTCTCAAGTACTGCACTGCTTCGGTGCTCGCACTCCTCACATCCAACTCAGCTGGTCTAAAAACCCCAGTTCCCTTTCAGCCACCTCCCCTTAAGCGGATTTAATCAACACTTCTTTTTTTTAGACAATCGATTTCCGGTCTCTCGTAACAAAAAACCCAATGAAAAAACACACACAAAATCGTGGTGTAATTACAGCCGCGATTGCAGTTCTCGTTAGCAGCACATGCGTAGCCAATGCTACAGTCGAACACAACAACGGAACCAACGCCATCGCGTTTACGGAACAGAGGGGCGATAAAACGGCCAATCTTGTTTTGAGCACGCTCGAACTGGCGATCATGGACCCGGTGGAGCGGGACAACATGCTCGCCTCCCTCGAAACGGTTCTTCCCGTTTTGCTGTGGGTGAGGGCCTAAAAAGCAGCTAAGAAGTAAAGATGAGCATAAGCGTGCATGAACATTACCGGCGGTTGCTGTTGCTGCCGGAACCGTGGGAAGTGACCAAGGTGGAGGATGACCTGGTCGGGCAAAGCGTGACGGTCTGGCTGAGATGGCCGGACGGCATAAAGGTGCCGTGTCCGGTGTGCGGTAAACCGATGCCCATTTACGACCGTATGCCGGAGCGTAGTTGGAGGCATCTGAGCGTGATGCAGTATCGGTTGGAACTGCGTTGCGCGGTGCCGCGCTGCGATTGCGAACAAGACGGAGTCAAAACCATGCGTGTGCCGTGGGCGGAGCCAGGATCGAGGTTTACCCTGCACTTTGAAAGCTTTGCGGTGGCCGTGATCGCCGCATGCCGCTCGCTGAGCCAAGCAGCCGAGTTGCTCGGTCTGCATTGGGACAGCGTGCAACGCATAATCGAACAGGCAGTGAGCCGTGGATTAGCGCGGCGCAATCTCGACGGGATCACGCGAGTAGGCCTGGACGAGAAGAGCTTTTTGCGGGGGCAAAGTTACGTTTCCTTGATGACGGACCTGACCGGGCGACGGGTGCTCGACGTGGTCCCTGGCCGGGACACCATGAGTGGCTTAAAGCTTTGGTCATCATTATCAAAAGAACAAGTTGACGGAGTTGAGGCGGTCGCCATGGACATGGGGGCATCCTTCATCGCCGCCACCCAACAAGCCGCTCCCAATGCGGATATCGTTCACGACCGTTTTCATGTTTCAAAGCCTCTGAACGAGGCGGTCGATCACACCCGCAGGGATGAGTCCGCTGAGCTCGCCAGCGAAGGCGATGACACCCTCAAGCGCACCCGTTTTCTTTGGCTGCATGGCACCGTCCCGGACGATCGCAAGCAGCACTTTGAGTCCCTGCTGGAGTCGAACCTGCGCACCGCCAAGGCGTGGGCCTACAAGGAGCAAATGGTCGAGTTTTGGCACCAACCCGACGCCGATTCCGGCAACGCCTTTTTCCAACAGTGGTACCGATCTGTCATGAGCAGCCGTCTGCCCCGAGTCAAAAAAGTGGCGAAAACACTGAAGGCTCACCTCGCCGGATTATTAACCTATTTTAAGCACCGCATTTCCAATGCATTGACCGAGGGTTTTAACTCCAAAATCCAAGCACTCAAAGCGGATGCCCGGGGCTTCCGTAAGTTTGAAAACTATCGCACCCGTATCCTCTTCTTCTGCGGCAGACTCGATCTTGCTCCTCAGCTGCCTTCAGCCGCTACCCACAGCATTCCGTGAAGAACCAATTTTTATCTCGAGACCACCGTGGGCTCCGGCGGCAGCGCCAAGACCTATTTTACGATGGTCAATCAGGCAGCCGTCGTGCAGCGCATTTTGCTGACCGCCGGCTTTGACGACATGCAGACGTTCAAGCCGGGCGAGATCCGCGTATTCGGACTTAACGCGGCTTATTCCGGCACCCAGGTGGACTCGACTACCAACGTCATCGCCCACCAAAATTACTCCAAGACGGCGACCGATAAGATGACCGCGCTCACCGTGGCCTGCGAAATTAAGGACACGGCATCCCCCTACGGTATGTTAAGCAAAGGCTACGCCTCCAACTACTCGCGCAGCGCAGCCATGCAGGTGATCACCAAGCTTGGCACCCTTGGTAAAACACCGGACACGTACGGTCCGCTCCCCCCGCAACCCGCCGGCACACCGATTTCGATTCGCCTGGTTTCGTCTCGGCCCGCGGCGGTCAATACTGCCGTAACGGGAATGATGAATACCACGATCAGCGGCTCGGGCAGTTCGGATAACAGTATTCCGCGGGCCCTATATTGGCCCTGCGATAATGCCTTGGGCGGAGCGGTGCTTGGTAATATTAGCGGCAGGACAGGATCTGAAGGCGGCCGTTTTGGGGTTCTTCACGGAATGCTGTGGGTAGCGGCTGAAGGCAGCTGAGGAGCAAGATCGAGTCTGCCGCAGAAGAAGAGGATACGGGTGCGATAGTTTTCAAACTTACGGA
>CAMBUJ010000005.1 GCA_945871005.1 Opitutus sp. GAS368 | reverse complement strand
GACATCCGCGATGTGGATACCGACGCGGATTTCCCCGGTGGGCAGGTGTTCGAGGGAGAGGGCGTCGTCGAAGTCCTTGGCGTCGTCCGGATCGATGGTGAAAGTCGGCGTTTCGCGGTAGTCGAGGCGGCCGGGTAGTTCGCTCGGTTGCACGGAGTCGGGAAGCGTGGCGACCTCGCTCTCGACCGCGGCGGAGAAGGTGGGGTCGAGTTTGAACTTGTGGTAAATGCCGGCGAGTTCGGCGCGCGGCTCGAAGGTCTTGCCGAGGCGCTCGATGATTTCGCCCTGGATGAGTTGGCTGCGCTGGGTCCATTCGCCGAGGCGCACCACAACTTTGTCGCCGAGCTCGGGGGCGGGGGTGAGTTTTCCGGTGGCCGGGTCGCCGACCACGATCTCGTGAAACATCCGGGGGTCGTCGGGCTTAACGTAGTAGGTGTTGCGGATGCGCTGGAGGTTGCCGACCACGGTGTCGCGGGCGCGTTCGAGCACGCGTTGTACCCGCCCGGTGCGCTCGGTGCCGCGCCCGTCGCGGCGCTGGCGGATGCCGGGGTTGACGAAGATCTCAACGGTGTCGCCGTGGAAGGCCACGCCGGTGTCCTCGGGGAAGATCTGGATCGACTCGGGGGCCGGGCCGGAGGCGGCTTTGGGGAGAACGACAAAGGCGGAACCGCCGGCGCGGAAGTTGAGCCGGCCGGTGAGTACCTCGGCCTCGGGGGAGCGATCGGGGCCGCGGCCAGAGTCGGCGGGGCGGGGGTGGCTGAAACCGCGGTTGGCGGGGGCGGACGGGGTGAAGGCGGCGGCCGCGGCGCGCGAGGGCAGGCTGATGCGGTCGCCGTGGACCAGGGCGAGTTCGCCCTTGCCGAGCAGCCCGCGGATCTCGTGGGCGAACACGGAGCGCAGTTTTTTGTGGAGGCCAAGCGCGTGCGAAAGAGCGAGAATGGTGGAGGGGCGATAGTCAGGCTGGCGCAGCAGTTCCAGAAGCGAGTCTCGGTATTTCATAGCGGGGGACGGTGCGGACGAAACTGGGTGATTTCCCAGTTATTTCAGTGGAAATACCCAACGCCAGCGCCTAGGGTCCCGCGATGAAAATCGTCCACGTCGCCAGTGAATTGTTTCCCTTCATTAAAACCGGCGGCCTGGCGGATGCGGTGGCGGCGCTGACCGCGACCCTGGCGACGCGGGGGCATGAGGTGACGGTCTTCTTGCCGGGGTACCGCGCGGTTCTGGATCATCCGCTGGTGGTGAACGCGACGCGCACTCACGGGCTGCGCATCGAGATGGGTGACATGTTCATGAGCGGGGAAGTCAGGTCCTTTTCGCCGGCGCCCAACCTGACGATCCACCTGATCTGCCGTGAGGAGTTCTTCGACCGGCGCAATCCCTACGGCACGCCTGAGCGCGACTACGAGGATAACCACCACCGGTTTATTTTCTTCTGCAAAGGTGTGGTGGAAACCATGCGCTTTCTCGAAATGAGTGCCGACGTGATTCACGGGCATGACTGGCAATGCGGTTTGCTGCCGCTGCTGCTGCGCCACGCCGAGCAACGCTACGGTATCACCCTGGCGATGAAGACGGTGTTTACCATCCACAACATTGCGTTCCAAGGGGTGTTCCCGATGCGCTCGTTCGCTCGGACCAATCTGCCCGATGAGCTCAAGGGGATCGATGGCGTCGAGTTTTACGGGCAGATGAGCATGATGAAAGCGGGTATCCTGTTTTCGGATCGGGTCACCACGGTGAGCCCTCGCTATGCGCGCGAGATTCAGACGGCCGAATTCGGTTGCGGGCTCGACGGTGTGATTTTGAGCCGGGCCGCCGATCTGGTCGGGTTCATCAACGGGATCGACACCACCGTGTGGAATCCGGCGACCGATCCGTTGATCCCCTATCACTACGGGGTCGGCAAACTGGCCGGTAAAGCGAAGTGCCGCACTGAGCTGCTGACCCGGGCCGGGCTCGATCCCAAGTTCAAGGGGCCGATATTCGGCATGGTCTGTCGCCTGACCGAGCAGAAGGGCATCGATCTGCTGTTGGATAACGGGGCGTTTTTCCGCAAAAACGAGGTGGCGCTGATCGTGCTGGGCAAGGGCGACAAACAGCTCGAGGCGAGCCTGCGCGAACTGGCGGCATTGGTTCCCACCCACGTGGTGCTCTCCAGCCGGGTGGACGAATCGATGAGCCACCTGATTGAGGCGGGCAGCGATTTCTTTGTGATGCCCTCCCGCTTTGAGCCGTGCGGACTCAACCAGATGTATTCGCAGGTCTATGGGACGATTCCGTTGGTGACGCAAGTGGGCGGCCTGGCCGACACGGTGGTGGACATTGACGCGAATCCGGAGGCGGGCACCGGCATCATGTTTAGCCCAAGCGTGGCCGGCTTGGCGGGCGGGTTGGCGCGGGCGCTCAAGTTGTATGCCGACAAGCAGCTTTACACCGAGATCCAGGCCCGGGGCATGCGTAGCGACTTTGGCTGGGCGAAGACGGCGCAGGCCTACGAAGAGCTCTACCGCGATGCGCTCTAGGCGCGCTAACCGCGGCGCGCTTGGAGCGCGCCCCGGTATCTCAAATTTGAGATTTGAAATTTGAGACGCCGGAACAATCCTACGCTTCACGCAGCACGCGCCGCCCTGCGGTGCGCTTGGAGAGCATCGAGGTATCTCAAATTTGAGATTTTAAATTTGAGATACCTGAACCAGCCCACGCTTCACGCAGCACGCGCCACAGCAAGGGAATCAGGTAATCTTGTTGGCGCTCGCGCCGATCGGCGATTCGCCAAGCCCCTGGTTGAGCTTAGGGCTGCGATTTGAAAATGCCTAATCTCCGGTTTGAGATTTCAAATCTCAGATTTGAGATCCGCGCGCCCCGCCCCCCACCGCGCTGCGGCAGCGGGAGGGGGGGCGCAGCGCCGCTCAGGCCAGCTTTTCGCCGGTGCGCTGCTCGGCGGCCCAGCGGTAGATTTCCACGTAGCGGCCGGCGTTGGTCTTCCAGCTGAAATCCTGGGCCATGCCATTGAGGCGGAGGCGGGCGAACTCTTGGGGTTTGTCGTAGTAGGTCGCGCAGGCCCAGCCCACCGTGTTGTACAGGGCGGGGGCGGTGGCGTCGGTGAAGAGGAATCCGGTGCCCTTGCTCGTGCCTTCGATGTACTGCTCGATGGTGTCGATCAGGCCGCCGGTGGCCCGGGCCAGCGGCACGGTGCCGTAGCGCATCGCATACATCTGGGTCAAACCGCAGGGCTCGGCGCGGCTGGGCATCACGAAGAAGTCCGCGCCGGCTTGGATCAGGTGGGAGAGTTCGTTGTCGTAGCCGATGTAAACGCCGACCTTGCCCGGGTACTGCTTGGCCGCCCAGCGGAAGGTGTGCTCCAGGCCGGGATCGCCGGCGCCGAGGATGGCAAATTGCACATGCATGCGATCGGCGATGTGCGGCAGCGCCTCGGCCAGCAGGTCGAGGCCCTTTTGGTTGGCGAAGCGCGCCACCACCCCGAACACCGCGATGTGCGGGTCGATGGCCAACCCGAGTTTGGCTTGCAGCGCGGCTTTGCAGGCGGCTTTGCCGGCGAGGTTCTCAGCCGAGTAGTGCGCGGGGATGAACTTGTCGGTCGCCGGATTCCACGCCCCGGTGTCGATGCCGTTGAGGATGCCGACCAGATCGCCGGCGCGGAAGCGAAGCACATCGTCGAGCCCCCAGCCGCCGGCCGCCGTCTTGATTTCCTCGGCGTAGGTCGGGCTCACCGTGGTGAGTTTGGTCGAGTGATACAGGCCGGCTTTTAACATGTTAACCGCTCCGGTCGACTCGACGCTGTCGGCGCGGAACTCGGATGCGGGCAGGCGGGCGAAGTCGAGTACGCGGCGGTCGGCGTAGCCTTGGTGTTCCAAATTGTGGATGGTGAAAACCGAGGCGACGCGGCCCAACGGGGTGTCTTTGAGCGTGGTGTTCAGGTAGACGGGCAACAGGCCGGTGGTCCAATCGTGGCCGTGGACGACGTCGGGGATCCAGTCCATCTGTTGGCAGAGCGCGAGGGCGCCGCGGCAAAGGAAGGCGTAACGTAGGTCGTTGTCGGCGTGGGATCCCCACGGGCCGGAATAGACCTCGTGGCGGGCGAAAAAGCCGTCGTGCTCGAGCAGGTAGACGGGCACCTTGCCGCCCGGCAGGCTCGTCTCCCAGGTGCGGGCCCAGTGGGCCTCGGTGCCGACATCGACCCCGAGTGGATCGGGGCGGGCGGTGCGCGGTCCGTGGATTTTCACCGAGCCGTAGGCCGGGCAAACGATGCGCACATCGTGGCCGAGTGCGGCGAGCTCTTTGGGTAAGGCGCCGGTCATGTCGGCGAGACCGCCGACTTTCACGAACGGTTCAACTTCGGGTGTGACAAAAAGAATTCGAAGGGGACGCACGGTGGAAAAAGAAAGGGATCAGGCGGGGCCTTGCCGAGTGAATTATGCGGGTAAAGTGGCGCGGCCACAAAAAAACCCGGCCTGCGAGAGGCCGGGTTTTTTTTAACGAAGTAGGTGTTTGCCCCATGGGCAAACCGGCTGGATTTAGAACGCTTTGGGCAGGGCGCCGCCGAGTTCGACGGCGTGGGGGTGGTGGCGCTTTTCCTTGAGCTCGCTGTGGCGCTTGCGCAGCAGTCCGTCGAGTTTGTCGACCAGCAGGTCGACCGACTTGTAGGCGTCCTCGGAATCGACCGAGGCGTTGAGGTCGGGGCCGCTGATCTCGATGTGGCCCTTGGCGATGAAATGGGCTTTGGAGCCCTTGGTGCGGTCGATGTCGACCTCGATGCGAACCCGGTCGATGCGGGGTTCGTGGCGGAGCAGGCGACCCACTTTTTCGTGGATCATGGCCTTCATGGAATCGGTTAGGTTGAGGTGGATACCGCGAATAATGAGTTTCGCGTCGATAACTTCAGGAGTGATGTGGGGCATATCGGGTAGGAGTGGATCAGAACCGTGTACGTTTGTACGCTAAAAACATCGGCCCATTCGGCCGCAGCTTTAATTAAATCTTCGCGTTTGGGGGGGGATTTAGAAACAGTCGGGCTCCACGTGCGGCGGGATATTTTAACTTAATTAAAAGCAGTTCTTTGCGTTTTTTTATAGGCTTGTTTTTGGCCGTGGGTTTGGCCGTCACCGATCTTTGTCCGGCTCGCGGCGCTCTCACTTGGGTGATGATAGCGGCGCGGGCGTTAGGCTCCGCGAAACGGGCCCTCTTGAGGGGGCGATTTCTCAAGCGAGTAGGGGGAGGGTTGGGCGGCCTGATGGTAGATGGCTGCGGTGGCCGCAGCGCACGCATCCCAGTCGAAGATACGGGCGCGAGCCAGGCCGCGTTGGCGCCAGGCGGAGGGTTCGGCGAGCACGGCGCGCAGGCCGGCGGCGATCGAGTCCGGATCGAGCGGATCGATCAGGTGGGCGGCGTCGGCGACGACTTCACCGAGGGCGCCGCGCTCGGAGCAAACCACTGGGCAACCGCAGGCCATCGCCTCGACTGGCGGTAAGCCGAACCCCTCGAAAAGCGAGGGATAAACCAGCGCGTCGGCCCCGGCATACCACAAGGCCAGATCGGTGGGCTCGACGAAGCCGGGGGTGCGGATGCGGGCCCTCGCCGGCGAGATGGCCACGCGGCTGTGGATTACGGCCGCGCCATGCCAATCGGCCCCGGCCAGCACCAGTTCGTGGGGCCAGTCGGGGCGGGCCGTGACCAGCCGCTCGAAGGCCTCGATCAGGCGCAGGTGGTTCTTGGCCGGGTGCTCGAGGCGGGCGAGGTAGACCACGTAGGGCCGCACCAGCTGTTGGCGGGCGCGAAACGCGTCCAGCTCGGCGGCGGCCGGGGGGCGGAAGCGGGCGTGGTCGATGCCGTTCCAGATCACCGCGATTTCCCCGGCCGGGCGGTGGAAAAAGGTTTCTACGTCGCGGGCGGTGGCGTGGCTTACGGTGATCAGGTGGTTGGCGCGACGGGCCAGGCGCGGCACCATGTGGCGGCCGTAGGCCATGCGGGCGCGGTCGTATTTGCCCTGCACCTGGAAGGCGGCGCAGTCGTGCACGGTAATCACTTGCGGGCAGGGCGGGCGCGCGAGAATGCGACGGTAGCTGGGGATATGCACCACCTCGGCGCCGATCTCGCGCAGGCGCCGGGGCAACACCAGTTGGTGCCAAAGGATGTCGCGCCCGGCGGGCCGCCAGAATTCCGCGACCTCCTGCCAGGCCGCGCGGTCCAGCCAGCGGGCGAACAGCGGGCGGTCCCCGGCCAGGCCGAACAGGGTCAGGCGCACCTCCGGGCACCCGCGCAGCAGCCCATCGATCAGTCCGAACAGGTAAGTGGCGACCCCGGACTTGCCGCGTTGGTTAACGCTGGTGCTGATGGCGACGTGGAGCATGCCGGTGCTTAATTAAAGTTGCGGGCCTGGGGCGGGCGGGTTTGGGGAAGGCTTTCTCGGGCTGGTCGAGAGCGATCGTGCGGTCGAGGCTGCCGGGGTGGTGGGGGGGCATGGGCTAGGTGTGACGGAAGAGGCGCTCAAGCTTGGTGAGTCGGAGAACAATACGCACATTGGGGAGCGGGGGACATCGCGTGAGCGAACAGGGCCGGGCGCCCCCACCAGACGCAGACAGCGTAAAAGCCGACCTAGCCCGCTGCGGTCCATAAAACGTGCGGCGTTCAAATCGAGGACGAGGCGGGTTGCGCCCCGGGCATTTCTACCCAGCTGGCTCGTGCCAACGGAGCCGTGAGGGCAAGTACTGGGCGATGAGGGCGACCGGCATCAGCAGGTCGAGTGCGCGGAGGCTCAGGCGAAAAACGGAACGCTCATTTCGCGCCGATGACCTGCATTCAGCGGGACGCCCGGGGCGGAATCCGGAGCGGTTCGGTTTTGCTGGAGAAAACGTGGTGGGCCCACTGGGATTTGAACCCAGAACCAAGGGATTATGAGTCCTTAACTTGACTCTTTCTTAATCTTCGCAAGTATTGCTTAACCACTTTACTTTACCACTGCTTACAAGCGATTTACAGAACATGAGCGCGAAGACTAACGAAGCCGAAAACAGCCTTGAGAACGAAAAAAAGGGTACACTAAGGGTACACCAAACGCAGGTGTACCCTTTTCCCTCGCCCCCTGTTTTGGCCAAAACTACCCGCTCCGCGAAGTCCGAGGTGGCCTACTGGAAAGACCGCGTTCGCCCCCGCGTTTTGAAGGACGGCACCGAGACGCCAGAACTCTACCTGAGATTAAAAGAGGGTGGCCGTGGGGCTTGGTTTTGTCTCGATACCGCCAACCGTGCCGAAGCCGCCCGCAAAGCTCGCGACCTCTGGCAGAAGGTACAGGTGCAAGGCTTAGACGCCGTCCTTGCCGATTTGCGCCCCAATAAACGCCCCGAGCGTGTCTGCACCCTTGCCGACTACCTCACAGCGGCAAAAGCGGTTTCCACCGTACGCCCGACCACCCTTGCCGAGTATGAAGGGAGCTTGCGCCGTGTCGTTGCGGCGGTGCGCGGCATCGCTCCGAAGTCG
This sequence comes from Opitutus sp. GAS368, assembly GCA_945871005.1. Classification (GTDB taxonomy): domain Bacteria; phylum Verrucomicrobiota; class Verrucomicrobiia; order Opitutales; family Opitutaceae; genus Rariglobus. The sequence continues at coordinate 37,612 of CAMBUJ010000005.1, read as the reverse complement.
GACAAGCACGCAGACCGCGCCGAGTGGCGGGCCCTAGTGGACGCCGTGCGCCTCGATAAGATTACCCCCGCCGAGGTGCGGGCATGGCACAAGGCCGAACTCGACGCCGCACGCGCCGAGGGTGGCGAGACGACCAAAGACCGCCGCGCCTCGACGTTAGCAAGCCACCTGCGCGACGCCCGCGCTCTGTTTTCCGAGGCCATCGTTGCTGAGGTAGGGAAGACACTCACCTTGCCCTCGCCGCTACCATTTGAAGGCATCACCGCCGCCGCCACCACCCGCCGCTTTGTTTGCGACCTCGACCCCCGCAAGCTCTACGCCACCGCCGACAAACTCGACGCCGACACCCGCACCGCTTTTGACCTGCTCCTTTGCGCCGGTCTGCGCCGTGGTGAAGCTGACGCCCTGCCGTGGGCCCATGTTGATTTGAAGGCGGGCACCGTGCGAATCGACGTGACTCCGACCTTTCGCCCCAAGTCCCGCGAATCTTACCGCACCGTACCTTTGCCCGCTGATGTGGTGGCACGGCTCAAAGCCGCACGCAAAGCCGCACCCGACGCCGAGCTTGTCCTTGCTGCTCACGCCATCAAGCCCGCCCGCAAAGCCGCCAGCGCCAAAACTGCCGCTTACGAGTATCAAGCGAAGGCGTGGCCGACCCTCACCGCGTGGTTAAAAAAGCAGGGGATGAAAGACCTCACCCCGCTTCACGCCCTGCGCAAGCTGTCCGGCTCTTTCATTTATGCCGTGGCCGGACTTGAAGCCGCACGCCAGCACCTAGGACACCGCGACGTTTCCACCACCGCCCGCTCTTACCTCGCCACCCGCTCTGTCACCGTGGACTTGTCCGCTACCGCCACCCCTGCGACCTAGCAAACGCTTCGTTTCCCGCACAGAACCGCGCCTGTTCAACGACGCCGGCGGGGTCACGCAGATAGGCCTCGAATAGCTCCCGAGCTACCATAAAAACACGCCCCGCCGGTATCGATCCGATACCCGCAAGCGCCGCCTTCGCGACCTTGTAGGCAGTCGTTTCTTTGCCCTCTAAAACGATTACTCGGTGCACCCTCGCCCGACACGCCAAGCGAGCACCCTGCGACGAATCCGAGACAAGAGCACTCGCGACCTCGCTAAGTAACACCCGCCCGCGCTTGTCCTCCGAGATAAGCCCCTGCGAGGCGTGACGAATCAAGGTGCGCCGACTCACGCCCGCAATTCTGGCCGCTTCTGATTTGCTTATTCTCGCTCTCAAAGTGTGACACATTGACGAAGCGAATAGGTGTGTATGCAAGCCACCAATAACGAAAAGAACAGCACCGCCACCCCGATGGGGTCGCTTTTAACCTTCCGCCAAGTTCACGCCCTTATCGGCTCAACCTGCCGCACCGGCCACACCGCACGGCAACTTGCGGCACGCGGGCAATTGGTCGCGATCCGACTCAACGAGCGCGTCGTGAGATATACCGAGGCCAGCGTGCGCGAGCTACTGGCAGGACGTGCGCCGGTTGTGTCCGGCCCCAAGCGCAACCGCACCAACGAGCCGACGACCGAAGCTGGCGGATTCGCGGAAGCCCTCGCGACCGTGCTGGCCGGCGAGTTAGCCTGCATCGCTGCCCGCTCCGACCTCAACGCCGGCCAGCGCGCCTACATCGAAAACGAGGCCCGTCGCAAATATGCCGCCGCCTGCCGTGAACTCGCAGCAACCGGAACACTCAGCGAATGAGCACCACCACCGAAAAATCATGGCGCGACGCTCTGCCCCCCGCTGGTGCGCCAACTCTGGAAATTGCCGACACTGCCACTGACCTCGACGCCAGCCTGCGCTTCGTTGAACGCACCCGAACAGCCCTTCGCTTCTGCCCCGGCATCGGTTGGCTTCATTGGGACGGCACCCGCTGGAATCCCGAGGAGGGCGAGGCGGGCGCGGTTCAACTGAGCATCGCCGCTGCTCGGGCTTGGACTGCCGCCGCCGCCACCGGCTCCGACGATGGGCGAGTTGAACGCACCAAGCGCGCTCTCGGGATGGAATCGCTAAGCCACATCAACGCCGCCGTGACACTGGCTGAGTCCGATCCGCGCCTACGCGTGCACCACGATGCACTCGACGCCGACCCTTGGCTGCTGAACGTGAAAAACGGGACTCTCGATTTGCACGCCGGCACCTTGCGCCCTCATCACCGCGCCCACCTCTGCACCAAGCTGGCACCGGCTGTTTACACTGAAGGCGCAAAGCACCCAGCACTCGAAAAGCTGCTGGCTAATCTGGAGCATGGTGCACCTGGACTCGGGGATTTTCTTGCCCGCTGCGTAGGGGCAACCCTGACCGGCGACGCCTCGCCTGAGGTAGTAATCCTCGTGCAAGGCCCGGGCGGAAATGGGAAAACGACGCTACTGGAATCGCTGGCAAGCCTGCTCGGGGACTATGTTTGCAAACTGCCCTTTGAGAGTTTGTGCGCCTCGCGCAATGGACGATCACCGGGAGGGGCATCGCCTGACCTCGTGCGCCTGCGCGGTTCTCGTTTGGCCTACGCGAGCGAGGGGGACGAAGCCGCCCGCCTCGACGCCGGCGCCGTGAAACTGCTCTCGGGTAACGAGCGCGTGACCGTGCGGGCGCTTTACTCGGCACCGATGGAAATAAACCAAACTTGGAAACTTTGGTTGGCGACCAACTTTGACCCCGCCACCGACGCTGACGACTCGGGAATCTGGCGACGTCTGCTCAAGCTGCCGTTTCCGGCCCTCGCCCCCGAACACCGCGACCCGGCAATCAAGCGCGAGTTGGTAAACGATCCCGCTGCCCGGTCTGCCCTGCTAAGTTGGGCTCTCGCCGGTTGCCTCGATTGGCAAGCTCGGGGAGGTGGGCGCGAAGGGTTGGCCCCGCCTGCCTGCGTGCTGGCGGCAACAAACGCTTACCGAGAAGCAAACAACGTGACCGGGCAATGGTATGCCGAGCTGCTGGAGGAGGAGGCGACGCTTGACCCCAACGCCGTCACTCCGACGGCTGAGCTTCGTGGGCATTACGAGGAATGGTGCGAATCCGTGGGGGCGTCCGCACTCGGCATCAAAAGGCTATCCGCGTTTTTAACCGACAAGGGACTGGTGCAGGTACGGGGACGGGCTGCACGCGGTTGGAGGGGAATCCGTTTTCTACCCCAAGAATAACCCATGAAAGCGACCCGTGTGACGCGAGGTGACGCGTCTGCACTAAACTTTTCCCTACGCGTATCTCTAAGAAAGTTTACGGGAATGGCGTCACCTCGCGTCACCAACAAAGAAGAAAGCGACGAGAAATGACACTTAATCCACCACCTATTAACGGAATACACGCTTGGCTATTCGCCAGCGCCTGCACCTGCCGCCGCCACGGCTTTTCACACAACGAGGCACACGCCGCCATCGAACACGCGGCAATCGGCACACGCCGCCCCATTCCAGCCCGTGAAGTTTCCGCCGCCATTAACGACGCGTTCGGCATCACTGAAACGCGCCTGACCTCACGCCCTCCACCACGATGGGCGCGGACTCTCCACCCGCCCACCACCCCCGACGCCGACGCGCCCCGCTACGATGCCGCCGCCGGTTGGCAGGGACATTTCAAACCCAGCACACTCCCGCTTTTCTCGCCCTCGGCATTGGCCGCGCTGCTCGATAACGTGCACGAGATCACCTGCGCCGACCTGCTGACCCATTCGCAGACCACCCACCCGACCACCCGCGTGCAGGACGTGCTCGGGCTGCTGTTCGGCCCCGATGACCTCGTGTGCCTAGGGCGCGACGCCAAGCACTCAGAGACGCGTTTCCTGCGCGATTGGCAGGCCGAAGACCTGACCGCGTGGCAATTTGTCGTGCCGAACCCAATGCGCCTTAAATCGACCATTGCCGAGGCCGGCTATGAATCCACCCGGTGCCGCGCAACGACCGGCCCGCGCCGGTATTTCATCATCGAAAGCGACCAAGGTTTAACCCTCGACGAACAGGCAACGGCCCTCTGGCAAATGCGCGACCGCGTGCCCTGCCGCCTCGCTGCCGTCGTCGCCTCGGGCGGCAAATCGCTGCACGGCTGGTTCGATTGCTCAGAGCTAAGCGAACCCGAGGTGGCGGATATACTCGGGCGCTTCACTCGCCTAGGTGCCGACCCTCGCCTGCTCTGCCCCGAACAGTTTGTGCGTCTGCCCCTTGGCACCCGATCCAGTGGCGCCACCCAGCGTTTGCTTTACCTCGCCCCACAACGCACAACGAGCACGCCCGCACCAACGCCGGCACCCGCTGGACTTTGCCCAGCCTGCTGGAGTCGTCGTGTCATCGCCCCCATCAACGGCCCGACCTGCTCCTGTAAGCCTTACAACTGGCCAACGTGGACGCCGGCACAGGTTGAAGCTGACGCTGGCAGGTAGCCCCCGCCGGTGCGCGCCCCTAAGGAATCTTTTCGGCGGGTAGGGGAACCGAGGGGTTTTGTTACCTATCGCCACTTTTTGCGGCTGATTTTTTTTAAATAGAGTTACGCTTTCGAGCACTAGGCCCCCCCCCCCTGCCTAATTCACCCCGCCGGCGCCGGCGTTACGCGGTGAAATGTAACCCGCGCCGTAACCGTACGCCATCGCGTACAGGGTTTACGCTTACGTTTAAGCGCTTTGGTTTACGAACCGCGCTAGGACATGGCCAACCTCCCGCCCGAAGCTGCCCTGATCTTCGCTGAAGTCGCTGCACGGTTTAACGAGCTGGAGTCACTGCGTCCAGGTCTCGGCATCCAACTTGCCCGCCGCTTAGAGCGCATCGCCACCACCTCGGCAGTCGGGTTCAAGAACCTTTGCAGTCTCGCCGCCGGCGACGGCATCGCCCGCCAATCTCTCGACCGCCGCGCCAAGATCGTGGGAGTGAGTAATACTCTTTCTATGCCAAAACGGGTCTATAGAGTTTGAAGGAACAGTTTGTTTTAGCGAGAAGCCAACCCTCGCCGATCAATTTTCGAACGCGCTCTGGACCGTGCCAGATGGGATGGAGTTTCTCGCTGATGGCCGCTTCGATGTCGCCAAGGGTGTCGTAAAGAATGTTGCCGATGCGGTCCTTGATCAGATCACCAAGTTTTTCGACCGGGTTAAGTTCAGGGCTATAGGGAGGCAGCGAGATAATGCGTACGTTCGGGGGCAGTTGATCGAGCGAGGTGTCGGTGTTCTGGTGGAAACCAGCCTGATCCCAGATGATGACGTGAACTGCTTCGGGATCACGGGTGCTGATTTGGCGAAGAAAGGCGTGGCTCATGTCCAGACTTACTCCATCGGCGAACATGGCTTCGGCCAAACCATCGCCGGCTACCTCGAGCGCGGAGTAAAGATAGCCCCATTGGTAACGAGTGCGGTAAGGCGCAGTGGGGCGGTGCCCCCGTAAAGTCCACACGCGGCGTAAGACACTGATCAGTCCGTAGCGGTGTTCGTCGGCCACCCAAACCCTTGCCTTCGTTCCTTTTGGTAAACCCAGCGCGGCTAGGCGAGTGTCCAACTCCCGCTTGAACGCATCGGCTTTGGCTGGATCCTTTTTCGCGTGACTTTTGCGCGGCAACTTCAGCTTCGCCCCCACCCGCCGCAGCCATCCATACACCCCGGGCCGTGACAAGTTCACCCCCTGGCTCTTCGCCCAACGTTGGACTTCTTCGGCCCGCTTCCATCGGCCCTCTTTGAGCCCTTCGATCAACCCGCATTCAGCGCTCGGGGTCACTTGGGTGCTACCCGCCTTCGCGCCCCCTCTGGGCTTATTCTTGAGCCCCTGTACACCCTCTTTGCGGAAACGTCCGATCCACTCGATCACCCGACTGCGTGCCATCCCCGTCAACTCCGCAATCTCCTCCAGGCTATGCTGTCCAGTAAACGCCAACCTCACCGCCATCAACCTGGCCTTTGGCAATCCTGCCTGCTCCTCCCCGGCCAACAGCGCCTTCACCTCTTTTCGCCCCTGCTCATCCATCAACTTGATTTTCGGTTTCATTGCTTTCCCATAAAGCAGCAATCATTCCAATAGACCCATTTTGCTAAATAAAAGGTATAAGCAGGCAATCGACAAGGCCGACCAACTCGCATCCATCCGGCTGGCCGTCGCTGGACTTGATCCGGTGGCCATCACGATGGAGGAGATGCAGCGCCGGCCCATCGCCCCCGAGATTGTGCAACTTAGGGAGTGGCACGGCGCCGGCGTAGTCCAGCCGGTGCGGCCTGAGTAGGCCCAACGCCTGATCCATCACGACCATCACCACGCCCTCGGCTCTAACCGGCTGAGGCTTTTTTGTGTCCGCTGAGGTGGAGGCGGAACCGTTCACAGCATAGCCGCACCCGAACGCAGGGGAAAAGGTGGAGTGAAAAAAGGGTACACTGGGGGTACACCTAAAAAAATAAGGCCTTAAAAATAGACCTTAAAATCCACCCTAACTCCTTCACTATCAAAGTGGTGGGCCCACTGGGATTTGAACCCAGAACCAAGGGATTATGAGTCCCCTGCTCTAACCATTGAGCTATAGGCCCGTCTAGTCGCGTGGTAAAGTCATTTTAGAATGTCGCAAAACGACATCTTGTGGTGACCAAACCGGTACGACATTTTGTAGTGACCAGCTTTTCAGCGAAAAAAGCGACATCTTGTGGGTATTTTTTTGGTCACCACGAAATGTCGCTCATTTCAACGACGAAACGAGATTTCCCTGAATGTCCGTTTTACTTCATAATGTTGCTGTCGTTATAGTTAGGAATTGAAAATTGTTTTTTCTGCAAAGTCCGCACTCATTGGTACCCACAAGTTGTCGCTTCCATGCGGTGCGTTAAGGGGCGTTCCGTTACCCTCATTCCGAAATAGCGCGCGGACTTTCCGTCCAACCTTGTAGCTCCGGTAGGTCCATGCCTACCTCGTTGCAGCTTTTGCACACTCGATCATGTCTTCTTTACTCGTCTCACCAAAAGAAATGCTAGCTGAGGCGAGTGCGCTCATTTCAATCAGCTATGACCGCGCCATTAACTACGCCTTCCAGCAAAACGCGATTCCGGTCATTAAGGAGTTAAAGTTTCAGAACGACGCCTCGCCTCGCAAGGATCTGGTGATTCGGGTCAGCACTGAGCCGGCATTCGCTTCGCCGGTCGAAATCCGCCTGCAATCGATCGCTGCTCAGGGTGAATATCGCGTCGCCCCGCTCGAACTAAAGCTCAGTCACGATTTCCTCTTCGCGCTGAATGAAAAATTGGCCGGCTGGCTTAAAGTTGAAGTCGTCGCCGGTGAAACGGTGATTTGCACCCGCACAGAGCCCATCTCGCTGCTGGCTCGCAACGAATGGTGCGGGCTTTCCTCCCTGCCTGAAATCTTGGCGGCGTTCATTTTGCCTAACGATCCCGCTGTCATGACGATTCTCAGTCGTGCCTCTGAATTGCTCCGGGATAGCACCCAACGCGGAGGGTTTAACGGCTATCAGGATAAAAGCAACAAACGTGCATGGGACCAGGCGGCTGCCATTTACAAGGCCGTAGGTGAATTCGGCATCCGCTACATCGTCGCCCCCGCCAGCTTCGAAAACACCGGTCAAAAAGTCCGCACCCCGTTCGAAATTCTCGCCCAGCGTTTTGGCAACTGCCTCGATCTGTCCCTTTTGTTTGCCGCCTGTTGCGAGCAGGCCGGCCTGAATCCGCTCATTCTCATGCATGAGGGCCACGCCTATGCAGGGTGCTGGCTTGAAGAGCGCACCTTGCCGGAACCGGCCGGTGATGACCTTCAGCAAATACGTAAACTGGAGGTCGAATCACTGCTCACGGTGTTCGAGAGCACCATCGTCGCCTGTGAATCTTGCGGAACGCTTAAGGATGCCGAACTTGCGGCCCGGTCACACCTGGAAACCGAACTACCGTTCCGGTTCGCGCTGGACGTGCGCCGCTCTCGGGTAGCCCAAATTCACCCGCTGCCTATTCCCGGCCAAATATCCGCTGCGGTAGTCCCGACGTCGCCATCCGACCGGCCGGTGCCTACGAATGGCCTCGGTGATCGGGTGTTTTCGGACGTGGTCATACCTGCACCCAAGGCCCCCGACAAAGTTTCAACACGCATCGACCAGTGGAAGAGTCGGCTCCTCGACCTGAGCCTGCGCAATCGCCTGTTAAACTTTAAAGAGACCAAGGCCACGGTTCGCATCCTCTCGGCGGCCCCCGAGTGCGTTGAGGACGAGCTGGCGGCCGAACGGCAACTCTCGCTTCGTCCCAAGCCCAGTCTGATGGGAAGTGGTGATCCGCGAAGTTCAGCCGCTTACATTAAGAAGACTGGAACCGATGCGCTGGATGAGCACTTGCGGGATGAACTCAGCCACGGGCGATTGCATAGCAACCTAGAGGAGGCCGAGCACGCTCGCCGCCTGACCGAACTCTACCGTGCGGCGCGTAATTCACTCGAAGAAAACGGCTCCAACACCCTTTTCGCCGCCGTAGGCTTCATAGAGTGGAAGGAGGCCGAGCATAGCGACCGAACGCTTCGAGCCCCCCTGCTTTTGATTCCGGTAGAATTGAAGCGTAAGTCGGTAATCGATGGTTTTTCGCTGGGCCGTCTCGATGAAGAAACCAGGCTAAACGTAACCCTAATGGAAATGCTCCGGCAGAACTTTCAAAAGGAGATTCCGGGGCTTGATCCTCTACCTGAAGACGACACCGGCGTGAACGTCCCCCTCGTTTTCAAAATTTTTCGGGACGCGGTCCGTGATCTCCCGGGCTGGGAGGTAAAGTCGGAGATCTGGCTGGGCCAGTTTTCGTTCACCAAGTTTCTTCTGTGGAAGGACCTTTCCGACCGTCTGGATGAGCTCACGCGTAACCGCATCGTTCGGCACCTCGTGCACGATGCCGGCTCCCAATATCCCAATCCATCGGGGGATATTCAGCCGCCTCAACTCGATGATCAATTTCATCCGCGTGACGTTTTCTGCCCTCGCAGTGCGGACTCTTCGCAACTTGCCGCCGTCATGGCGGTGGCGGCCGGTCATGACTTCGTTTTAGAGGGACCTCCTGGCACCGGAAAATCCCAAACGATCACCAACATCATCGCGAACAGCCTCGCCCACGGGAAGCGGGTCCTGTTCGTGGCCGAAAAACGCGCGGCCCTCGACGTCGTTCACCGTCGCCTCAAAGAGGAGGGGTTGGAGCCGTTTTGCCTCGAACTGCATTCCAACAAAACCGGCAAGTCCGAGGTGCTTGCTCAGTTCGACCAAGCGCTGAAATTCCTCAGCGATAACGCTGTTCCTGACTGGGCACAGCGCACGGCCGAGCTGGAGCGCCTGCGGGCCTCGCTGAACAACTACACTCGCACCCTGCATCGTCGGCATGCCTGCGGCCTCAGCGCCTACCAATGTCTCGATTATCTGCTGCCCCGTAAGTCCGAGACGACCGTCCGCCTCGATGGATGGGCCGCCATTATCGACACCTCTGCGGAAGCCCTAGAACGGGGCCGTCTGCTGGCTCGGTTACTCCAAGAACGAGCGGGACAAGTATCCCCGTTGGTTGACCATCCGCTCACCCCACTGGCTTGTACGGAATGGTCGCCTGCTTGGGCAGAACGCAACCTGGACCGCATCCAAGCACTCGGAGCCTTAAGCCAATCGGCTGCCGATGCCTCCCTCGACCTTCTTAACTGGCTGCGCTACCCCACCGATGTCCTTGCGCACGCTCAGTTGACGAAACTGTTGGCCCTCGTCGAAACCCTGTTGGCACCGGAACCGGTGGGAGCGGCATTCGCCACCACTCCCTGGAATCAGCTTTCCAGCAATCTGGACGCGTGGATTGCGTTGGTGCGCGAGCGTTCGGAGCTGCTCTCCAAGTTGGCCGGCTACGACGAAGAGAAGCTCCTCGCGCTCGATCTGACTGCTCTGCAAACGAACCTGCAAACGGCGCTTCAATCGTGGTGGCTCGTTAAGTGGCTGAAAATTGGCGGCATTCGACGTCAGCTTCGCGCCACGCGGGTGGACCTATCCAAGCCCGAGGTCTCCACGTTGGGCGATGTTCTGAAACACGCGCTTCGCCTTCACCTGATCAACGCCAAACTCAATGAAGCGGATCCTGCCGCTCGCGCCTGCCTAGGGATTTTGTGGACCAAGGGAGAACCAGCAGCCGATGAACTTTCCCGTGCACGGGTTTGGGGCGAGAAACTTCACGCCAACCTGGTCGCCTGCGCCGGTGATGACCTCGGCTGGCTCGGCCAACTCAGGCAACTGATCGCCACTCTCTTTACCGAGGGCCCGGCCGTTTACGCCGTCGGCACCACGATCGGCGGCCGGTTCAGCCGTTACCGGGATTCGTTAACTCAACTGCGCACGGCCGTCGGTGTTTTGTCCGACGAGTTGCGGCTCAGGAGGGAAACGCTCGATTCCGCCCCCGACTATTTTGCCGCCGTGGCCACCCTTTCCGAGCGGCTGCCCACGGGCTGGCCTAAGATTCGTGAGTGGTGCGCCTGGCAAAAGGTACGCCAGGAAAGTCTGCCACTCGGCCTCGCTCCGGTGATCGCTATCCTTGAATCCGCCGACGGGCAGTTGCCCGATATTCCGGCACTGTTTGAACGCAGCTTCCGTCGGTCGTTATTTTTCGCCTGCATCGAACGTGAGGCGACGCTTCGCGAATTTTTCGGTAACGAACACACCGAACGAATCGAGCGCTTCCGCCACCTCGACGACGAAATCGCCGCTCTCTCCCGTGACCTCATTCGGTCACGGCTCGCCGGTCGCATCCCGCATGATCAGAGCCAACAGGAGGTCCCCAAGGAGGAACTGAGCTTGTTGCGTAAGGAGATTGGGAAACGCATGCGGCACATTCCCGTGCGCCAGCTACTCACTCGCATTCCCAAACTCCTTCCGCGCCTAAAACCCTGCGTGCTGATGAGCCCGCTCTCGGTTGCGCAGTATTTGGACGCCTCTCACCAGAGCTTCGACGTGGTGATTTTCGACGAAGCCTCGCAGATCCCCGTCTGGGATGCCGTGGGCGCCATTGCCAGAGGTAAACAACTGATCGTGGTCGGTGACCCCAAGCAGCTTCCTCCCACCAATTTCTTCAGCAACTCAGGCGACGACGAGGAGGACATCACTCCCGAAGAGCACAAAGACCTCGAAAGCATCCTCGATGAACTGATGACCAACGGCCTGCGCCATAAGCGCCTCAAGTGGCATTATCGCAGTCGGCACGAGGGACTCATCGCGTTTAGTAATCACCACTACTACGAGAACGATCTGCTGACCTTTCCTTCGCCTGAAACGAACAGCGGCGGCGTGCGCTTCCATCATTTGCCCAAGGCGCGCTACGACAAAGGAAAGTCCCGCACCAACCGAGGCGAAGCCGAAGCCCTGGTGAAGGAATTGGTCTCCCGCCTACGCAAAAAGGGCGGCCCAATCCGTTCCTACGGCGTCGTCACTTTTAGCCAAGCTCAGCAGCAACTGGTGGAGAACCTGCTCGACGAGGAACGGCGTAAGCACCCCGAAATCGAAGGCCACTTTGGCGACAATCCCCCGCTGGAAGGTGAACCGGTCTTTGTTAAAAACTTGGAGAACGTCCAGGGCGACGAGCGTGACGTGATCTTCTTTTCCATCTGCTACGGCCCCGATGAAGCCGGCAAAATCTCGCTGAACTTCGGTCCGCTCAACCGGGACGGTGGCGAGCGTCGCCTCAACGTGGCAATTACCCGGGCAAAGCATGAGGTTACGGTTTTCAGCGGTCTGCGTGGCGATCAAATCGACCTGACACGCACCCGTGCGCGGGGTGTGCGCGACCTCAAATATTTCCTCGATTATGCCGAGCGTGGCCCGAAATCGCTCTCCGCTGCGACCCAAGCATCTGCGTCGGCCGAGCCTGATTCTGAATTTGAGCGCCTAGTGGCCGATCGCATCCGGGCTGCCGGTTACGAAGTGCATCATCAAGTCGGCTGTTCCGGCTATCGCATCGACCTGGGCGTCGTGGATCCCTCGGCCCCCGGCCGCTACCTGCTAGGGGTGGAATGCGACGGCGCTACCTATCATCGTGCCGCAACCGCACGTGACCGGGACAAGCTGCGTCAAATGATCCTGGCGGGGCTCGGTTGGAAGCTGCACCGGATCTGGTCCACCGATTGGTGGCATAACTACGACGCCCAGGTTGAGAAGCTGCTCAAATCCCTGCGTCTCCTGCACCCGGTAGCTGCGCCCAGCTCGTCGTCGTCGTGATTCCCGCCAAAGCTGTAAACTGACAAATAGATAGAACGCATCAACCGAGCATTGCCCAACTTGTTTCCAGTCCGCACAAAACACGTATTCATGTCAGATCCCGATAAAAACAAATCTCTCGAATCCTGGATCTGGGATGCCGCCTGCTCCATTCGCGGTGCCAAGGACGCGCCGAAATACAAGGACTACATCCTTCCCCTCATCTTCACCAAGCGCCTGTGCGACGTCTTCGACGACGAGCTGAATCGTATCACCAAGGACGTCGGTTCCAGGAAGAAGGCCTTTCAGATCGCCAAGGCCGACCCAAAACTTGTCCGGTTTTACCTTCCGCTCCTGCCGGACGATCCCGAACAGCCCGTCTGGTCCGTCATCCGCAAGCTCTCCGACAAGATCGGCGAAGGCGTCACCACCCAGATGCGGGCCATCGCCCGTGAAAATCCGCTGCTCCAAGGCATCATCGATCGCGTTGACTTCAACGCCACCACCCACGGCCAGCGCGATATCGATGACGATCGCCTCTCCAATCTCATCGAGGCGATCAGCACCAAGCGACTTGGGCTGGAGGACGTGGAGGCCGACATCATCGGCAAGAGCTACGAATACCTGATCAGAAAGTTCGCCGAGGGCGGCGGCCAGAGCGCCGGTGAATTCTATACTCCGCCCGAGGTCGGCACCATCATGTCCCGTGTTCTGCAGCCCGAGCCCGGGATGGACATCTATGACCCCACCTGCGGCTCCGGTGGTCTTCTGGTGAAGTGTGAAATAGCCATGGAGCAAGGCGCTCAGGACGAAAAACCTGCCCCGCTAAAGCTTTATGGCCAGGAATACACCCCGGAAACATGGGCCATGGCCAATATGAACATGATCATCCATGACATGGAGGGGAAGATCGAGATCGGCGACACGTTCAAGAATCCCAAATTCCGCAACAAGCAGGGCAAGCTCCGCACCTTTGACCGTGTCATCGCCAATCCCATGTGGAACCAAGACTGGTTCACGGAGGGGGACTACGACAACGACGAGCTCGACCGCTTTCCCGCCGGAGCCGGCTTCCCCGGCAAATCCTCCGCTGACTGGGGCTGGACACAGCACATCCTCGCCAGCCTCAACGAGCGCGGCCGCGCCGCGGTCGTCTGGGACACAGGCGCTGCCTCTCGCGGCTCTGGCAACTCAGGAATCAGTAAGGAGAAGACCGTCCGCCAGTGGTTCGTCGACCGCGACCTTATCGAGAGCGTCCTCTACCTGCCCGAAAACCTCTTCTACAATACCCCGGCTCCCGGCATCGTCCTATTTATTAACCGAGCCAAGCCCATGGCGCGGAAGGGAAAGATCTTACTCGTCAACGCCAGCCAGATCTTCGCAAAGGGCGACCCCAAGAACTTCATCCCCGACGCGGGCATTGATCGTATCGCGAGCACACTCATCGAGTGGACGGAGGAGTCGAAACTCAGCCGCATCGTTGATCACGCCGAGCTGAAGAAAAACGACTATAATATTTCACCTAGCCGCTATATTCACACCAGTGACGCCGAAACCTACCGTCCGATCGCCGAGATCGTCGAGGAACTGAAGGGCATCGAAGCCGAGGCGCGGGAGACGGACAAAGCGCTGAAGCAAATTCTGGAGAAACTCGGGGTATGAACGACTGGCAAACATGCGCCGTGCCCGATTCGTTCGTTAAGAACAAGGTCGGTCGGCAAAACCAAATTCCCGCAAAGGATATCGCGGAGGTTGGTCGCTTCCCGGTCGTCGACCAAGGGCAGAAGTTCGTTGCCGGTTACTGCGATGACGAAAGCAGGGTCATCGACTTCGACCTGCCGCTTATTGTGTTCGGCGACCACACGCGCTGCTTAAAATACGTCGACTTCCCGTTCATCCTTGGCGCTGACGGAACCAAGGTTCTCCTGCCGAACAAGAAGCTCTACGACCCGAGGTTCTACTACTTTGCTCTGTTGGCGCTGGAGATCCCCAGTCGTGGCTACAATCGCCACTTCACAATTCTCAACGAACGGAGCCTTCCGCTCCCCCCACTCCCCGAGCAGAAGAAGATCGCGCATATCCTTTCGACGGTGCAGCGGGCGATCGAAGCGCAGGAGCGGATCATTCAGACCACCACCGAGCTGAAAAAGTCCCTCATGCACAAGCTCTTCACCGAAGGCCTCCGCCGCGAACTACAAAAAAAAACCGAAATCGGCCCCGTCCCCGAAAGCTGGGAGGTTTGCAAGGTTCCGGTTGCGCTTCAAAAGACGCGTGTTGGCCGTCAGCACCAGATTCCTGCAAAAGATATCGCGGCAATTGGAGCACATCCTGTAGTCGATCAAGGACAGGCGTTCGTTGCTGGGTTCACAGACGACCACGCGCGGCTGATTGATTTCGATTTGCCACTTGTGATTTTTGGAGACCACACGCGCTGCTTCAAGTTTGTGGATTTCCCGTTCGTTCTCGGCGCAGACGGCACGAAGATTCTGAAATCGAACGCCAAGCTGTTCGATCCCAAGTTCTTCTTTCACGCGCTTGTCGCTCTTGATCTCCCGAGTAGGGGCTACAATCGACATTTCAAGTTGCTCAAGGAAAAGAGCATTCCGAGGCCTCCACTTCCTGAGCAGCGCGACATAGCCAGCGCAATTGATACGGTCGACCAAAAGGGAAGAAACGCCGAGACGAAAGTCGCGGCGCTGCAAGACCTCTTCAGCACCCTCCTTCACGAACTGATGACCGCGAAGACCCGCGTTCACGAACTTGAGATTACCACATGAGCACCGAAGCAATTCCAGAGGAACAGTTTCTCCGTGAGTTCACCAAAGAACTCCATAGCCGGAATGCTGCAGTTTTTATCGGCGCTGGTTTTTCAATGTCTGCTGGTTACGTCAATTGGGAAAAACTTCTTGAGGGCGTAATCAAGGATCTCGGACTCGACCCAAGCAAAGAGCAAGATCTCGTAAGCGTAGCGCAGTATTCCGTGAATAAAGCGGGAGGTAACAAGAATGCACTAACGCGCACGATTCTTCACAATATCGGGGTCGCAAAAAAGCCTACCAGAGGCCACGAGATTCTTGCCGGTCTTCCTATCCACACTTTCTGGACGACCAATTATGACAAGCTGATCGAAACGAGCCTCGAAAACGCCAAGAAAGTTCCGGACGTAAAACATACGCTTGAGCAACTTTCGACCACTTGGCCCAACCGAAACGCGGTCGTCTATAAGATGCACGGTGACGTCGGTGATCCGACCAACGCGGTCATATGCAAGGATGACTACGAGCGGTATCCGTTCAAAATGGGCCAGTTCGCTTCATTACTGAAAGGCGATCTTATCGAAAAGACGTTCCTGTTCCTTGGGTTCAGCTTCACCGATCCAAACATCGATTTCATCCTGAGTCGAGTGCGAGCCGTATTGGAAAACAATCAGCGTGAACATTACTGCATTCAGAAGAAAATCACTAGGGGGCCGAACGAGAAGAAAAGTGACTTCGAATACCGCCAGCTCAAACAGGATTACTTTATTCGCGATCTTAAGCGGAAGAATATACAAACCGTCGAAGTAGACACCTACGAGGATATACCTCTCGTGCTGGAGCGAGTCGCCACTCGATTCAAGCGTTCCTCAATCTTCGTGTCGGGTGCCGCCGCTGAATTTGGGGCATGGAAGGCGCACGAGGTGGACTCATTCCTTTACGAACTAGCGGCTTCGATCGCGGCGGAGCAAAATCGTATTATCACCGGATCTGGAATTGGGATCGGTGGAGTAATTGTTAACGGTGCGCTGGAGCATCTTGACCGAGCAGGAGTCGCTATTTCGGAAGAACAACTCATGATGCGCCCGTTTCCTCATACGGCGTCTGGGAAACCGGCATCCAAAGCCAGATGGACGACCTACAGGAAATCCATGATAGACTACGCTGGTATCGCGATCTTTGTTTTCGGAAACAAAAGGGATGCGGCAGGAGCGATCATTGAATCAGATGGAATGAGGGAGGAATTCGATTTGTGCGTAGCGTCTGGTGTTGTCCCGCTCCCTATCGGAGCAACCGGCTATATGGCTGATACGCTTTGGAAAGAGGTAGACGGAAATTTCAGCCACTTCTTCCCCAATTCAAACGCCTCGGTTCGAAAGAGCTTCAACGCACTTGGCAACAACTCTGCAACACCGGCAGAATTGAAGAATGAAATCATGAAGATCATTCACCACCTACAAAAATACTGACCATGGCTAAACGAGTTTACTTCGCCTTTCACTACCAAGACGTCATCGATTTTCGGGCAAACGTTGTTCGTAAACACAACTTCACCGAGGGAGTTGAAACTGCTGGCTACTACGATCACTCAATCTGGGAGACCGCTAAGAACACGAATCCGCTTTCATTAAAGCGCCTCATCAATTCTGAATTGGAGGGAACCTCAGTCACGGCGGTCTTGATTGGCTCACAAACATATGACCGAAATTGGGTTAGATATGAGATAATCCATAGTTTGGCCTGCGGGAACTCGCTTCTTGGGGTTCATATTAATTCAATTAAGGGCAAAGACCAATTAACAAAACTTAGTGGGCCTAATCCGTTTGATTACTTGGGTGTCACGATAAGCAATGATGGAACCCGAGTAAACCCGACAGAATACCGCAACGGCACCTGGATCAATTACGCGGAACATGACGGCTGGAGCTTATCACGTCAGCAATCAGCTGAAAATCACGGGAAACACTTTCAATTGTCCAAGTGGTATCCGACTTATGATTGGGTCTCTAACGACGGGTTTAACAAATTCAGCTCCTGGATCTCCTGATGTCGCTACTTACCACATCAGCCACAAGGGCACGTGCGCAACGGGGCGTCCCCACCAATTTTAGTGCGGCCAGCGTGCTCACAGAGCGGATGCAAAAGCAGGCATCCTCAACTAGACACGACATCTTTCTTTCTCACGCTTTTGATGATAAGGAGTTGATTCTCGGAGTTGCTTTAACGCTAGAGGATCTTGGATACACGGTTTATCTCGACTGGCGGGATGATCCGTCGCTTGACCGGAAAAACGTGAACCAAACCACCGCGCTGAAATTACGGGAGCGCATGCGAAGCGCAAAGTGTCTTTTCTTTGCCACAACAGAGAGCACGAGCAATTCAAAGTGGATGCCGTGGGAGCTCGGATTCAAAGATGGTCAGAGTAATCGCTCTGCCATTCTTCCTCTTCAATCGACAAGACCAGACGATTTTAAAGGCCAGGAATATCTCGGGATCTACCCGTACATTACTCAGCAACGAAGCGATAAACACGGCGAGAAGCTTTGGGTGCGACGAAGTCCGACATGTTATATAGTTTTCGATGAATGGCTTGCCGGTAAAGATCCGTTCGAGCGTTAAAATCTCATGCCCAAACCTGGAGAACACAAAACCGTCCAAGCCCGCATTCTCGCTTACGCTGAGGCTATCGGTTGGGCTGCCGTATCCCGCGAGGAAGCCGAGCAGCGGCGTGGGTTTGACCCCGATGTGCCTCCCGCCGATCGCGCCAAGAATCGTTCGCTCTTCTTCGACGACTTGCTCGACGCCAAGGTCCGCGAATTCAATCCGCGTTACGCCGAGGCCGAGGCGGCCTTGCTCGGGAAGTTCCGCCATCTCCACTCCGACATCTACGGCAACCGGGAATTCGTCGATCACCTGCGCAACCGGGGCAAATTTTTTGATCATGAGGAAAAGCGTGAACGCGACCTGGTCCTGATCGATTACGAGGACCCGGCGCGGAACCTTTTCGAAGTCACCGAGGAGTGGGCTTTTCACAATGGCCACTACGGCACGCGGGAGGATGTGGTCTTTCTGATCAACGGCATCCCCGTGCTGGTGATCGAGTGCAAGAACGCCAAAAAGGACGAGGCGATTGCCCTGGGGGTGGACCAAATCCGCCGCTACCACAGCGAGACGCCCGAGTTGTTCGTGTCGCAGCAGCTTTTCACCGCCACCGACGCCATCGGCTTTTCTTACGGGGTCACCTGGAACACCGTCCGACGAAACATTTTTAATTGGAAGGACGCGGATGTCGGCAAGCTAGAGGCCAAGGTGAAGAGCTTCTGCGCCATCTCTCAGGTGCTCGCGTTCCTGAAGGACTACATCGTCTTTGCCGAGAAGGACGAGGAGCTGAATAAATACATCCTGCGCCAGCATCAGACCGGTGCGGTGGACGCGACCGTAAGCCGCGCCCTCGATCCCAAGCTTAAGCGAGGCCTCGTCTGGCACACCCAAGGCAGCGGCAAGACGTTTACGATGATCAAGGCGGCGGAGCGGCTCTTCCGCGCACCTGAGGCGGACAAGCCGACCGTCCTGCTGATGATCGACCGCAACGAATTGGAGGACCAGATGCTCAAGAACTTGGCCGCGCTCGGCCTAAGCAACCTGGAGCACGCCAGCAGCATCGCCCGACTCAACCAGCTGCTGAAGGACGACTACCGGGGGATCATCGTGACGATGATCCATAAATTCCGCGACATGCCGGCCGATCTCAACAAGCGCGCGAACATCTACGTCCTCATCGACGAAGCGCACCGCACGACCGGTGGCGATCTCGGCAACTTCCTCATGGCGGGCCTACCGAATGCCACCTTTCTTGGCTTTACTGGGACTCCGGTGGACAAGACCGTCTTTGGCAAAGGCACCTTCAAGACTTTCGGCTGCGAGGACGATCAAGGTTACCTGCACAAATACTCCATCGCTGAGAGCATCGAAGACGGCACCACCCTGCCGCTCTACTATAACCTCGCTCCAAACGAGATGCTCGTGCCGACGGAGATCATGGAGGCAGAGTTTCTCGCGCTGGTTGAGAGCGAGGGCGTCGCCGACATCGAGGAGCTCAACAAAATCCTGGAGCGTGCGGTAAATCTCAAAAACTTCCTCAAGGGAAAGGCACGCATCAACAAGGTCGCTGCCATGGTGGCCGAGCATTACCTGCAAAACGTCGAGCCCCTCGGCTACAAAGCCTTCCTCGTCGGTGTGGATCGCGAGGCATGTGTGTTCTACAAGGAGGCTCTGGATCAGATCCTGCCACCGGAGTATTCGGAGATCGTTTTCACCGGAAACAATAACGACAAGGAGCACCTTAAAAAGTGGCACCTCGACCCGAAGCGTGAGCGACAGATCCGCAAGGCTTTCACCAAACGCAGCGAACTGCCCAAAATTCTCATCGTTACGGAAAAGCTACTCACTGGTTTCGATGCGCCTATCCTTTACGCGATGTATTTGGACAAACCGATGCGGGATCACACCTTGCTTCAAGCCATCGCCCGCGTGAACCGCCCTTACGAAAATGAGGCTGAGGAGATGGTGAAGCCGCACGGCTTCGTTTTGGATTTTGTGGGCATCTTCGATAAGTTGGAGAAGGCCCTCGCGTTCGACAGCGACGAGGTGAACGCCATCGTTAAGGACCTGCGGCTACTGAAGCTGCTCTTCGGGACGAAGATGAAGGATCAGGCTCCCGCCTACCTCGCGTTGCTCAAGCACAACTTCAACGATCACGACGTCGACAATCTGATCGAACACTTCCGCGACAAGGAGCGGCGCAAGACCTTCTTCCGTGACTACAAGGAGCTGGAGATGCTCTACGAGATCATCTCTCCGGACGCGTTTTTGCGACCCTACATCGACGACTACACGACGCTGTCGAGCATCTACGAGGTGGTGCGTAAAGCTTACACCAAGCAGGTGTATGTTGATCGGGCGTTTCAGAAGAAGACCAACGAACTCGTTCAAAAACACATCGGCGCGATGATGGAGGGTGCTCCACAAGGTTTTGTTAAAATCGATGCCACCACCATCGACGTCATCAAAAAACAAGCCGGTGGCCAAGCGACCAAGGTCATCAACCTCATCAAGAGCATTGAGAAAAAGGCTGAGGATGAGAGCGAAGACCCATTCTTGGTGGCGCTGTCTGATAGGGCAAAAGTAGTTCAGGAGAATTTCGAAGACCGGCAGCTCGGCACTGCGGAGGCGCTGGAGGAACTGCTCTCCGCTATCGCCCTAAACGAAAAGCGTAAACAGGAACAGGCCGCGCAGGGATTGGACAACCTGACCTACTTTGTGCTCTGCAAGCTCACCGAAGATGGCATTGGCAATGCAAAGATCGTGAGCGAAAACATCGCCGGTGCATTCAAGCTCCACATCAACTGGCAGAGAAGCGAACGCGAGCTGCGTGAACTGCGTAAAAAGGTAACCCTCGCCATCTACGCCCATGAAGACGACCTAGGGAAGGTAACGACAACGGTAGATGCTTTGTTCAACCTGCTGGAGCGCGCGTTCAAACAATGAAGCGCTGGTATAAACGGGAAGCGTTCCATCTGCGAGTGAGGGAATGGGCGACGAAACTGGATGTGCCGGCAACCGCGATCTACGTACGCCCCATGCAACGCAAGTGGGCGTCGTGCTCGACGGCTGGCACCCTGAGTTTTAACGATGAACTCCTAGATATGGATCCCGCGCTCGGAGATTACGTGATCGTGCATGAACTCCTGCACTTCTCCGTTCCCAATCATGGAAAGCTCTGGAAAAGCCTTATGCGCGCGCATCTGGGGGATTATGAGAAGCTGGAGCAACGCTTGAGAGCGTGAGAAAATGGTGGGCCCACTGGGATTTGAACCCAGAACCAAAGGATTATGCTTACCACTTCGGCTTTCGCCGCCGGACTCCATATCGGAAACCGTGCGTGGTCTGGACCATGCCTTCACCCTGCCGCCATCGGTTTAGGTGGGTGATTATGGCCTCTACACCTTACCACACCTGAGTGTGGGCTTGGCTCGGCGTTGGGTCATCCGTGCGGATAGGCCGTTCACCGAATTTACACCTGACTAACGGTAGGTTTCCCTACCGCCGACCCGTGAAAGTCCTCTGCTCTAACCATTGAGCTATAGGCCCGAGAATATCCAAAGAACGACCTGAACTTCGGTTTAGCACGTAGAACAGCAATCGGAAAATGGGCTTTGCCTCAAAAAAAACACCGAATTAGCCGAAGGACAACAATCGCTCGTGATTATAGTAGCCTAATTCATCGCGGATTTCCCGAAGTGCGGCAATGGCGTAGTCGCATCTCAATTTCCCAGGTTGTTTTACATATTGGGAAATCGTTTTATGATTCGGAGTAATGCCCTGGGCGTGAAGGTGCCGCGCAATAGACTTAATTGCTGTGCAATATTGGTCCTGTTCTAGTTGGGCCAATAGTTTTCGATTTTGCAGGTATCTCTGGCTTATTTTGCGGCTGAGTTCAGGGAAGCACTGTCTAATGAAAATATCGCTTCTTTTAATGTGTTTACGGCAAATTTCAGAGAATGAAACAAGCGCATGTAGGTTTTGATCGATAATGTTGTTAAGCCTAATCTCCATTTTTGATTTATCTAAAGGCCGCCGGACCGAGGTGAGTGCATGCCGTTCTCCTGCGTCTGCTGATGGGCGTAATGAGCCGCTATGCGTTATTGGTTGTCGACAAAGTATGAAATCGAGAAGCGATAGATTAAAAATCCAGCATAAGTTAAGAGTCATTCTTAGCCTGGGTTTCGTTTTTTTACCAAACCAGTTATGCATTGCTTGGGTGGTTAGCCCCAGTTGAGTGCTTGATTTGGAGTCATTTTTAAGGCCGAACTTATCTAGCCAAAACCGGAATGATGGCGAAAAGCTTAAGTCAGTGGGCAATTCGTGAGATGCCTGATATTGTATGAAATTACCTAATTCTCGTGCTACCCATATTTCATAATCGATGTCTTTAATGCCTTGGGCGAGGGGGTTGGTCGCGCCCAAATGTTTATCCATTGTAGAAAGATCGGTGCCACACCGGTAGCATTTTCCGATCCGCATTGCACCCGACAATACATTTAATTCGTTCCTGCAGAGTGGGCACGCTGAAGCAAGCGGCTTATGGGTGTGCAGGCAGACCCGAGTGGCATCAAGGGCCCAAAGTAGTGGATAGTATCCAGTGGGGTGTTCGCTCAAATAGCCGGGACTCCATGCAAGCTTATTTCTTAAAAGTCCATTTTCTGGGGTGAATTTTGAGAACGCAGTGGTAGTTGATGCAGATAGGTTATTTAGTTGGGTCAATGCTTCAGTTTTTTGGGTGAAGTATGAAGCGATTCGACCACCTCCATTAATGCTTTTTCCAAGACTAGCGCCTACGGTCCTTGATATCAATTTGGGGCTATCAGGTGATTCGGAGTCATTAAACTTTATAGTCAATAATTTGGCCGGACTAACATCATTTTCTGCAGCGGTCCGAATTATAAGACTTAATAGGGACTCCCGGTGTGGGCCCATTTCGTCGCCGGGCCGGACACGTAATAATTCCGTGCACTTCATGTTTTTCTAAGATTTAAGAGTAATAGCGGTCTCAGGGCGTTAAAGATTCTAGGCCCACGGGGTCATTATGAGGTTTTCGTTTAAATGGGCTTCTCGGGGGCTTCTTTTTAATGTCGCCCAATTCAATTACTGAATGGCTTTCTGGAATGCTGAATCCAAGTGCTTCGTAGTATTCTTTTTTCTTGGAATTTCTTTTGGCGAAATAGTCTTCGCCATCACGTGCGTCCTTTAGCAGGGCATAAAGATCCCCAGGGGATAACTTCGTTGCTTCAAGGATTTCTTTTGAGATCTTTTGGTTTTTGTCGTATCTGGTCCGCGAGTAAGCGCGAAAAAGCCAATCTCTAAGTACGCCAACACATCCCACGGAGCCTTGGTAGTAGTAGTATACTTCTTCAAGTAGGCTTACTTCGCTGAAGTCATCAAGGTCACGCGCAAACTCGGCAACAACTTTAGCGAAGGGTTCAATGCTATCCTTTGGGTTGTCAGGGGAGTATATGTATCGGGGGAAATGGATGATTTCTCTTCTTCTTATAAGTGGACTGCTCAAATCCATCAATGCGATGAGTTCGTAAGTACCATAAAGCACATGTAGGGTCTTGGTTTCATCGGCGATATATTTTAGATGCTCGAGTTGATTGTGCACCGAATGACCGGACTTAAGCCTTAGTAGGTGGTGGGCCTCGTCGAGAAATATCGCCTTGGGGCGGCGATGATTTATCGTTCTCTGTAAAATACGGAAAAGCCGGTCACTTGTAACTCTCTGCAGTGAATCGGGGCTAGCGGAAAAAGATTCCGCTGACGCAAATGATTTAGGGTTTCGCTCCAAATTGGAGTGGGCAAAAGGGTGATATAGGGAGAGGAGGAGTTGTATGTACGTGTCTTTCCATGAAAATGCGGTGGGGCCTGGTGCTTTAACCGAACATGATGCGTATGCTATTAATTCTGGATTATTTGCGATTTCGGGGGCGGCCAGAATTTCAAGTTCTCTCGCGAATGCTTCCCGCATGGTTGTTTTTCCGGCGCCTGTTGGGCCAGTAACAATGACTAACCCTGTACTTGTTTTAAGTGTTACAATTTCATGCAGTTGATCAAGGCACTGATTGAAATATTCATGTTTTATTGTTTCGTGGAAGCAGGGGAGAGGGGAGAGCATTTTTCGGGTCACTATTCTGTTAATTAAGCTGATTTCCGTAAGTAAGAAAAATCAAATTTAGGCAGCATTATTTCATCAATATTATGCGCGTTATGTTTGATTTTGGGTGTTGTATTAATCGGGGGTTTTTCCTGCACCTGCTCCAGTGCATATCGCTGCGCATTGGCCCGTCGATTCTCGCTGAGTACTTTTTCGATTTCACGATTTCTGGTGTGGCTAATGGCAAGTGCTTTGCCGTGAGTCTGTTCGCGTCTTAGCGAGTGGCTGTTTTTGAGCGTTCTAATTGCAATGCATTGTAGGTGGCGGGTTCGGACGGTCATATTGCGTAGTTCAGGTGCACGTCGGGCGATGCATTTTATCCACTTTCCTCCTATTGCCACAAACACTGTATACAGGTCGTATGGGTCATATCGAACCGGAACTTTCGTTTTGTGTAAGCCGGGGTTATTCATTGATTCACTCCAATAATAAAATCCCTCAATATACACTCCTTTGCCGGGTTGGATGAGCCTGGTTCCGCCGTCCACCTCAGGTAAAAAGGCTACATTGGCTAGCTCAGGAGTGATAATGAACGAGCTACTCCGGTCTGGCGACCTGGCCTCATCGCGCTTGTAAGCTTTTCTGGGTGTAGTGCCAATGGCCGCCGAAGGCGCATCCCATAGCATGTTAAAAAGGTAGTTTTCGATTACGTCGTATAATTCTGAAAATGTCCAGACCGCGAGGCCTTTAGGATTTACCTCTTTACTCATTTCACGCGCCAATTTTAGTGCCTTCGTATTGCCTTTTAGATTGTGCACTATTTCTGTGTCGAGTGTCTTGAATGTACTTTCAATTTCCGATTCAAATCTTGGATCGCGTGGCGGGCGATTAATTTTGGTTACTCCCAGTATTCCGAGGAGTTGATCGAAAGTTGTATTGTTGAATGCCTTCCCGTTATCGACTACTATGTATTTGGGTGGCTCATTAAACCGTTTGAGCATTTCGCGTACAGCAACGGTTGCCGATCTGGAGGATTCAGGCTCGAAAAGTAGGGCCATCCCCACCGGTGCAGCACCATAATGCGGTAACGTGATTAAGGTAATGGTTGGGCGCCCCAAAACCTCGCCCGTTTCATCGTCGATCACGAGGACGTCGAAGGTCTTTCCATCCATCTGAGTGATTTTAAATGGGAAGTCGCCTGCTGATATCCAGTTTTTTTCGGCCACATTCTGGTTCTTGAATTTATATGCCGCGCCTTTTCCATTTCGGCATTTAATAGTATCTGCAGTATTCCTCATTTTACCCACATGGTGCCGAAATGCCCCTTTGGATGGCGGTCTAATTTTTTCGCTTAAGCTTATTTTACATACTTCCCTCCAACAGTATGTCATTGTTCGGGCCGTGCTACTGAAGTACAACTCATTCGCAACTAAAGTCATTATTTCGCGAATTTTATTAGGTAATTCATTTCGGGGGCGCCCTGTTCTGGGTTTATCGATCAACCCCAAATATGCCGTCGAAAACTTGCTTTCTGATTCGCGCGCGCTAACTTTCCATCGCTGTATGGTTCGTTTAGTTGATGGCTTAAGACCGAAGACCGTTGGATCGTTCCCTCCGCCGGTTTCCAGTGACCTTAAAAACTGTAGTTTTTTGTGCGCCTTATTTTGTTGCTCTTTTGATAGTGCAATGGTGCTAAGGTCATCTATATTGACTGGGTTATTCTTGTTCTCCGGCGGTGCAATCACCTCAATTTCTGATTGGTGAATTAATTTAATTAAGAGGTCTTTGGGGATCAGCTGACTGATGTTTTTGGCTGTTTTCAGCTCCACGCCTCTGCTTGAGGCCCGGGTAACTTCATACTCCATTTTATCCCATAGCAGCCTTGACCCTTTTCTAATGATAATGGTTGGTGTCGATATGGATTTGGCCTTAGGTTGGAGGAGTCTGTGTATTTCCAACTTCTCTAGGCTAGAGAAAACAAGCGTTGTTTTACAGTCTACGAGGAGGTTTTCGGACAGATTGACATGTAAATCGCGTCTTTTAATCGCAATGTAGATGTCGTTTTTCGTGTAATGTTTATCTGCGGATGATTTTAATAAATAATTCAGACTAGTTGTCGCGGGATTGATCTGAATGCATTCTTTGAGGTTTGTTAGGGCTGAAGGGTTTGAGTATTCTAACTGCCTTACTTCTTGCAGCATTGTGTAGTTGCGCAAAAGTGTCTTATTAAATTCCGCTTCGCTTTTAATCACGAACTTCATCCCTAAATTTTGGATGTAGGGCTCCACTTCAGCCGATGACCACTTTCCTGATTCAGTCCTCTTATATCTAAG
This sequence comes from Opitutus sp. GAS368, assembly GCA_945871005.1. GTDB lineage: Bacteria > Verrucomicrobiota > Verrucomicrobiia > Opitutales > Opitutaceae > Rariglobus. The sequence continues at coordinate 11,656 of CAMBUJ010000005.1, read as the reverse complement.
CGGGATTTTTTCTTCTAGTAGCAACAGGTCGCTTTCTTTTTTGCACTCATAGCATTCGACTCGGTCATAGTATATAGCCAGGAAATCGAATGTGAGTTTCGTATGGCGCTTAATTCCATCTTTGCCTGTGCATGGAATGCTGAATGGGGCGGGCTGCGCCCAGTAGCCAAGACAGTTGTCATCAAACTCAAGAAATTCGGCGAACGCAGCCTCCACGGTCAGGCTTTCGAGCTGCATGGTATGCCCCATTTTTCGTGAGGCGTAGTCGGTGATTAGATTTCGGCCACTGCAATTACTTGGATTTCGGCTCGGCGGCGAAGTGACGACACTTTCCACGTATGCTAGGCCTTCATTTGTAAGCCCTGCCCTGTTCCTTAAGGACTTAATTATTCCTTTCCAGTTTTTATTGGTATCCACAAAGGGACATTCAGTGTTCCTTAAGGGCTAGGTCAAGTCCGAAATTTTCCCATATCGCTTGCTTAGGTTTTTGAATTTGTAAATCTTCGAGCCCCAATGAGTGCACCCTCCCCCAAGCCAACGCCTGAAGGTGATGCTCTTCGTGCGCGGCTTAAATTTTGTGCTGACAAGTTAGGGTCCATTAACGCTTTATCTAAGTCATCTGGGATTCCCCATAGTACCCTGCGCAAATATTTCTTTGGTGGAGAGCCTAGCATGCGTAACATCGTCACGATTGCCCGAACTGCTGAAGTTAGCATTGAATGGCTAGCAGCAGGGGTGGGTCCACAGGGCTACGACGATGGTTCGTTGCGTAAGGATCCACTAGCGGAACAGAAATTTCAGATGCGTTTTGATCAACTGCTCACCCGGTTTAATGGTGTGGGCGGTCTTTCTGCGCTTACTAAAATACCAGAAGATCGTCTTGCGCAGGTTAAAGCGGGTTCGGAGCTTAACCGCACGGAATTGCGCGTACTATGTCAGGCTGCGAATGTCTCAGCTACTTGGTTGTTGTGTGGGAATGACAATCAAGATGTTCCGCCTGTCGCCGACGATATCGTGAGTGAAGTCATGCGTGCTGTAGCGCCTGAAGGGGTCAGGGAGGCAGTTGAGCTATTCCAGCGAATTACTCCCCAGTTTTCTACAGCTAAGGCTTACCCGCTAGATCGATTGTTCGTGATTGGTAGCCTAATGTCGCGACTGCCCGCATTACCCCTAGTTGCGCATATAATGCGTGATGATAGTATGGATCCGACTTTCAGGAAGGGCGATTTGTTGATTTTCGCAGGTGAACCACGCATTCACGAATCAGGGGTTTATCTCTTGGCCGACATTAATTTTAAGACCCTAATGGTTGTTCGAATCGCAGTGAATGCAGGTGAAATTAAATGCGGTCGGGATAATAAAAGTTATGATTCCTTCGGGGGATTTCCCTTTGATCCGAGTCTTATGCAATGCCACGGCCGCCTCGTTGCCCGGATCACCGATTAGATCCTAAGCCGGTAACCTCCAATAGCGCTCAGTCCGCTGGTCCGGATTACTAAGCCACACACTATGCCGGAGGTCGAGTTTCTGGAGGCGTTGCAGCGATCCACAAAAATCTGGGAACTGGGAAACATAAAAAGAAGCCGCATGATGGGACTTTCGGACATCGTCACCCGCGCAGGACAGAAGCAGGGTAATCCCTGATTGATTACCTGGGTTGCCCGCCAAGGGGTTTGTCAGCAAAATCTCACATGCCTTCCGCTCCACTCCCGCCGGCAGATACTTTCGCACATGCGGCAACTGCCGAAAAGTTTTGAGCAAAGCAGGGACATTCACTGGGGGGGCGTCGTACTTGAGTTCACGCAATCGCAATTCGGCAGCGCCTTGCGCATAGGCATAGGGCCGATCCTCATAAAAATACAGGGAGGCTGGCCAAGACAGGCGCTTTACTGATTCATGGACAATTCGATGATCCACATGCCCACCGACGCCAAGGGGGGCAAAGATGCTTTCAGGCTGCTCCCGTTCACACAGTCCTTCGAGTAACTGAAGCGTTGACGCTAGAGTTAGCTCGTCCTGCGGGTGCCAGCCAAAAATGATTTCGCGAAATGTTAGATATGCCGGGATGCGGTATGGCGCATCCGTCTGCCCAAGATGCAGGACACTCGCCCCCAAAAACGATACCGCAGCGATATCTTCGGTTCTGCGTTGGTCGTAGCCGTCGTAACCGCTCGTGAAAAAGGTCACCACCAGAACTCGTTTCCCTGTCCGAATCATTTGCTGAATCATTCCGGCACAGGAAAAAACCGCATCGTCCAAATGCGGTGACAGGAAAATGACGGTGCCCATAACTAAAGAACCAACGCGGCTCCGATGCCAAATCCGATTGTTAAAACGAGGGTCCCGGGATGCACATGAGGATCCAGCCGAGCTGAGACAGCAGCCAACTCAGCATCATTGAGAACGAGAATTTGGGTAGAGTGTAGTCCCGCAGCGGCGAAGGCGTCTGTGAGTAGCGAAACATCCCCCTTCATTCCAATATACGAACTTCCCTCTGGCACTCCGGCATCATCAAGGCGACTGGGAAGACCACAGAGGATGGCAGCGGGATGTTCTCCGCTCAAGGCCACGCAATCACCAATTGCTTCTGCCAAAAATCGCCGAAGTTCTCCCCGTTGCTCGACTAACGGCGTGTCTGGTCCGCCCCTGATCGGTAAACGGGTTAGATTGCGCATCCACGTCCGCCGTTGCCCTTTAAAACTCACTTTAAGTGTGCTTTGGCCGAGGTCCAGCATCCAACCACTTAGGCCCTGCTCTGAGAGCAACGCCATGGCCCCTGCTTCGCCTGCGAAGTTTTGATCCACGCCTTTTTGCACCGTTTTCCACGGGCCGCCAAGTAGCGCATCTCCGGTGGCAGCTGAGCCACCGCCGGACAAGTATACCCCAGCAAAATGTTTTGCGATATCCGGGATCACACCTTCGGAGCGGGTTTTCGCAGTACCATTCCAGACCTCGATCAGCGCACTTTTTAGTATGCATCCAAAACGGGGTGAATTCATGTAATCCCAGAGAATGCCATCACCCACCTCCAGGTCCCAAAGTTCTAGCGGAAAAATCCCGTCGGGGCGTAATCTCTTCATGGTGCAATCTTGGTCTCACGCACTGGTTTCCATGCATCCATCGTTTCGCTCGATAAATTCTGATAATAGAAGCGGTCCATCCGGTAGCGGATTTTGCACCAAACGAGCGCCAAATTGAAAACCCGCAAGAGCAAGCGATCGGTTACGGGTGCCCTGCGTTCAGCCTCGCGATCATGTTGTCGCGCTTGATGCGCTGGGACGGATTCAGGAAATAAAACGTTCAATCGTTCGATCTCGCGCCGCATGCGCAGATACATGCGATACATACCCGTTAGCGTCTCAGGAGGCTGATACGAAATCTCCGCGGCCTCCACTTCCCTGATCGCCTGTGCGCCGTGGCGGAGAAGAATGTCACGACTTAGCCAAATATCATCCACCCTCAGCCCCGAGTGATAGTTGTAAAACCGATCATCGGTCAGCCCCGCCAACCTAGGTTGCAATTGTTCGATCGTGGGGGCTTGCCAGTCCCGAATCGCGAATAACTTGCCATTAAAATAACGGCGAGATGTCTGAAATCCCTCCACCCGGTTGTAGCAGTATAGCGCAGCGGCGAGCAACGTACGACGCATTGGCCGAAGCGGACGTTTGCGTGGATAAGTCACCTGAAGTTTTGGGTCGGATAACATAGCTCGGCTCAACGCTGTTATCACATTCGCCCCAACCAAAATATCCGCATCACAAAAGATAACAAATGGCCGTTTGGTTGAAATCGTTCGTTGGGCTTCAATCAACCCACCAGAGGAATGGGCGACGTGAACATTTGGGAACTCTCGAACAACGCGTTCCGTGTCATCGGTGCATTCATCAAGGATCGCCACCACCTGGTAATCCGCCAATCCCTCCCTTACGGCTTGCGCGACTGAGTGAAGCAAGGATTCCAGCGTTCTCCGAATACATGCCGCTTCATTGCGCGCTGTGACGCCAATAGTGATCAGGGGCTTCATGGAACTTGAGCGATTAATTCGGCCGCACGCATGGCTCCATCCACAGCATAAGACTTTGCAACCCGACGGACATTGCTCGCAATCACTGCATCACAGAGCAGCTGATTCAAAGCGTCCTGAATCTCCACTTTCCCTGCTTGGTAAAGATCCAACTCGATGCCCGTGCTGGAGCGCCGGATGAAATGGGCCTGATGGAACTGATCGTTACAGATGGGGGAAATAAGCATGGGGACACCAAAATGCAGGGCCTCCATCACGCTGTTTGCGCCCCCGTGAGTGATGAAGGCGTCAATCTTCGGAAGAAGTGCCAGTTGTGGCGCAGTATGACACGTGAGTACATGAGCCGGGGCATCCCCAAAGGCACCTTGACCATGCAACTCATTCGCCGAAATCACCAACTGGACGCCCATCTCTGCGGTGGCTGTTATCACTTTCTGAAATAGGTCCGGTTGATGGTACACTTGACTGCCAAACGACATGTAGATCCGACGTTTTCCCGCGCTTAACTTTTCCCACGGGAAATCGATTTCATCCCCCCTCTGGCCAAGCGGCAGAGATGGCCCGACCATCTCCACGTCAGCCAGGCTCCTCCCGATGAATTCCTGCGTCGTAAAAACTATGGAGAGATGCGGAGAGAGCATGTCACAACCACGGAATTTTAGGGACATGCCATGAGCCCCAAACAACTCTCGCCGTGCAGGGCCGAGGGATCGCACGGTATCTAGCAGATCACTGGTTATTGAATCATCTAGCACGGGATTCAATGAGTTCGACAGCGCCACCCATGGAATCCCCGCTCGGTGTGCAGCGATCGCGCCCGGATAGATCATTGGATCGGTTACGATCACGCTTGGCTGATACCTCGAAATCACCGATTCGAGCGCCGGCAAAACCACTGGGGCGGCCTTAATGAGTAAATCACCAATCCATTGCCGCAACCAGACGGGGTCTCTTACGCGCTGCGCAAAGAGAGCCCCCCGATTCTCATCGGTAGTTCGGGTAGCCCAGTTTTCATCCTCCACCATCTTCAACCCGGCGCCCTCAAGCTGGACCGAAATATTTTCAGCCGCATGAAAACGCACGTGATGTCCCATTCGTTGAAGCCACACGGCCGGCCCAATCATTGGGTTGAGGTGTCCCTTCTCTGGAATAGTTAGAAAAAGAAACCGCTTCATGGCGTCTGCACTTGATAGACTTCAGCCCAGTGATGGAAGCAGATGACTCTGAATAATAAGGCCCGTTCGCTCTCTGTAAGCACATGGGCAGGGGCGCAAATGGACCGTAGTGACGATGTATTCAACCACGTGCCTAGTAGTCCTTCGGAAGCATGCAGCGCTTTTCCCGCCTCCCGCTGGTAAATCTGCGCGCAAGCGTCATCCTTGGGTAAACTCGATTTCCTCCGGAGCCGGGCGGTTTCAGGCATCAACCCACGCGCTGCCCGCCTCAAGAGGGACTTCCCCGTTCCTTCGCGCGTCGCCAGATCCGGGTGTACTTTAACCGCGAGATCAAGCAGCGCGGTATCTGCAAATGGCACCCGGGCCTCTACGCTATGAGCCATCGTATGAATATCGCCGTTGTGTAGCAACCGAGGTAACCAACGCTGCACGAGTAGATGCGCGATGCCACGCTGGCGGTCCACAGGGCTACCTCCAGCCAAACCAGCTTCGGCCACCAGCGCTTCGTAGCGGGCCGTAAGTCGCAAGGCCTCAACCTCCATTTGGCGCGCTAGGGGCGCCCGGCCAAGTTGGGTTAAAAAATCGGTGACCTGCCCGCCACAGGCCGAGTTCAATGTAAAGTTGTAACCATAATGGGTCTCGTCTGCGGCATCACCAACGAGAACGGCACGGTAATCCTTTGCGGCCGCCCGGGCTAAATAATGCTGAGCCAATTCCTGTTCCCAAGCCGGGATGGCATCATTCTGAACCGCGAGCACCCGCAGATCATCTGCTAACGAGCTTCGACTCACCGTCACAATCCTGTGCTCCAAACCAAGCGCCCCTGCCGCTTCAACCGCAAAGGGCTGGTCGTCCGATTTCACCATTATCGATCGGGCATAATCAAACTGCGACTGACCTTCGAAGCCAATGGTGTAAGCGCATGTAACGCCTTTGGGCACTGCACACGCCGCCACCAGAGTACTGTCGAGCCCACCACTCAGAAAGACCGCAGCAGGTTGATCGGTATCCAGGGAACGAGTCACGGCAAACGGGATGGCATCGTGCAATTCTCCCGCCAACCAATCCTCCCGCAGATCCACGGCCTGTCGTAGATCATAACTCCACCAAATCCGCGTTTTGATTCCTTCATCGCTGATAGTTAGGACTGAGCCCGGAGCAAGGTGATGCATGTTGGCAAACAGGGGCGTCTCTACACCGCTGAAGGCTGGCGCGACAAAATACTCCAGCACGGCGCCGACGTTTGCCGTGGGTCGTCCCGGCATTACTTCAAGTAAAGCCTTGGCCTCGGAAGCGAACGCCATACCTCCCGCACTCCGAGTCCAAACAAGGGGTTTCACCCCCAACCGATCGCGAGCGGCAAAACCGCAGTGGTTGCGGCTGTCCCAGAGAAAAAAGGCAAACATGCCATTGAGACGCGGCAAGGCCGCTTCCCCCCAGATAATCAATGCTGCGAGTAATACCTCCGTATCGGAGCAGCTAGTGAATTGCCATAACCCAAGCAAAGCCTGCCGAAGTTCACGATGATTGTAGATCTCTCCATTAAAGACCAGGATCCAGCGGCCGTCGGGAGAGCACATGGGCTGCCCACCGCCAGCAGCATCAATTTGCGCGAGCCGATTTGAGCCCATCACGCATCGAGGCCGAACCACCAGCCCAGAGCCATCCGGTCCCCGATGACGCATGCGCCGCAACATTGAGGCCACTTGTCCCTTTGAGAAATCCAGATCCGCTTGCGCGGAGATGATTCCAGCGATGGCACACATCAGTTTATTAAATTAGCCAAAAGCCCCAGTGAGGTCCACAGAGTGGCCTGTGCATTCACGTTTGGGTGCACAGGCCCCACGTGAAGTTGAGCCGCGAGCTCCTGAATCGCAGGCTCATTCCAAAATTCACGTACGTCCAGTTCCGGAGCATAGGTCGCGGACTTTGGGCGATCGAAAAGGGCTTTAGGTAGCCACTGCCGGGCGGTCTGTCTCAATAGAGTTTTTTCGGGTGTCGCGAGGTGCGCACACGCCATGACCTGTTCGTTGAAAAAGGGTGAACGCAGCTCAAGGCCAGCCGCCCGGGTCAGCGCGCCAATGATCGGAAGATAGTTGCGCGGGTCGCTGCCAGCAAAGACCTGATCCGCGCCATCGCCAGTGAGCAGGACTTCATATCCCTCACGTTGCAGGGCCCGGCTTAGCAGCCAGCGATTCACCGGATGCAAGTTAAACAACGGCACCTCTGCCGCTGCGATGACAGCAGGAAAGGCTGACACCATTTCCATCGCATTCGTCTCAATCACCTGCAGCTGTTGAACTCCGAGCATCGCTGCGGCACACTCCGTCACCGATCGTTCGCAATATCCTGGCAGTCCACTTGTAAGGGTAAACACGGGGATGTCGTCGCGGCCGATTCTGCGAAGTAAGGCGACAAGCAAGGCACTGTCCAAGCCCCCACTGAGCGCAACCGCAGTACGGCGCCCATCTGACACCAAGTTAGCTACGGCCTGTTCGAGAGTCTCAGGTAAAGACGTCCAGCTTGGGCTTGGTGGCGTGGCGGCCCTCAGCGTGCAGCGATCTCCTGACACCACTAATTCCGTTTCAGGTGGCACCGCATGGATGTCGGCAAAACACGTCCGCCAGCCATCCGGTGATCGATCCAGGTAGTTTTTCACGCCGCAAAGGTCCCAACGGCTGTGGGCGGATTGCTGCTTAAGTACCGACTCGATTGTCGGCCCATAAGCGGTTCCCGCCGCCGCATAATAGCAAGGGCGCGTACCAAAAGGAGCGTAGGAAGCCACCACAGTCATCCGGCAGCGAAGATGCGCTCCTCACCGGCGCGTAACTGACGATGCGGAGACTCTTTGGCATTCCCTCCTAGGCACAGCGCGCAGGCCGCGAGTGGTTCGCGACGTTGCAGATACGTTTGGATCTCCTCAGCGAGTGACGAGCGCTCATCTAGAGGGATCCCATCACCAGAAAAATCCGCCTGTAAAAGTTTACCAAAATGGGGCGGGCGGGTGCAGGCGTAAAACCTGCCATCGCGGACCATATTACAGCGCCGACGCAGCCAGCACGCATCCCAGACGATGGCGTTTTCGGTTTCGTCTTCGCAAAGGGACTTACGATCCATCTGCACAAAAAAATCCTGACGCTTCCAGTTCAACTGGACGTTATATTCCTTCGCCCGCGCTTCCACCAACACGATGGTCTGCTCCGGGAGAACAGGCTGGGGGTAAAGCGAGATCGTAAGTGCATTTAGCATCACCCAAAACTCCTTCGGTTGACGCGGCAGTAAGAAGCCATTGGTCGTCAGGGAAACAATAGGCGCGATGTCCACGGAGTGAGCTACCTCTAGACACTCGATCAGACGGGAATGGAGCAGCGGCTCGCCACCCACCAACTTTAGCCACTTTGGTGCGAGGGCCCGGCGCGCTAGGCGCAGTTCAGCCTCCAGCGCTGCGGGTTCCACCTCCCACTGCGGCAGGTGCGGAGACAATGAGCAGCAAGCCGCGCAGTGAAGATTACAGTGATCAACGATATGCGATTCCAATGACCGGGTCTGAACCCGGCCACCAATAATGGGGAAGACGTTTTTCAATTGGGGCTATTTTTTATAGCATTTTCAGCCAGGAATTGGGTAATCGATAAACCCATAACCTGAATGCTTAAATAGGGAGAATTCCGATTCACCAATTGGTTCAAGGCGCAGTGTTTCTTTGCCGACGAAAGGATTGATCGACCATGGCAAGGCCGTGAGCTGATTGGTCGGTTACTGACAACCGGTAGCCGCAGGATTGGATCTATCAAGAACAGCTGATAGGATATTATGAGGTACATTTCTAGGTGACTAAACTCCCTTGCCGTTCCGCCACCTGAATCTCAGCCCTCGCCCCCGAGTTGAACTCCAGAAAATCCGACTCGAACCCATCGCTGAAAATCACACCCCGCTCCGGCATGTGTGATTCAATAACCAACGGCGTTTCGGCGTTCACCCGTCCGAAAACGAGTTGGGTGGTCGTCGTTTGACTCGGGAAGGGCTCGCGCACCGTGAAAACCAGATACGGCGTGTCCCATGTCAACTTGGGGAAATGTGCCGCTGAATCCGCCCGGTCGGCCTGCCCGATTCCGGCCATAAGTCCCTGTGCGCCCGCCAATAGGCTGCTGAACCAGCCCGTTGAGCCTAACCCGGTCGAAACGATTACCCCACTGGATGAATGCCGCTCGCGCTGAGTCCCGTGGTGCAGGGTGTAACGGGCCGAACCATGGCTCTTCGGGCCAATGAACAGGTCGTTCACCGCGTAGAGGGTTTGGCCGTCATTCAGCGAGGCCTTCGCCATCGTGACCGACTTGAGAGGGCGTTTTTGGCGCAAAACTTCGGGGGTTATGGACGCGAGGTCCCTTACCTGAAACGGCAGCAGTTTCCCGTCATAGCGTCGTGGATCAGGGTTCACACCAATCAACGGCTGGCCATCCAGGTACTTCAGGGTATTTGCCACCAGACCGTCTTGGCCAACCGCCACGACCAAGTCGCTCGGGCCGAAAATGAAGTTGGGCAAAAATGACCGCTGCACCACTTGGAGTCGCCCAAGCTGGGTTAACACCTGCTGCGCCTGCGTGACCGCCTGGCGGTAGGAGGCATCTTCCAATTCGTAGTCGGTAAAATCCCCGCCCAGTTGCTTCACATAAAAGCGCGCCTGGCTGACCGTGTTGAAACGCGCCTTGAGTTTTTCAAGGCGCGTTTCGCGCACGATGAGTACGATTTTGCTCTCAGTGAGGCGGTCCATGTTAGCCTTCGCGCTTGCCCATCAGCTCGCGCAGCAGGTCTGGCGAAATGTTCAGCTGGCCAATCTTGTCGGCTCGACCGGCCATTTCCTGGAAGGCGACGGCGATGAGTTGCTCGGGGTTCATGCCGGCATTGGCCAATGCCTGTAACGTGCGGGCATCCGCACTCCCCAACGCCTTCATGGTGGCCTCGATGCCATAGGCGCGGGCATCGGACTCGGCACGGGCGTTGGTGGCGGTTAGCTCCACCAGTTCCTTCTTCTTTTGCTCCAGGGCCACGCTCGCTGCCATTTCCGCCTCTCGCAGCAGGCGCTGCTTTTCCTGCACGGCGCGGTCGGCATCCATTTTCGTCTCACGAATTTGCCGTTTTTTAAGTTCAACGGCGTTCTCGGTGTTGAACTCGTTTTCCTTAATCGCCCGCTCGTTTTCGACCGCAGCGTTGCGGCGGCGGAAGATCGCCTCATCGGCTTCCTTTAAAAGCTGTTCGCGAGTTTCTGCTTCGAGTGCGCGTGCCGTTTCCGGGGTCGGCTTTATGGCCAGCACCGAAAAGCCGATGATTTCGAGGCCGAGCGCGGCGATTTCAGGCGAGCTGATCAAACGCGGACGGAGGGCTTCGACCAAGGCATCCGATTCACGCACGGCCTGGCGCAAGGGCAGTTTCTGGATCTGGGCCCGAGCTTGGACGTTAACAATGTTGATCAAACGCTGCGGCAATTTCTCCGGATCGTCCGAGGAATAGCCCTGGCCGCGGGCGTCCAAGGTGTAGTCCATAAGAGCTGCCAGTTTCTTGGGATCAGCAACTCGGTAGGTGATCTGCCCTTGGATTGTCACCTTCTGGAAATCCACAGTCGTCTCCTCGAAGATGAAAGGAACTTCGTTACTGGCGGTAGGGATGGCGACCAACGAGGTGGTCGGGGCGTAATAGAAAAAGGAAACACCGGTGCCCTCGCGCACTATTTTTCCGTTTTGATACTGGAGCAGGTAGGTGCCGGGTTGAACCTTGATGAAGCGAATGCCGAACATGGTGATAAGAGTTAGGAGTTGAGCTGAAAAAATTTTAAAACCGTGGGATCAAACGGCCGAAGCCGTGAGTGAGTACGATTCCAAGAAACCAGAGGTTTCGCACTGGCAGGGCGGGCCAAAACAGTGGCAACGCGCCAAGTGGCTCTTGGCTCTCCGCCTGACGGCTTAACTTTTCGGCTAATTGGGTTAACCACTGCGTCGATCGTGGCCACTCGGCGATTCCTCCGGTGAGATCAGACGGTATTGCAGTCACGCCTAGGTCGGCACCGGCGAGAGCGGCTGTGATCGCACCCACTGTATCGGTGTCGCCGCCGCAATTGAGGGCGGATTCCAAGGCACCGAGGAAATCTCCGCGATGTCGCCACCAAGCGTAGAGGGCAACTGGCACCGTGTGAAAAACGTAGCCGGTCACACCTTGCTCCAGCCCCAACCGAGCCGCGAATGCCTGAACGCTGAGGTTTTCCGCTGAGGCAGCTTCCATTTCGCCGATCAGCTTTTGCCACTCGGGCAGTGCACTGAGGTTTTTCAAAAGCACGATCGGAGACGCTTCCTGGGTGGAGCAGGCCCAAGCGCTCATTTCCGCTACCGCAAGCGCGCCGATCAGCGCGCGTGGATCGGTGTGGGTGAGCTGAGTGGATGCTTCCACAAACTGGCGACGACGGGCT
>CAMBUJ010000004.1 GCA_945871005.1 Opitutus sp. GAS368 | reverse complement strand
GCGTCAACGTGCCGGTGCCGGAGCTGTCCACGATCGCTCCGCCGCCAGTCACGGCTCCGTTAATATCAATACTGCGTTCGTCAGCATCGGCAGTGGCACTGCCGTTGTAAGTCAGGGTAGCGGTAACGCTCGAATTCCCCATCGTAATGTTGCCGGTGCCGTTGGAACCGGTGCCGCTGTTGCCCAAACTCGCTACGCTCACCCCGCCGTTGGCAATCGATAAGGTCCCGGTATAGGTGTTAAGCGTGCTGGTCAGCGTTTGGGTGCCACCGCCTGATTTAGCTAGGCCAATGACTCCGCTGGTTTGCAGGATGTCGCCGGAAAAACTGCCGTTAGTACCGCCAACAGTCAGCGTAATAGCCGTGCCGGAGGTATTCGCGACGCTGCCCGCGCCATTCAAGCTCGTTTGGACATTGTTGTTTTTCCCGGCCATGTCCCATGTGGCTCCCGATCCAACGGTAACACTACTACCGTTTTGGCCCAGTGCCGAAGTACTGCCGGACTTGACCGTACCCGCGCTGATACTGAAGGAGGTAAACGTGTTGGCACTGCCGAGCGTCAGCGTGCCGCTGCCGTCTTTGGTCACTACGCCACTGGTAGAGATGATGCGGTTAACCGTGGTGTCGCCGGATCCGCCGAAGGTAAGATTAAAGCCGGAGCCGGTGAGTGTACCCGTGTTGGACAGGGTGAGCAGACCGGCGTCTGAATTGATCCGTGTGTCGCTAGAGAGAGTAACACTGCCAGCGAACGTATTATTGCTGGAAATATTGCGCAGCGCACCGTCGTTGGCCACGCCTGTGCCGGAGAGGGTGAGTGCCTCCGCGCCGATTGAAATGCCGTTTTGTAGCTGAAGAGCGGCACCCGAAGCCACCGTGGTGCCGCTGGCCGTGCTGCCGAGCGCGGACGAATTCTGAAGGTTCAGCACCCCAGCACTCACCGTGGTTGCGCCAGTGTAGGTGTTGGTGCCCGAAAGCGTGAGCGTGCCAGAGCTGGTTTTGGTGAGGCTACCACCCGTGCCGGTGATCGCGCCGGAGGTGGTGCCGTCACTCACCGTGAGCGTCGTTCCAGAGGCCAAGTTAACCGTGCCGCCGTTGAGCGTCGTGACCGCACTGGTCGCTCCGTTCAAGTTGGCGGTGCCGCCGGAAAGCGTTCCGATCGTAGCCACGCCACCGACTGTCGTCGTACCGCTGGAAAGCGTGGTGATGCCCGCAGCACCCGTCACCGTGTTGGTGCCGCCACTAACGGTCGTCGCGCTCAAGGAACCTGCGCCCACCGTGCCACCCGAAATGTTCGCCGTGAGCAGCCCCGTTGCGTTCACCGTCCCTGCCGAAATCCCGCCCGTGACCACGCCGTCGCTGCCGAAGCGCGTGTTGCCCGCGCCACTCAAACTCGCTAAGGTCACTGTGCCCGTCGCAGCGCTAAAGTTAAGCCCGTTGGTCGCAGTGTTGTCGTTGGTAACCGCACCAAGAGTTTGGCCCACGTTGGCGAAATCGGCCGCACCGCTCGCACCGAGCGTGAGCGCGTTGCTATTCGCCAGACTCCCTGCGCTACCGATTGCCAATGTCCCTCCGCTCACAGTGGTCAGGCCTGTATAGGTGTTGGCCGCTGAGAGAACCCAGGTGCCGGTACCGCTCTTGGTGAGGGAGAGAACATTGTCACTGTCGCCCACTCCACCGGTGTTGGAAATCACCCCGGCCATGGTATTGGCACCCGTGTTACTGCCCTGCAGTGTCAGCGTCTTGGCCACCCCGGTCACTAAGCTGGTCTGGGAGGCAAACGCGCCGCCGAGCGTCAACGTGCCGGTGCCGGAGCTGTCCACGATCGCTCCGCCGCCAGTCACGGCTCCGTTAATATCAATACTGCGTTCGTCAGCATCGGCAGTGGCACTGCCGTTGTAAGTCAGGGTAGCGGTAACGCCCGAATTCCCCATCGTAATGTTGCCGGTGCCGTTGGAACCGGTGCCGCTGTTGCCCAAACTCGCTACAGTCAGCCCACCGTTGGCGATATTAACTGTACCCGTATAGGCGTTGGTTGTACTGCCGAAAGTTTGGGTGCCACCAGCGGCTTTATTGACACTAATTTTCCCGCTGGTTTCCTGGATGTCGCCTGAAAAACTGCCGCTAGTATTGCCAACAGTCAGCGTAACAGCTGTGCTGGAGGTGTTTACGATCAAGCCCCCCGCACTACCATTCAAGCTCGTTTGGACATTGTGGTTTTTCCCGGCCATGTCCCACGTGGCTCCAGATCCAATTGTAACACTACTTCCGTTTTGGCCCAGCGCCGTAGTACTGCCTGACTTGACCGTACCTTGGCTGATACTGAATGAGGTAAACGTGTTGGCTCCTCCGAGAGTCAGCGTGCCGCTGCCCGTCTTGGTGATCTGCGTACCCGCGGCTGCCGTGATGACGGAGCTAATGGTCGCGTCGGCGTTCGCCGCGATGTTACCGGCGGCACCAAAGGTCAGGGTACTTGCGCCCGATACAGTGTAACCCGCTGTATCAAACTGCAACCCGCCGACTGTAACGCCCGTGCCAAGCGTTACGGTGCCGGCCGTTCCACCGAAGACAGCGGTGTCGTTATTGGCGTTAGTCCAAGCGGTGGCGCTGCCAGCCGTTGCCGCAGTGCTCCAGTTGGTCGTCGAGCTGTCCCACGTGCCGCTACCGCCATCCGCGTCGACGGTGGTAGTAGTGCCGTCCCAGAATAAACTTGCCGCGCAAGCGGAGTTGAATGGTGCGACGAGTGCAGCAATGTACGCAGCCAAAAGCGAAAGGCGAAAATGGGGTAAGAAACTCAGCATCCAATGATTTCGCTGTTCTACTCGGTTAAAATTAATGGTGGGGCCTTGACTCATGTTAGCTTCAAACTGAGCGGAATCCAACGGACGCGATGATCGACCTAAAAAAAGGGGGCATGGTTAGCCACGCATGCGGTTGACCATCAAGTCTCTTTTAAGTTATGCAGCGTCTTATACGTGCGAGTGACGGTGATCATTCAATCTCAGAAACACTCCGTTAATCAAGAAACGCGTGTGTATAGACGCCGAGAAACGAACGAAAAGGGGTAGTCATGCCACTCGAATAGCATGTCATGGGCCACAATAAATTATAATCTCCTAACTGGTTATTTGAAAATAAGTTAAACTAAATAAAAATGGATCCGGAGTGGGGTGTCTTTAAACGGAAAACGCACTAAGTCGGCTCGGATTAACCTGTGGGGCAATTTTTGCCGCAAGGAAATCCTGTTTTGATTCGGCTACTGAATCAACCGAATCAAAACGTCTGGCCGGAGCTGCCCACCACCCCTCTAAAATGACGGCTAAACCCGAACGCCGAAGTTTTACTCTAATCCGGTAATGTAATCGTCCGGTGAACTTTGCGATTTATACCAGCAGCTGAATGCGTGTAGACTCAAATCCCACGGGCGAGACGCCCGTGCCACGTCGGGCGGTTCCGAGCGTGGCTTGGGCGTCTCGCCCATGTCGGGGAAAAGTCCTAAACAATTCAATCGTTGGTATTAGCGCTTTTTGCGGTTAACCGGCTTGGTCCCCTTAGCGAGTCTCGGGATCGACTTCGCGGTTAAAAATCCCCCTCTGGGTTTCACGATTACCGCCTGAGGGATTGTATCTGTGCTACCTGCAATCTGTGGTGGGTTTTAACTTTGGGTTTCAGTCTAAAACCAACGCTACCTCTGAACGGTCCTCAGGGTTAGAGGGCGGTGGGCGCTAGAGGGATGATGCGTGAAACCGTTACGCCGTAGGTTGCAATCGCAGTGGTTAAACTGATTTTATCAGCCCGGTCGGATTGATAGAGCATCGCTCCTTCCGGCCGCAGGAGCGTGAGAGTGATTTCAAGACTTTCGGGGCGTTGTGTTTCCGCATCCGTCGCTAGCGCACCAGAAGGGCTGGCCCCCGCCGCAGTTCCTGCTACGAATCCCAGGTAACTCCAATTGATTTGGGCGGAAGGTGCCGAGGTGGTCGTCAACACCCCAGCTTTGTTGCGATACCGCAAAGCCACTTTAATATCCACCACATTGCTGATTAGAAAATCACCCAAAAGGGTTTTCCCTGAGTCGGCGCTTTGGTAGGCCACCCAGTTTGTTTGCCAATAACCACTATATAAATCATTTAGATTAAGAAGGCTCTGCGTCGTTACGGCAGCGGTCAGTACGCTTCGATAAAGACCGAAGCTGGGAGTGGGACCCGCCGCAACCACCGGGTCGGTGTAAAGTAGTCGGTAACTCACGGCCCCTAGCGCACCGCGTTCGGTCTGGGCCTTAGGACGTGTGAGCATCATAATCCAGAACGAGCTGGCCGTGCTGTCCGCTGTTCCGGTGAGTGTTTCAGGCAGTAACGCCAAGGTGCTTTGGCCGCGTCGGGGTGCCACCAGTTCGGCAAAATCGGCGGCAATATAGTCGAGTGCCAAGGCGGCTTCCTGTTGGGTACTCAAGCGACCTGTCGTGTTTTTAACCACTAGGGTCGATTGTCGAGCGATCATCACAATCACGGCTACAACTAGGACCGAAACAGTCATAGCAACCAGCAGCTCAATCAACGTGAACGCACGCTGCGATGAGCGACTCTTTGAGTAATAATTACTTTGTGTCATCGCCTTAAAATAAAGGGGCATTTAGCTATTTCTTGGCTGGTCAGATTAGCGCTGGCAGCGTTCGGTGCGGCTGCATAGAGCGTGAGGGTCATCGGCAGGTACGCATCCGTTACCGCCGCTGTAGTTTGGAATGTGATATACGATGACGCGTCGGGAAATCGCGACGTGTCGCCGGGCGCCTGCGATAAAATAACTATATAAAGCCGCCGATCAATCACCGTGAAGTCGGTTGGGCGGGTCGTAGAGATCTTTATGTCTTGCGAACTCGATTGCCGATAGGCGTATAAAGGCGTCGAATTGTTGCGCCACGAAAGCACGTTGGCGACTGTTGCATAGGTCGTGCTGGCGTTGGCATCGGGTAGTTGTCCGCGCAAATAAAGCGAGGTCGATTCGAGTACACCCGCCGCCTCTTGGTGGTCGACCACAACGGTGCTATTCTGCCCCGAGATCGTGAGCATTCCCAGTATGGCAGGGATCGCCAGTCCCAAAATTCCCACTGCGATGATAACTTCTATAAGTGAAAAGGCGCTGAGCGGTTTGCGGGTGTAGTTAATCCTGCGGTAATAACGTATATAATTCATGCGTGGGGTCGTTTAGGCCTACTAGTAGGTAGTAACATTTAAAGTGTCGGTGCATTTGGGTTCAGACTTCTTGGATTGGTTTATCAGTGTTAATCAGTGCCCATAAGTGGTTAAAAACTCCGTTTCCGATCGAACAACCCGATCCAAGTTAACCCCTTCAGTGCACTGATACAAGAGTGGTAACCTTCGGCAATCGACCACGCGGTTATCCGACAAGTTTGATGTTGTTGCCTACTAGGGTGCGATGATTTCACTGGGACTGCGAAAGGCAACTTGCCCTCCCGCGTTACGAACGATAAATCCGGCCCGATTATCGCTATTTTGTACAATGGCCGCGTAGGTCGTTGGATCGAGCCGACCTTCGACCATGACAAATTGCTGGCCGCTTTGCGCGGTGATTTCACCAACATTATTGACTTCAATATAGATGCAATCGACTCCGCTCGTTCCATCTTGCGGTGTCATCCCCGAAGTTAAATTAAGTTTCATCTTGGACGTCGTGGTGCTGTAGGTGGTCGATAAAAGCGATCCGGGAGCCAGGGACTGCACGGGCGTAGTGATAACCCATCCTTTCGGAGCAGTGTCTGCGTACGAAACCAAAAGCATCGACCGGAGGTTGTTTTCACCCGCCGCTGGATCGCAGGGTAATACAATACGGACGACCGAATTCGTCGCACGGGCGAGGGTGCGGGCGTGGCTTACATAGGCCTGCAATTGTCCTGCTGCTTCCGAGGGGCCGTTCTTGGGTGTGTTAAATCTCATCAGCATCGCTAGGCTTCCGATGATTGCCATCACCACCAGCAACTCGATAAGCGTAAATCCGGTACCACTCAAAAAACGGCCACGGCGCACAGGCGACTTTGCTGCAAAAAAAGTCATTGATTGGGATGATTAAGGCTTTTTTTCTAGGCTAGGCGGGGGCACGTAATCCGATACGAAGCGCAGGCGGAGTTTGTTGCTACCCATTCCCTCATTTGGCGGAAGCATGACCATCACTTCCCGGCCACGCGCTTCCCAGTAAAGGCTGGTTTGGAACACCAATTGGTCGTTGCTGGCCAAGGCTATTGCCACCGGAACGTACTCCGCTTCTTTAGGGGATGAGTGTTTAATCACTTCTGTTTTTCCTGGCTGGATTAACCGGGTTGTGGTGGAGAAGCCTACATTCAGGGTCACTTCCGTGGCGTTGATGAAGCGATAGCTCCCCAGCGGGAAATTTTCAAATGAGTCTTCCACCGCCACGATCGAGAGGGGCAACTCATCTGGTGCAAGGGTTGGACGTTGATCGATCATCAACATGACCTTACTGGCTCCGGCAGGGAGCGCTGCTGCGCCGATTTTTTTGTACTGGGGTTTACCCTCTTTACCGATGCCGGGGATATATATTTCAAATGACGGTGTTGACTCGATCTTGAGTGGAAGCGTGCGACGGCCGTTGCGCAGAACCAAGGGCAGATAGGTTTTCCCATGACGATAAAGTAGGGCCTCATATCGAGGCATCTCCCAGGCCACACAGGTAAATTCAATCAGGGTAGTATTCGGCTTGGCTCGGGTCGTGTCCTGTGCAGGTAATCCGAGGGGCATACCCCAGCTCACCAGGCCGAGCACAACTAATAAAAACGGTTTATATAGAGAGCGCATTTCAGTTAGGAGTTGGGGGCGAATTCATCTGGGTTGAGCCAGCGTTGTTGAATAATCTTAAAACGTCGGCCGAATTTTTTGTTATCAGCGGTCAACGCGGCGGAACTTTGCACGGTGTCGTCATCCCAGGGGTTGTTGGTCGGGTCAAAATACTCAGGTACGCGCTGCACCACCGCTTCTATACACGCTTTGGAGGTGCGTTTGCCATCACGGCCGCGGGTTTCGCCATAGGCGCGAATCTTAAAGGTATCGGAGCGGGCACTGAGCCGGGATGAAATCGGCTCGATAATGTCGGCCTGCATTATGGAGCCATTTATTCCTGTGGCCGTGGACCCGGTCCCGGGCGATTCATTTAAAAAACACGTCACAGATTCTCCGGTCAAGGTGTAGCTGGGGGTTGTCCCTTGATCGTCGATACCTGAGATTCCTGAGTTTATCCCCGTCGCTTGAATAGCGGCTTGGACCGCGCCCCAATATCCATACGCATCAGTCGACAGTCGACGATTGATGAAGTCGGATATACTTTGAAAGGGGCCGCGTAGTTTGATTTGGGCTACGATCGCGGTCGCCAGGCCCGTGATCTCCGGTGTTGTCAGCCGACGGAAGCCAGTCCATGCGTCCGTTGATGGGCCGCTCGGTTGAGCTGTCTTAGGGAAGGGGGTGCCGGTGGTGGAGTCGGTGGCGGTTGCGCTCGTGCTCGGTTCGGTATAGGCAACTTTAAGATCACGATTGGCCGAGAGCAGAGCGGTCCAAGCGGGGATGGAGGTTGAGTTAATATTAAAGGCGCCGTTGATCATACTATAAGCCGCCATGTGTTTGTATCCGTTGTTACCGCTTAGATCGCTGATAATCGAACTGATGGTCTTACTGGTGGAGTTTATCGGTCGCAGGGCCGGGTTGGCGTTGGCTGCAGCCGGTGTGGCAGAGAAAAACTGCGTCAGAGTAGACGCGGTTGTAGCGGTGGCACTATATCCTGAAGCATCAGTACTAAAGGGCGGCGCGATGCCAGACAGGAAATAGCGATCCCAGAGCGCATCGTTGATGAGCCACGAACTGTCATAGGTCCAAGCTATCGAGTCTGTAAGATCATCTTTACGTGTTTTAAATTGGCCGTCGTCGACCAACCCGGCGAGGTCGGTACCTGGAATGTAGGGGTTGGAGAGCGAATTGCCAACTTGGTGGAGTGGGTCGGTCGCATTGAGGCTGAGCGCTGCATGGCGAAACGCAGCGAGGGATAGTATCGGCCCTGTTGGTATCGAGACCATCGGGATAAATGATTTCCCGCTGGTATCGTAATCTTTGCCATAAAACCCATTGCGACCTGCATTGAGTGCCGTAACGGATTGCCCTCCTGCGTTGAGCAGGGTGTTAATGCTCGTTCCGGTACTCATGGATAAAAAGTGATCGAATGGACTGAAACGCCAGGGCGTGTTACGCGCGGAGACAGCCAGGGGGTTGGTGCGCGCAAAAAGTTCAACCGGTGGCGAGGTCGCCGTTCCTCCGGTAGACTTAGTGTAGACAACTGCGCTCGTCGGCTTGAGGTTGTAGGTCATCTGGGCCAGGTATTCTTTTCTATTATCAATATCGGTGGCAAGGATGCCACTGATCGTTCCGGGACTAGGGGCTTCGCCATCTTTCGCTGCCATTAAATTGAGATAGGTTTGCTGAATCGGGTAAGCGTTCGTTGTCGTCGGAGAGGTGATATTGGCTGGAGTAAAATTCAGGTAAGTGTAGGGCAAGACTGCGGCTGTAGTGCTAAGATCGACTTGGATTTTTATCGTCGTTGCGTTACTCACCGTAATGGGTAGGGCGTTTGTGGTTGCGGTACCGAAATTGCTCCCCCCGGTAATTTTTATTTTTCTAAATACAATCCCGCCATTGGAGCTGATGTTGTAACCTGGACTGGCTGGTATGATGTTCCCCGTTGGGCTTTGGAAGCTGGTTGCGGATACTGTTGCGGTTGGGGAGAAAACGACGACTTCACCTGGGGCAATAGTTAAGCTACTGCCATTGTCGGTAAGGGAATAAACCGTCCGACCATTTCCACCATTGGACGAAAAAAGCCAGGCCATGTTGGGAATGACTGGGTGTTCTGTGGACGTACCACCGTCAACCACGGTAATGGTCAACATAAAGGGTGCGGAGTTGCCGTCGCTCAGTCGCACCGAAACATTGTCCATCTTTAATGTAACATTATAAGGATTCCATAAATAAAAAATCGGCTCCAACCCTAGTGCAAGGGTGGCCTGGTTGGCTGTGTTGGGTGCGACGCCTTTATCTACCGCCACCGCACTTAAAATAAAACGCGTACTGAGCAGTACCGGACTATAATTTCCCCGCAACGGCATATAGCGATATGCACCTAATGTAAGTGGATTACTAGGTGCAGCTTTTAATGTTTCTTGGGTTTCCACCATGCCTGTGTTAATCCCGTGTAAATCAGCACATCCCGCACCGAGGGGCGCAGGGGTGACGTCGTTAATCGACCGGGCGGTCATGGTATAGCCACTCCCCGATGTTTGGGTCCTTTTATAGAGATTATAATAATCGCGCAACACGTGCCAGGTAGGTCCTCGAACCCGGTGCCCAGCTCTGGGTACGTAAGAATAGAGGTGGCGCTGGATGATATTGTCCACCTTGTAAGTCGGATCTGCTGCTGAAAGTGGATCGGTTGTTAAATCCCCTGTGCCGGTAAACTCTTTGGTTTGGTTATTAAAACGGGTCATGGCAGGGGTCGTGTCGGCGGTGCCATCCATTTCAAAGGCGAGGGAAAGATCGCGCCGTAGGCCCCCTCGTTTGACATCGGCCAACACGCCTTGGGAGCCTATGGTCATGTCGTGGCGGTTGGCCTGCAGCCAAGTAGAGGTGGCCGAGAGGAGGGGATTCAAGTCCGCTGCGTCACCGGCTTTGGCTGCCGTGGCGAGCCAGCCATTGGTGGTGGTATCGAGGGGGTAAGTGGGGGTAAAGGGCGCCCCAAATTGCCCGAAATCGGGGCCAGGGGAACTGGCGAGCCGTGACTGTTGTTTGGCTGCGGCAGTGGTGAATCCACCTTCATTCCAGCGCAGGTCGGCTTTGACGCCTTCGTCTTCTACCCAAAAGGCAAAATGGCGTTCAGCCCCCGTGATGGCGTCTCTGTCGATGAGTACTTTGGGCACCTTGACCGTGCTTGTGGCGTTGGGGGTGCCGTCCGCGTTTTTTCCATTAAAGAGCGTAACCTCATCGCTTGCAGCTGCCTTGGCTGCACTGAGGGTCGAGTTGGTGGTGCCGCTCGGCAGAGCAAATTGACCGGCGACGTTTTTGCCCGAAACCAGCCACGCCACGAATTTTTTCGTCGTGGGGGCTAAGGGATCATAGCCGGCGGTATCCCACACTCCGGCCCACTTGGCGTGGCCGGTGGCGGGGGTAGTCGTTGTGCCCTCCGAGAGGATATCTGCGGTGGCGGTCACACGCTGGTCGGGTCCAGCGGCAACCTGGAGTTCCCCGAGCGCGAGATCGAGGGCGTAAAGGGCGGATTGCCGGGAGGAGTCTGCGGTCATCTGGGTGCCAGCCGAACGGAGACCGGTGTTCACCATGGTAGACATAATTAAGACCATGCCCACCAAAAGGGTGACCATGAGCAGTACAGCGATCAGCACAAAGCCCGGTTGGCGTAGGCGGGCAGTGCAGCGTCGGGGAGGTGGCGGAAGGAGATGCACGGTTATAATTAACAGGGAGCTAGGATTTCGTCGGCTTTTTTTTTCCAGTCGGCTCAAACCGGTTTCTTGATCGGGAGGATGCCGAAATGGAAGGCCTTGGCGATTGCAGCAGGGGCATTCGGTGCATTAAGCTTTCCATAAATATGCTCGACGTGACTGATCACCGTGGTCGGGCTGATATTCAGTTGGGCGGCAATTTCTTTTTTCACTCGTCCTTCTGCTAGAAGCGCGAGAATCTCCATCTCGCGTTTGGATAGCGCTTGCGCGATTTCGCCGACGGGTAGGTTTGTTTTGAGCGTTTCGAGCACGAACCTCGCCAATTTTGAATCCAGTAAGGCACCGCCTTCCCTGACGGTGTGAATACCCTCGGTAAGCTGCTTTACGGTGGAGGATTTGAGTAAGTAACCGGCAGCGCCAAGCCGGATGGCCTTGAGCACGTCTTCTTCCCGATCCGACTGGGTGAGTACGATAATCTTTGCGCTGGGAAACCCAGTGCGAAAGTTAGAAATTGATTCTAGTCCGCTCATGCCAGGCAGATGCAGATCGAGAAGGATAATATCCGGCCTGCCTCCACAGTCGGGATCGCTGGCGCTTCGCAGCGCCCGTTCTGCGGTGCCGAACTGGCTAACCACTTCCATGTCTTTTTCTTTACCCAGAGATAAGGCCACAATTTCGCGATATTCGGGGTGGTCCTCAACCATCATGATTCGTATTATTTGATTCATTTTTTAAATTTATTTACGAAATCCCCATCGCCGGGTCCTCAGTTTGAGTACGATGCAGGTTCCACCACCTTGAGGTGTTTCGATGCTTACGGTCGCACCGAGTAGTCCCGCTCGACGCTGAAGTGATGCGGGTGGGCTACCGCTTCCTTCAGGGTCGATGCCCCGACCATTATCGCATATTTTTAGTTGTATATTATTTGCCGTGGCTTGGAGCCATGTCGTGTATTTGGTGGCTCCGGAGTGGCGGCTAATGTTGACTAGACATTCCTTGTAAAATAAAAACAAGTCGGCGCGAGTACGGGGTTTTAGTGCCTTAAGATGTTCATCGCCTTCGATAGTGATCTCGTGTTCGAGTCGCGCCATAATCCGGATGGATGCTCGTTGCATGTCGGCCAAGAGATCAGTATAAAGGCCATTTGCGCTCAGCATATTACTGCAATGCCTTACAGCGATTCCAGAGCGCTCGGTTTCCGCCCGAATCCGCCCGTAGAGTCGGGCAGATTCCTCCTCCGATTCGCGTGCACCCAAAGCCAGGTCGCTTAATAAGCCGATGGTGTGCAGGTTGGCCCCCAGTTCATCATGCAAGTCGGCCGCAAGCCGCTCTCGAATCGTGGCGATTTGCGTTATCATTATGGTACGATTGACTAAAATGATAATCACAATACTGCCTGCGAGACCTGCGGTCAGCCAGCTTAACCAAGTCAGCATGGTTTTCTGGCTGGCACGTCGAACACTCAACTCGTTTTGGATATGCGGCCGCTGGATTTCCAGATCATGGCGCCGCCCCAGCTCTGACATCCACTCCTTGAGCGGCAGGATTTTGCCATAAAGATTGCGCCCATTTGTCAACGCGGAGTAAGATCGGTCAGGGCCTGTCACTTTTAAATTACCCTGGAACAATCGCCCTAACGCTACATTTCGTCCGCCGGAAAAGAGTTCGATCTCTGCCGCTCCAAACTGTGCGCCGAGGTTAGTGCCCCGGGTATTTATAAACGGTTCGATTACCCTTATGCGCACATAGCGGCAAACGGTGTCAGGGAAGCGTTCCATAAGGATAGGTCCCGCATCATAAATAGATTTTATGTGAAATTCAGCTAACTGAACTGCATCCGAAAAGTCGGGCTGGCTTGCTCCTTCTATGACCATGTGGCGTGGAATACCGAAATCATCCGACTCTGATTGCGGCGCTGTGTCGCTCACGTCAGTGGCGTGATAATGAATCCGACTCAACGGATAATTTGCCCCGAGGTCGATGGTCAGTTGCTTGGGTTCATCGGCTTCACGGGTGCTAAAGTTACTGAGGAATGCTATACTTTTTTCTCCGGTACCTGCATCCATCAAATAAGGCATGAATCCATCCACTAAATTGTGGATGTTCCATGCGGAGGTACTGCCTGCCTCGCCAGACGAGGAGTTGACCCTTTGATGCAAGGCGACGTTTTCCTTGCCGCTAAAAACGAGGATTTCGGACAATTGAAAGATGTATTGACCGTCCCAGGCACGGTGTGAAAGCGCGGTGGTCTCAACGCGTACCCAAGTGGCGACAGTCCCGGGGCAGTTAATGATGAGCGGGGCAAGTCTCGGTAGTAACTTGGCGGCTTCTCCAAACTCCGCAACCAGCGTTCCCTGCGGATTTTGCTTCGATCCAATATAAACTTTAAACGCACGCGGGAAACCGTCGGCGCGGAACCCCGCCTTGGCATCCCTCCAAATGCAGGGAACCAGCACGATTTGGTCTATGTGTTGTTCATCGTTGAGCTCAATTTGAACCCATTCCTGGTGGGCGGGAGTCGTATAGGCTCGCGAACGGTAGCCCACCCCGCCGACTCCACTGCGGAAGCTGAAGGTGGCGAGTTGATTGAGCTCCTGGTTGATACTTGTTAATTTTTGTTCAAGCACCGATGTGGGCAGTTCGCTGATTGCCGCAACAGGCACCTCAGGAGTGGCTTGGCAGTGGAGAACTCCGAAAAGCAGAAATGCTACCGCAAACATGCAGAACGGTGTCATTTTTTTATACATCGTGCGTGATCGGCGGTTGCGGCGCTTCACTTTTACCCACCAAGGGCATCGGAATATTGTGTTTGCTGTGCTCACTGGCAATAGGTTGTAGGCTGCTTGATGAGGTTGATGGGGCCGTTTTTGGCAAGTGTACAAGGCGCGTTCGCGGTTCTCATCACCCGCTTCTTGCCGTTGATTATCTGCCGATTAACAGGACCGTTTTGCCTTCAATAATCATCTTGTATCGATGTCATAGGGCGTGGTTTATTAGTGGGGGAGCGTGGTGGAGTAGGGGTCCATTGCTTTTAATTCAGCCTCGGTGGGACCACCACCGAATTGTTTCCAGTAAAGTTCCTTAAACGGATTTATTTTTGGGCCTATAGCATTTTCATTGATGAGATCCGGCTGAATCTCGTTCCACCAGTGGTCGTAACTTCGGCGCAGGTCGGCGGCAACTTCGGGATATTCGCCGATAACATTGTTCTTCTCGCCGGGGTCCTGGCTTAGGTCGTAGAGTTCCGTGTTGTTGACGAGGGTGAAGCGGGAGTTCTGTACCGCGCAGCCATTGTATTTGGCGCTTGCGGCCTTACCTTTGGCCCAACGGCCGATATGACGGATCAATGTGCGTTCGGGCCACTCGGCCTTAGGATTTTTGAGCAGGGGCCCTAGATCACGACCCTCAACTTGTTGTTTCACCCGATCGGGGAAAGCTGCGCCCGCAACCGTTGCGAGTGTAGGGAATAAATCGTAAGTGGTGGTCAAGGCATCGCTCTCCATGCCTGCCGGAACGCCGCCTGCGGGCCAACGCAGGAAGCACGGCACCCGTGTACCGCCTTGATAGGGTGTCATCTTGCTGCCTCGCATTCCTGCGTTGAAGACCTTAGTCGCGGGAGCAAAACCTCCGTTATCTGAACCCAGATAGATGACCACGGTATTGTCTGCTATTTGCCATTCCGTGAGTTTTGCGAGCAGCACCCCGAAGTTGGTGTCGATGTTCTCGATCATCCCGTAAAACTTGGCGACGTCCTCCGTCACCCCCGGTTTGCCGAGGTAGTGCTGATAGTAGTTTTTAGGTACGACGAGCGGTGTATGCGCTGCATTAAGCGCGATGAAAGCGAAGAAGGGCTGATCTGCGGAGCGTTTATGACTAATCCACTGTAAGGCCTGGGTGAAAAGTAAATCGGTGCAGTACCCCTTGGTTTTCACAAAGCTTCCGTTGTGCCAAAAAGTGGGGTCGATGTTGTTATTGCCCGGCGCATCTCCGCAGGAGCCGGGATAAGTCTGGCCGATGCCGCCGCCCCCGTGGCCGTAAACTTCGTCGAAGCCGCGATTTTCTGGGCGATAGGCCTCTTCGTCCCCGAGGTGCCATTTCCCGAAAATACCCGTGGTGTAACCAGCAGTTTTAAGTACTTGGGGGAGGGTAACCGTTTCCAGACTCATCCGCTCGCGCTCAAAAATGGTGTGGGTAACTCCATTCTTAAACTCATGTTTTCCACTCAGTAAACTGGCACGAGTGGGCGCACAGCTTGCACTCACGTGAAACTGTTTAAGCAATAGACCCTGCTGCTTAAATGCATCCACAGCGGGTGTGCGAATGATCGGGTTGCCGAGGCAGGCATAGTCGCCATAGCCGGCGTCATCGGGCATGACGATGATGATGTTTGGCTTAGCCTGCGCAGCATAGCCAGCGGTTGCCGGTACCAACGATGAAAGCACGAGCGAGCCTGCTAAAATTAGGGTTTTCATGGATTGGGGTGCGGTGGGGGGCCAAGATACTACACTTAACCCTGCCTAAGTGGCATCCTCATTTATGGGGATGCCTGCCGTTCGCGGGTAGGCTCGAGGTAATGAGTTCATTTGTGCCAAAAATGTTTAATATTAAGGTGAAAGGGTTTTTTACAGGCAGGGTTTTCAGGAGCGAACAGTCTTCTGATTAAGATAAGAATGGGCATAACGGTTTTAACCTATTACGGCACAATCCCGTTTAAAATTAAGCGCCAACGTCGTTTTCTTTCTACGACGGCTCTAAGCTGAAACTTCGAAGTTCCGCAGCGATGGTGGTGACACAATGCGGCGGTGCGCGGGCAAAGCAGGTAAGTAACGGTTCGAAAAATAGCGCAGACTTCCACTCTGCTCAGGGTTGTCGGGGCGAGATTGCCTGATACGCCGGCGAGTTTTGCGTGTTTTCGCGCCTTTTGCGGTTGGTTCGCTTCGCGAGACTCTGGTTCGACTTCGCGGTTAAAAATCCGGTGTCCTAGTTTCGGAATAACCTATCCACATAAACTGCCGATCACACTCAAAACGATTGGGCAGTAGCATTTAACGTGTTGAATAAAACCAAGGCAGTTTTGCCGCGAGAGAACGCAGGGAGCGCAAAGAAAAAAACCTGTATTGATATTTGTTCCCTGCGTTTTTTCGCGGTTATCAAGATCGATGTTGGTCCTTGTTTTAAGGTGGTACCGGGGTGTTTGATTTTAAATTCTGATGTCTGTTAATGTTTTAGGTGATTAACAGGGTGGGAAGCCAGTCTTGCGGAGGTGCACACTCGGTGGCGGGGGCAAAACCAGAACGAAAGAAAAAACGGTGATTTCTCGTATGTTTAAACCTGATCGTCCTGATAAGGTTTGGTGTTCTGCTTCAAGCAATAACCGATGTCCCCTCATTCAATATCGGCCAAAATGGGTGACCCCATTTCGATGCACTCCTAAGAAATGAGGATGCCGCAGTTTGGTGAAATAGGGTTTAATAGACTGGATCAGCAATGTCGCCATGGCTGCTCCTTAACTTCAGCAAATAACACCAATGAAATCCAAATCGCCAATTAAGATTCCACGCACCAGTCCTAACCTGCTGGCCGCATCGCTCCTTGCACTCACCTTGAACCCGATCATCCCCGCGCATGCTGCGAATTTATTCTGGGACGGCACGGATAGCACCGCCGAAGCTGATGGCGGCCTCGGCACGTGGGACAGCTCGACAACCAACTGGAGCACTGCGGCAACGGCTGGCAGCGCCACCGCTTGGACTAACGCCAATAACGACACCGCTGTCTTCGGCGGGACGGCAGGCACCGTGACGCTTGGTACGGGCATCACCGTGGGTGGGTTGCAGTTTGATACCGCGGGTTACACCGTATCGGGCGCAAGTACCCTGACCTTTGGTGCCGCCGGTAACATCGCGGCGAACGCCGACGCGACCATTAGCTCCGTCATCACGGCAGCCGCGGGTACGCAGATCACCAAGACGGGCAGCGGCACGTTGACGCTCAGCGGGGCCAATACGTTTAACAAATTCAGTATCAACGCAGGCACGGTTAAGTCAGGCAGTACTACGGCGCTGGGCCAACACGGAACTAGTGTTACAATTGGATCTGGAGCCACGTGGGACATGAATGGGTTCAATACTAACCAAACGAGCTTGAATGGCGCAGGCAGTGTCGCGAACACCTCCGGCACAGCTGTTACGCTGTCTGTTGGCAATATTAGCGGCAGTTTTTCAGGCGCCATCCTGGAAACCAAGGGGAAAATTAATATCAATAAAAGCGCTGGTGGCACCCAAACTTTCGGCAGTACAACCAACGCCTATACGGGTATAGTTAGTATCCTCAACGGTGGGCTGACTGTAGCGAGTTTGGGCAACAGCGGCATCGGTTCCAACGGCACCGGCAACATTGCGATGGGCAATGTTGCCCTTACCGCTACCCTGACTTACAACGGCAGTGCCACTGCCGATGCTGACGATCGCAGTATTGATATTAACGGAGCCGTGACTGGCGGCGGAGCGATCGTGGTCAGCTCCGGCACCGGCACGTTGACGCTCGGCGGCGCGTTTGCCTCCCAGACCGCCACGACAGCTGGGGTGGCCAAGAAGCTGACGCTGGAGGGCAGTAACGCGGGGGCCAACACCATGGCCGGGGTGATTTCCAACACCGGTGGAGTGGGCGACAGCGACAATGTTCTCTCCCTTACCAAGAGCGGTACCGGCACCTGGGTTCTCGCCGGCGACAACACCTACAAGGGACTGACAACCGTGAGTGGAGGTATGCTTTTGATTAATGGCGATCAGTCGGCCTCCACTGGCGCAGTTTCCGTCGCCTCGGGCGCAACCCTCAGCGGCTCGGGCACGGTCGGTGGCGCCACCACCATCGCCAACGGCGCGTTCCTCGCCGCCGGCAATAGCCCCGGGGTGTTGTCCTTCACCAGCGACCTGACCCTCAACGCCACCAGCACCACCACGATGGAGTTGGCGGGCAATGACGGGGTGGCCGGCACCGACTTTGACAAGATCACCGTAGGTGGTAAGATAACCTTCAATGGCACGCTGAAAATCGTCAGCTTCACCAGCTACAACATTAACCAGACGGAATCCTACGACCTGTTCGACTTTGGCAGCAGCTCGGGTGACTTTGCCAACGTTTCGGTTGCTGCCACCGCTATGACCCGCTCCGGTGATATCTGGACCGGCATCGATGGCTTGAACACCTACTCCTTCGATCAAGGTAATGGCGTTTTGTCGGTTACCGCCTCTGCCGTCCCCGAGCCGGCCACCTACGCTGCTTTAGCCGGGTTGGGCATCTTGGGTTTCGCCGTCCATCGCCGTCGCCGCTCTTAAGTGCGACTGTGATGCCCCGGCGTATCTGGGTTTAAACTTAGGGCGTGTCTGGGAATGATCTCGTCCCAGCGTGAGCGAGAAAGAGTGCGCGGCCAAGGCGACCAAGGCAGAGGCTGGCCAGCGGACCGTGCTGCCGAGGGCAACGCTGGCTCAGTGCTCTTTCTCGCTTAACTCTTAGAGCCTCAGCGTTGGGCTGGTTTAGTTCAAAGACACGCTCTAGTTTAAAAATCTAGGGATAGGCGAAGGAAACAAATAGCGATACATTGGTGGGCTTTCCCTCAGCTATAACACCGAACCGCAGACTTTTTAAGTCGATTGGAGATTACGCATGTTCTTTGCGCCTAATATTTTACCTGGCTATTTATGGTTCCTCGACAGTTTCAGTGGGTCGCCTCAGTCGAACAAGGCAACGAACCGGTTAACCACTGATGAGCACTGATCGCCACTGATAAAAAAGCAAACCACTCCAACCGCAAAGCAGGTGCCCTTGCTTTGCCCCGCCTTCTAAGGTTTGCCGCCTTCATGGATTACCTAGATGCAACGAATTCAGCTTGATACGAGCAATCATAGACCGGCGCTGATGAACTTAAACGATCGTCCATTCCGTAGCTTTATCAGTGCCCATTAGTGCTAATCAGTGGTTAACGGTTCGAGTCCGAGACCGATCAAACTGGCTTGGAGTGTTAATCTGATTCTTTGAAAGTGATTGCCCTACTATTTCACCCTATCGGTACTGATGTAATCGCGTCATTCGCCGCGCTGGTTTCAGAAAATCGGCGTATCAATTAATGACCGCCGGCGATTTTTCGATCAAAATCAATACCGTGGCTCTTCAAGATGCCACTCACTTTCCAGGCGTAGAAAATCAAATAAGCAAAGCAGGCAACGCCCACCACGTAACTATATTGGATGCCGGTTATGCCAGACACTTCACCTTGTGCCCAGCTAACTAAGCCGCCGCCCATGATCATCATGATTAAAAAACTGCTGCCTTGGCTGGTGTGTTTGCCCAAACCGCTCACCGCGAGTGTGAAAATACACGGCCACAGGGTACTGCAGAACAACCCTACACTGGTTAGCGCATACACACTTACCATTCCGGTGCTTAACATGCCGATAATCAATGCCAAGGCACCCAATATCGAAAATATGAACAACATGCGAGCGGGATTACCCTTGCTGGCGATATCGGCGGCAACGAGCACGAGCACAACGAGACCGTAAACATAGAACGGAGTCAGGTCATGCTTAGCGATGGCATTAACCGCCAAGAATGTAGCGAAAGCCAAATACGGCGCCACAAAGCGTAGGATCTTCTGCAGGCTCATGTCACGGGTGAACGCCTCGACTGCGCCGGTCCAACGACCGATCATCAAGCTAGCCCAATATAAGGAGATGTAAGGAGCGATATCCTTAAGCTCGAAGCCCAGTTTTTTCTCCATATAATCGGGTAAGTTACTGGCGGTGGACACCTCAACGCCGACATAGAGGAAAATAGCTATCATTCCCAACACGAGCTGCGGATACTTTAAGGCGGAACTGCGCACGGGGTGACCAGAGACTTCGATTTCCTCGATCAACTGGGGTCGATCGGGAAGGGATGAAAATTTAAGAAAAATGGCAACCGCAACAAAGGCCAGCCCCAGCCAGAGGTAGGGGATTTTAACACTTTCGATGCTGATATTGGTATCAACACCGGCATTCCCGCCAAAAATGGCAAAACTGACAATCAATGGGCCTATCGTTGTGCCCAAATTATTGATGCCGCCCGCCAAAGTTAAGCGTTGCGAGCCATTGGAAATGGGCCCCAACGCAATAGCAAGGGGGTTGGCAACGGTTTGCTGAAGCGAGAAGCCCAGTGCCACTATGAACAACCCGGACAACATCAACGGGAAAGAGTGGGTGTTGGCGGCCGGATAAAACAATAGGGTGCCCAGTGCCGAGATGCCGAGACCAATGCACAGGCTGTTTTTATAGCCAATTTTATTAACCAAGTCCGCCTTTAGTAAGTAGGAAGTGATCATATAGATGATCGAACCCACAGTATAGGCAATATAGAACGCGAGCGAAACCATCTGGCTTTGACCTTGCGTCAAATCAAACGCCTTCTTGAAGACGGGGATCAGGATGTCGTTGCTTGCGGCGACGAAGCCCCAGAAAAAGAAGACGATGACCAACGGGATAAATTGCCCCCATTTGGTTTGTGTGGATTCTGGATTCATGGGTTTCATAGTGGATTTCGGTGCTGTTCTCATATTAGCACTCCTGCGCGCCGTGCGGCATCCTTATTTATGAGGACTTGGCCAATATCGGTTGAAAAACGCCGGTCCAACATTTTTAGCAAGCTCACCTACTAATCAGGGAACAATGCCATTTAGGGGAATCAGTAAATATCATGGCCTAAGCTGTTTTAGCGGCACTTTGCGGACGAGCTGGGGCACAGCACGTAGGTAACGTTTCGAAAAGTAGCGCAGACTTCCAGTCTGCTCAGGGTAAAAAGCAGACTGGAAGTCTGCGCTACTTGCTTGCTGCTGAACACCTGGAATTTGACTCGTGAATTACATAACGCGTTGTAGAGCCGGGTTAAGTTTTAGGGTTTTTTTACTAAAACGCTAAAGTCCATTCACAATTGTGCCGTAATACCCTCAAAAATGAGGGCGTTCACGCCCCCCGATAAAATGCTAGGATCTCTCGTGTTCCTTCCCCTAAAACGAATTGTCCATTAACTCACGGTCCGAATCGTCACTCCCCCCTTTTTGAAATGAAGACTACATATATATTCAGATCTCTTCTCGTTCTGTTGTTCGCGCCGCTGGTTAATCTGCAAGCAGACGAATTCGACCAGGAGCGCCAAAAGGTGGTTGCACTCGGCCAACTCACCGAGCCACCCGCAAGCCAACCAGCGGAGGGGTTTGAGGGCGAGGGTGGGTTGAAGGCAATCTACTTTGATGCCCTGCCGTTCAAGCGTAAGTCGACCAAGGTCTTTGCATGGTTGGGTTTGCCAAAGAAGAGCAAGGGCAAAGTGCCGGGTGTGGTGCTGGTACATGGGGGAGGCGGTACGGCATTCAAGGAATGGGTGAAAAAGTGGAATGACCAGGGCTATGCGGCCATTAGTATCGCCGTGGAGGGACAAACCGATAGGCGAGATTCCAGCAGTTCAGAGGATTGGCAACAGCATGCCTGGCCGGGTCCGAAGCGCTCTGGGATCTATTTCGACTCGGAAAAACCACTCAATGAGCAGTGGATGTACCACGCGGTGGCGGACACGATATTAGCCAACTCATTGCTGCGTTCGCTCCCCGAAGTAGACGCAAATAAAGTCGGCGTCATGGGGGTTTCATGGGGTGGGGTGATCACGAGCACGGTTATCGGCATTGATTCGCGTTTTGCCTTTGCGATTCCGACCTATGGCTGCGGGCATCTTTTCGACAGTGATAATCAGTACGGCCGTGCCTTGTCTGCCAATAGTCTCTACCGCAAGGTCTGGGATCCGATGGTGCGCATGGATCGGGTGAGCATGCCCGTGCTGTGGTACTCGTGGCCGCAGGATGGCCATTTCCCCCTCGATGCCCAAGCCGCGTGTTACCACAGCGCTCCAGGCGCTCACATGGTTACGCTCATCCCTGGCATGGGTCATTCGCATCAGGCCGCCTACAATCCTCCATACAGCTATGCTTTTGCCGAAAGTGTCGTGCGCGAAGGAAAACCGTGGTGCGTTCAAACAAGCGCGAAACTTGAAGGCCGCACTGTTGTTATCAAGTTTGCCTCTACAAAACGACTCAAAAAAGCCGTGTTAATCAGCACCAAGGATACGGGTTTTTCCGGGGACCGCAAATGGACCGAGTCACCTGCTGACGTGATTAAAAATGAAAAGGACTGGCGTGTCTCCGCTGCGCTTCCCGCCGGAGCCACTGCTTGGTTTATAAACGTCAGCAGCGGCGAACTCACGACAAGTTCTGACTACCAAGGAAAATAACCATATATTCATTATATTTTTTATTTTTTATTTTCGTAATCCCTTTTATTTAAAATGTTGTTTAATTCCACCTTCACTCCGGGCAGCAACCAGCCAGCCACCCCGGGCATGCCAAAATACCTCTACACTTGGGGGGCCGGCCGAGCCGAGGGCAACGGAGGTATGAAAAATTTGCTCGGCGGTAAGGGCGCCAACCTCGCCGAGATGACGCGTATCGGGCTTCCTGTGCCCCCCGGTTTCACCCTCACCACTGAGGTGTGTACTTACTATTACAATAACGCCCGCAATTACCCCGCTTCATTGCAGGCCAACATCGTGTCGGGTATCCGCAATATGGAGGAAATCATGGGTTACCGCTTCGGCGACCCGGAAAATTTCCCCCTGCTGGTGGCGGTACGTTCGGGGGCGCGCGAGTCCATGCCCGGCATGATGGACACCATTCTCAACCTCGGCCTCAACGATCAGACCGTCCTTGCTTTGGCCCGCGCCACCCAGAATGACCGCTTCGCCTGGGACTGTTATCGCCGTTTTATTCAGATGTACGGCGATGTCGTGCTGGGCGTACAAAAGGGGCCGCATGAAGACCACGAACCCTTCGAGGTCGCCATCGCTTCGCTCAAACACGAGCGCTACCAAGCCGAAATCGACGACGCGCTCCTCACCGCCGCCGACCAACAGGAGCTCGTTCACCGCTTCAAGGCCATCGTCTTGGAACGTACCGGCCAAGCGTTTCCGTCCGATCCGTGGGAACAGTTACGCGGTGCGGCCGGTGCTGTGTTTGGGTCGTGGATGAACGACCGCGCGATGGTTTACCGTGCCAAGTATCATATTCCCAGTGAGTGGGGCACGGCGGTCAATGTTCAGGCTATGGCCTACGGTAACACCGGTGAAACCTCCGGCTCGGGCGTGGCGTTTACTCGCAATCCGGCTAACGGCATCAACGAGTTCTACGGCGAATTTTTACTCAACGCGCAGGGTGAAGACGTCGTCGCTGGAGTGCGCACCCCGTTGCCTGTCGCCGATCTCGCGCATAAAATGCCCGCCTGTTACGCCGAATTGCTGCGCGTGCGCACGATCCTCGAAACGCATTTCCGCGACATGCAGGACATCGAGTTCACGATTCAAGAGGGTAAGCTGTTTATGTTGC
Source organism: Opitutus sp. GAS368 (assembly GCA_945871005.1). Lineage (GTDB taxonomy): Bacteria > Verrucomicrobiota > Verrucomicrobiia > Opitutales > Opitutaceae > Rariglobus. The sequence continues at coordinate 25,944 of CAMBUJ010000004.1, read as the reverse complement.
AGACCCGTAACGGCAAGCGCACCGCCACCGCCGCGCTTAAAATCGCCCTCGATCTTTACCGCGCCGGCGTCATCGATTGGCGCACCGCCGTGCTTCGCAACCCCGCCGAGCAGCTGGAGCAACTTCTTGCACCTGTTTTTGATCCGCGGGAGCTCGCCAAACTCACGCCGCTCGCCACCGGCTTACCCGCTGGTCCCGGTGCCGCTTCCGGGAGGATTTATTTCAACGCCGAGCGCGCGGTCCATGCCGCTGCCCAGGGCGAAAAAGTCATCCTGGTGCGCCTCGAAACCTCGCCCGAAGACCTGCGCGGCATGATTGCCGCCGAGGGTATTTTAACCGCTCGCGGCGGGGTGTCCTCGCACGCCGCGCTCGTCGCCCGCCAGATGGGGAAAGTCTGCGTGTGCGGCCTCACGGCTTTGCACATCGATTACGACCACAAACGCTTGCGCATCGGCACGAGCGATTTCAACGAAGGCGACGCGCTCTCCCTCGACGGCACCTTGGGCCACGTTTACGCCGGTCTGGTCAAAACCGCGCCCTCCGAGATCATCGCCGGTTTGCTGCACGCCGACCCGCTCGCTCGCGCGAGTGAAAAGTTTAAGGACTACGACCAGCTCATGACCTGGTGCGCCGAGGCGACGCGCCTGCACGTGCGCACCAACTCCGACACCCCCGAGCAGACCCGTCAGGCGCTGGCTTTTGGCGCGAGCGGAATCGGCCTGATCCGCAGCGAACACATGTTTTTCGCCGGCGACCGCATCGACGCCATGCGCGAGATGATTCTGGCCGATACTGCCCACGCCCGCGAAGCCGCACTGGCCAAACTCCTTCCCTTTCAACGCGATGATTTTATCGGGATTTTTACCGCGCTCGACGGCCTGCCGGCGACCATCCGCCTGCTCGACCCTCCGCTCCACGAGTTTTTGCCCCACACGCACAAGCAACAGCTCGACCTCGCGCGCAAGCTCGACTTGCCGCTGGAAAAAATCGTGCAACGCGTGCAGTCGCTCGCCGAGTTTAATCCCATGCTCGGCTTCCGTGGTTGCCGCTTGGGTATCAAATACCCCGAGATCACCGTGATGCAGGCGCGGGCGATTTTTGAGGCCGCCGCCAGCGTGCCCAACGCCCAACCCGAAATCATGGTGCCGCTGGTGGGTTTCAAGAAGGAGTTGGATTTGCAAGTCGGGTTGATCCACGACACCGCCCGTGCCGTCATGGCCGAGCGCGGTGTGACCCTCAAGTACACGGTCGGCACAATGATCGAGGTGCCACGTGGTGCGCTCACCGCCGACGAAATCGCGCACACCGCCGAGTTCTTTAGCTTCGGCACCAACGACCTCACCCAGACCTGTTTAGGCATGTCGCGCGACGATATAGGCGGTTTTTTAATTCCTTATCAGGAGGCGGAAATCTTGAAGTCCAACCCCTTCGCCACACTCGACCAAAGTGGTGTTGGTCAATTGATTGAAATCGCGATTGCCAAAGGTCGCAGCACGCGACCTGGGATCAAACTCGGATTGTGTGGCGAGCACGGCGGCGACCCGAACTCGGTGCGCTACTGTCACCAGATTGGGTTAACGTACGTGTCGTGTTCACCGTATCGCGTGCCGGTGGCGCGCTTGGCCGCAGCGCAAGCCGCGCTCAGCGAGCCCGAAGGCGAACGGCTAAGCGCCGGCTGGGCCACCGCCGAGTAGCACGCAACGGAGTACCATTACTTTTATCCTGATAAATGAGGGTATGCACGAAATTGAAAATATGTTATTGTGAGATGAGTACCTGAGGTGCGTGTTAACTGCATTTGGAGTGCCCCTTTAATTGATGAAATAGCAGTCTAATTTTGGATGTAAATATACTGATTGAGTTGCACTTAGGGAACACCTTTTTTGCTGATATAAATTATTCACCTAAGTTAGGCATTTTTAACCATGAAATCCCCCTGCGCTTATTTTTTTGCATTTATGCTGTGCCCGCTGGCTGCGTTGTTCGCAGATGAATCTCCTGCTGCCAAAAAACCTAATATTATTTTTATCCTGTCTGATGATCAAGGTTATGGTGATGTGGCTAGGCACGGACACCCTTTACTGAAGACGCCCAACTTGGATAAGCTGCATGATAGTAGCGTGCGCTTTGAAAAGTTCTATGTCAGTCCATCCTGTTCACCCACTCGAGCCGTGTTAATGACGGGAATGCATGAATTTGCAAGTGGGGTGACGCATACCACCGACCCGCGTGAGCACATGAACAAAGACGCGGTGATTTTACCGCAATTACTCAAGTCGGCCGGTTATAATACCGGGTTCATTGGTAAATGGCATCTCGGCAATGATGGCGCGTATGCGCCGGATAAGCGCGGGTTTGATTGGTGCTCCACCAACGTCGGGGGACCGAATGTTCATTTTGATCCTATATTTATTCGCAACGGTAAGCGTGAGCGTGATAAACGTAAGGGGTACCGGGAGGACATTTTCTTTGACGAAGCGATGACCTTTATAGACGAGAGTAAGGGCTCACCGTTTTTTTGTTATCTCGCCACCTACTCGCCGCATGCACCCCTGGCAGCGCCCGACGAATTCGTTGCACCGTTTCGGGGCAAGGTGGATCCAGATGAGGCTAAGTTCCTAGGTATGGTTGCCAATCTCGATTATAACCTCGGTAGGTTGATGAAGTATTTACACGAAAAACAACTCGAGGAGAATACCATTATTATCTACATGAACGATAATGGTCAAACGCACGGGTTGGACGTCTATAATGCCGGGATGAGGGGATCTAAGTGCACGATTTGGCAGGGTGGGGGTCGCGCTATGTCTTTTTGGCAATGGGCTGGAAAATGGCAGCCCCATGCAGTCAACAATTTGACGGCACATCTTGATGTGTTGCCAACGCTCTGCGATATAGCGGGAGTCAAGTTGCCGGCTGAACTTGGGCCCAAGCTGGAGGGGTTTAGCCTGAGGCCATTGCTCGAATCACCCGCCAAACAATCATGGCATGACGATCGAATACTGTTTCATCACGTTGGTCGTTGGCCCAGTGGCATGGCTGCCGCCCACAAGTATGCCATGGCTGCTGTGCAAACCGGCGACTATCTCTTGGTGCGAAGCCAGCCGTGCGACGATCCCGCTTGTAATCTTTATTCAAGCCAGTGCACCACGCTTCGATCCGTTGAAAAGGGCGCGACGCGCGCGACATATACAAAAGACAACGCGCAGTTGCACTGGGGAGTGACACCGCATGGTCATTGGGCATTATTTAATTTGAAGGAGGATATGACCTGCCAAAAAGATATCGCGTCCAGGCATGTCGAGTTAACTTCCAAATTGGCATCGGCCTACGATAAATGGTGGGATGGGGTTTTCCCTACGATGATAAAGCACGGTGGCGATAAGGGGGTGCCTTTACCTCTCAAAGGTGCGGCAAATTTTGATAAATAAGATGTGTGACAACGGCCCTCTTCGGTCCTTTTAGGTAATTCTACTTTTTATGGTCCCGCTAGCCCGACTTGTGATTCCACTCGGTTTTAGTTCGCAACTATTAAAACCGCTTTCTTTGCCTGCAGATTTACGGGTCATGCCGTCAGTCAATGACCTTGGCGCCTTGTCCGAGGCAATTGCAGCGTGCGCCCTGACGGTGGGTGTCATCGGCCCCAATTGGCCCGGTGACGACGTGGCTGCGGTTGCATTAAAAAACAAATGATCAGCCCTTGAGGTCACTTCCCAGCTCAATATCAAACGACGGGTTTTTAACCACTAAATAACGCTAAGATACCCTAATCCAAAAGTTGCGAATCCTTGGTTTTTTATTGGCGGCTATTAGCGTTCATTAGCGTTTAAACCGGTTCGTTTGTATTTCTTTTATTGCGAAATGGTATTAAGTACTACCACCGCGCTCCTCTACTTTCCCTCAAATCTAAACTTAACGCCTTAAATAACCCCACATTTATTTTTTCTCACACATGAAAAGCATCCAATATATACGTCCGTTATTGACCTTCCTCGCGGTGACTATCGCCGCTCCCCTTGCCTCTGTCCACGCCGATGAATCGATGGACAAGATGTGGGGTGATACCAGCACAAAAGATGGTGTTGAAAACAGCCCACGCGCTGCACTCATGCGCGATGGTAAATACGGTATGTTTATTCACTGGGGCCTGTTTTCCGGCCTCGAGGGCAAGTGGCAGGGCAAGACCCTTTACGGCATAAGCGAGTGGATTAAGCGCCAGATGAATATCTCCGACGCTGACTATATGGCGCTTGCCAAAGATTTTAACCCCAAGGGTTTCGACGCCAAAGAGATCGTTCGCACCGCGAAAGAAGCGGGCATGAAGTACATCGTAATCACCGCGAAGCATCACGAGGGTTTCGCAATGTTTAAGTCAAAACATCCTTTCAATATAGTCGATGCCTCGCCGTTTCATCGTGACCCGATGAAGGAATTTGCCGACGCTTGCCGCGAAGCCGGTCTGGGCTTTGGTTTTTACTATTCTCATTTTCAGGATTGGACCTCTGCCGGTGCCCAGGGTGGTTCAAAGACCCGCCCCGACGGAACGCCCGCAACGTTTGAACAGTATTTTCGCGAGAAATGCTATCCCCAGGTCGATGAATTATGCTCCAATTATGGACCTCTGTCATTTATTTGGTTCGACACGCCTGGCAACATGCCAAAGGCAGCAATAAAGGAGCTCGCTGAGCTCGTGTTGAAAAAACAGCCGAATGCACTTCTTAACTCTCGGATCGGCCAAGGGATGGGTGACTTCGAGAGCCTAGGCGATATGGAGGTGCCACGCCAGAATCACAGTGGGTTATGGGAAGCCCCTGATACCACTAATGACTCGTGGGCTTATGCGTGGTATGACCAGAATTGGAAGACTCCGCGCGAGATTCTACATCGCCTCGTTTCCACGGTGGGCCGAGGTGGCGCTTATTTGCTCAACGTCGGTCCGGACAGCAACGGTCTCATTCCGTCGAAGGCCAAGCAGTATCTACTCGAAGCGGGTCAATGGGTAAAACAGCATCCTTCTGTTATATATGGTGCGAAAGCTTCCCCGTGGGGCGGTGCTCAGTCTTGGGGGGATATCACTCGTACAGGCAACACGCTCAATCTTGTTGTCTTCGATTGGCCCTCCGACCGTAAAATTTACCTCTCCGGCCTTGAGGGTAACATCAAATCGGTCACGCTTCATCAAGCGAACGGCCAAAAAGTGGAACTACCCGTGGCCAAACTGGGCACTTGGACGGTAATCGACGGAGAGTCCGCCTCAGTGGCTACCACCTCGGCAATCGCCGCCCTCATCGAGGTCAAACTCGCCGATACGGTCAAGGTGGACGCCACTCTAGCCATTCAGCCGAATATCCCGACCACCCATTACGCCGAGTTTGCCGTGGCGCACAATGCCGAGTCGAGTACCATCAGGTGGATGGAGAAATTCGGCGAATGGAAGTCCGCCCAGCAAATCACCAAGTGGAAGGCCGACGGTGTCGCTGAATGGAGCGTCGATGTTGCGCAAGCCGGTGATTATTTCGTGGAACTCATTTATAAGGGTGAAGGTCGGCCGATTTGGGCGGTGAGCACGTCTGCGGGTGCGAAAATCCAGAACGAACAGGCTGCCACCCCGGTTTATAAAGCCTATCCGTCTGGGATTTTGAGTTTCGCTCAGCCAGGTAAGTACAAAATCGGTGTCTCACTGGTTGCTGGTGACGCCGAAAAATCAAGCCTTCAGGCTATACGCTTCAACCCCGTTCGTTAACCCCAGAATGGTCTAACCCGCACCCGCCCCATGTGCTATCATTTCCTTCAGAATTGGCGAATCTCCGGATTCGTCCTCGCGGCGCTGGCCCTAACGGCTAACGCCAAAAGTCCACCACCCGCAGCACCGTTCGCCAACGTCAAAGACTATGGTTACATGGGGTGGGTCAACGGATTGCAGTCGCCTGATTTCCGCATCCAGACGTCCCGTTATGTGCTCAATTACAACCACTCCGCCTTTGGGCCCACGGCTCTGGGGCTGCTGGCCGTGGCCCCCACCGAGGCCATTGCCCTCCAAGTGGGTGTGGAACCCAACTTGCCTGTGATGCTAACTTGCAACGTAGGTGGAAACGGCTCCGTGCATGCCGTCGCGCCGGAGAGCAATAAACTCTTCGGCACTCAAGTCGTGGAAAGCGGCAAGTTTTTCCAACGTCGTTGGCAAAAAGGTGTCATCCCCGGAGGCATCACCACGGACTCTACAATAACCGGCCTGGAGACCGCTGCCTGGCCCGATCGCCTCTCGTTGGTCTTGCGCGTCTCTCCGACCGAGGCGGTCACGGCGGGTTTTTTGGAAATGACCCTTAAGCTACCGGCCGCGTATGCTCGGCTCGTCTCCCATGGCTCGGTCCAGGCCCTTGTTGCGGTCGATGGTTCGGGGTTCATCGTCCAGCCCAGCGCGGCCACCGCTGCGCTCACGCTTAACCCGGAAACAGCAACCTTGTCCGCACGCACCGCTGTGGCCAAGTGGAAGCAAGGCGACAGCGTCTCCGTGGGGCTGATTATTTATCCGCTGGCCAATAACGTACTTGCCCAGATGCGCGAGCTTGCCTCCTTCGGGGCAAGCCCGGTGGTCGTTACGGCCACCGGGCTGGAACCGGCATTACCCAGCTTGCCAGTAAGTTACGAGAAGGACCCGGGCTTTTACCGTGTCGCCATTCCAAAAGGTACACGTGGTGACGATGGTCGCATGCGCGCTCGCCTACGGTTAGAAAACCCCACCGCCGAAGCCCAGGTCGTTCGGCTCAACTTCGATGGCACACCCTTCTCGCTGCCCGGCATCTCCGCGGTATTACGCGACTTGGATGGCAATCCACTGGGTATCCCGGTGCAGCTTTCCAAGAATTGGCATAGAGACACCCCAGGGGCGTTTATTGGCCCCTGGTTTCACGGTCTGACGATGCTCACCGTGCCAGCCAAGAGCACCTATGAGTGCGAACTGATGATGGTTGGGGAAAACTGGGGCGGCATGCCGGCGGCCAGCCACTCACAACTCTCCGTCATCGGCTATGGAACAATAGGGGGGCAGCAATGGGACGAAGCCGCGCTTGGTAATCGGGGCGAGGCTCTGTGCTATGACATGGAAAATGCCTTAACGAAGAATGACTTCACCGATGCTCGACCGCTGTGGGCACTCAACGCCAAGGGCGAACGCGATTGGGCCATTAACGTCGGCGGAGGCTCCGTGTTACGCTACTTAGATAATAATGCGATCAACCACACCCACAGCCGGATGCGGGTGCGCTACACCCGCTACGGCCCGAATCTTACCGAAGCGACCTTCGCCGGCCTCACCGACGACGGGGCCATTGCATTCTCCTATAGCGCCGGATTACCCCGCGCTGACGACTGCACCCGAGGTCTGCACCACATTCGTATCGACGTTAAAAAGGATACCGCATTTAGCCGATTGGTTTTTTATCAACAGGCCGGTGATAGTTACGGTTATAGCCAAGGCGATAGGCTCGCCTACGGCTATGCGGACCAACCGAAACCTGTGCTCCAATGGCAAGCGTCGGGGCAGCGAGGCATAGTAGGCACCCCGTTGCCACTTAACGGCCTTATGCCATGGGCGGCGGTCACCAACGGCCCTGCCGATACCGACTATAAGCCGGCCAATCATGGGTTCATCGTTCGTTCATGGAAAGCAGTCCTGAACGGCAACCCGGTTGCAGTCCCTTACCTTCAAGAGCGGCGTGCAACCAACAAGGTCTCGATTCTCGAACTGGTGCCTCCACCTGAGGTCACCTGTCTAAAATCAGGCGACTACGTGGAAATAGACCTCGAGCGTATTTATATACCCCGTTCTGTGGACAACTACGGCGGCCCTAACGCCCTGTTCCGCCAAGCGCTGACCGAGTACGACAACGATTCCCGCATGATTTTACGAGAAGCCGCTGGCAATCGCATCGCTGCCAACGCCATAGTAGGTGAGGTCGAACAGCTTTACCCCCTCCGGATTAGAGCCAAGGACAACCGTGCGGCGTTCCATTTAACAGGTGGCGTGGGACCCGTTCCAGTCACCTTCGTCGGCCTGCACGATTACCGCCGCCCTGTAGTGGAAGAGAAACGTGGGGAGACTTGGGTGAAAATTGACCAGTCGGTTATTGGAAACGACTTTTGGCAATGTGACTTCAATGCTGAAACCGGCACTTGGGAGATTACGTTTAACCTCTTGACCCCGGGAGTATATAAAAACGTCGAAGCGCTCATTTCCTCACCACTGAGGCGCGAGTTCCGGTTCCAACTGATTAGCGATTAGGATGCTTTTTAGTACTCAATTAGTCAAATGGGCACTGATCGGCATGCACCAGTGTCCCGCATGTCGATCAGTGCAGGGGCGATGGCTTTATTATGTCACCAGTCCCGTCTGGCTGAGCTTATGCCATTTGCGATGTTCGACCAAGCGCCCACCCAAACCGGCACCTGGCTAAAAAAAAAGCGTTTCGGGTTAGTAATCGGGCTGGCCTCCTAAGAAATGCGGATGGTGGACGAACGTAATTTAACGTATGATTGATCTTCAGTCATTGTGTTATGGATTGTTCTAGGGTGGATAGTTAATTGTATAATAACGCCTTTTTTTTGCGCGAATATGAACACTCCCCGCATGAAAAACTGAAACTGGTATCAGCACGTTTGCGGCTGGTTTGCAGCGCCACTTAAAAAGAACAAAAATGATTCTTTAAAGACCTTTTAAGCCTTAATTTTTTCACTTCCACTGTCTCGACTGTTGCTAAATCACGGGCCAAACCGGCCCATCGCTTGAAAACATGCTAAACGAAACCCTGACTCCTACCGTATTAAAACCACCCGCCAAGTCTGCCCCTGTCATCCCGGGGAATTACTTATTTGCTTTTATACTTGTTACTTCACTGTTCGCGTTGTGGGGCTTTGCCAATGACATCACCAACCCGATGGTGGCGGCATTTAAGAATATCCTACTGATTTCCAATTTCGAGAGCTCTCTTGTGCAGTTCGCCTTTTATGGAGGATATTGCGTAATGGCTGTGCCCGCGGCGCTCTTCATCCAACGGTTCAGCTACCGCGCAGGATTGTTGGTCGGGCTCGCGCTTTACGCGATTGGCTGCCTGCTCTTTGTTCCGGCGGGTAACGCCATGCTGTTTGGGGCCTTCCTAGCAGCTTATTTTATCATGACCTGCGGCCTTGCGTTTTTGGAGACGAGCGCCAACCCCTACATTTTGTCTATGGGCGCGCCCGAAACCGCGACGCGGCGGCTAAATTTTGCTCAAGCCTTTAACCCACTCGGCTCGATCACCGGCATGCTGGTCGCGCGCAATCTTATCCTCGCCAAACTCGACACGACCCCCGAGGATGCACGTCGTGCGCTGGCGGTGAGCGATCCGGCCGCCTTCGCCAAAATCCAGTCCGCTGATTTCGACGTGATAGTCGGGCCTTATGTGGCGCTCGGCTTAGTCGTTTTGGTGATGATGGGCGTGTTTGCCTTTATAAAGTTACCTGTCGCCGCTAAGCGCAGTGAAGTTAACTTGCGCGCCGGGCCGACAGTAAAGCGCCTGTTGTCACAACCGCATTTTATCTGGGGCGTAGTAACTCAGGCTTTTTATGTTGGTGCCCAGATCATGTTGTGGACTTTTATAATCCAGTATGCGGTTAACGAACTTGGAATGTCCGCAGCCGACGCGCAAACCTACAATATCATCGCGATGGCGATCTTTGTTTCGTGCCGGTTTATTTGCACCTACCTGCTTAAATATTTTAGCCCAGGGCGTTTGCTCGCGGGTTTGGCGGTGGGCGCTGGAGTTCTCACGGCCGGAACCATCTTTCTGCACGGTCTTCCCGGGCTCTATTGCCTGGTCGGCGTGTCGGCCTGTATGTCGCTCATGTTCCCCACTATTTACGGCATAGCGCTCGAAGGCACGGGTGAGGACGCCAAACTTGGCTCTGCCGGCCTGATTCTCGCAATCGGCGGCGGTTGTATTATGACTCCGCTGCAAGGTGCGATTATGGACCTTAGTGCCTTCAACTTCGGTTTTTTCACACTTTCAAGCACTCGCTTTTCGTTTTTCCTGCCGTTGATTTGTTTTGTGGTCATAGCGTTCTACGGTTGGTTTAACCGGGCTCCGCGGGGGGGTGTTGCCAAGTTATGAGTGTAGAACTATATCAAAACATCCCCGCTCCGACCGCCTTGGGTTTTATTGCCTCCCCGCAGGGATAAGCTCATCACTATTACCGTGTACGCCCACCCGCCCACTGAAACCCGCACCCGCCTAAAACGCGTTTCGGGTAAGTAAAGCCGATTGCATCCTAACAAATGCGGATGGTGCACGAAAATGATTCTGTGTAGGATTTCAGTCTTTGTTTCGGATTGTCCGAAGTTGGATGATTAATTGTGTAATAATACCCCCTTTTTTGCGCGAATATGAACACTCCGCGTATTAAAAACAGTTTAACCATGAAATCGAATTACAATAAATGCCCCTTCTGGCTTGAGAGACTCAGCACGCTAGCGACGTTGGCCGTGATGGCCGGCGTAACTTGCATCAGCACGTTTGCGGCTGAGCCCACCGGCGGCAGATACACCGATCGGGTGAATCTTTTCCTAGGCACCAACTCGAGTGCCCAGTGCAGCCCAGCTGCGATTCGGCCGTTCGGGATGATTTCACCAGGGCCTCTCAACCAGCCCAAGGCACCGAGTGGTTATGCGATGCGGGTTAATAAGCTTATCGGCTTTAACCATACTCATTTACAGGGCACGGGATGCGGCTCCTACGGGGTTCTTGTGCTCCTGCCGACAACCGGCAACAAGGAGCTGGGAACCACCGTTGAGGTGCCCAGCAGCAAACAATCCGCAGAGCCCGGCTACTTTAAGGCCGACATTGCGGCGATGAAAATCACTGCGGAAATGACGGCCACGAAGCGTTCCGCCATTCATCGCTATACATTTCCAAAGTCGGACTCGGCGCGGGTGTTGATCGATCTCAGTAAGGGTATTTTCTGGGCAGACAAAAAGCCGGGGGAAATCAAGGGTACCCTCAGTGAGGTAAGCCCCACGACATTCCGTGGCAGCGTTAAGTCGACGGCTTGGCGTGAGCACACGACGTATTTTTATATGGAGTTCAGCAAGCCTGTGACCTTCACGGGTAAAGGAGAAGCGGGCGGCTACGTGAATTTTACTACAACCGGCGGCGAGGCTGTTCTGGTTAAACTCGGTATTTCCTATGTCAGCGCCGAAAACGCCAAGCTGAACTTGACGAGTGAAATTCCTGGGTGGGATTTCGACACCGTGCGCAAGGGTGCACGTGATGAATGGGAGCAGGAGCTTGCCAAGATCGACGTCCAAGGGGGCACCAAGGATCAGCAGGCTATTTTTTACTCCTCGATGTATCATCTGATGTTCCATCCGCAGCTCTTCAATGATGTGAACGGCGACTACCTCGGCATGGATGGCAAGGTGCACCAAGCGCAAGGGCACAACCACTACAGTGTCCTTTCCATGTGGGATACTTTCCGCGCAGCGCATCCGCTTTACACGTTGATCGCGCCGGATCTGCAGCTGGATGTGATCAAGACCATGCTCGATGATTATAGGGATAGCGGGTGGGGACCGCTTTGGAAACTGGCAAACAAGGAAACCTCGATCATGCCCGGCACTTGGGCAGATGTGATCATCAGCGATAGCTATGTGAAGGGAATCACCAGCTTTGATACGGACACCGCATGGAAATTGGTGAAGAAAAACGCCACCGAGCCCGGGCGACGCAACGATATTAAAGACTATTTGGCGCTGGGCTATGTTCCCAGCCCCGCCTATATCAACGCATCAAGGACGCTGGAGAATGCCTACTGTGATTTCACGATTGGGAAATATGCCGAGGCCCTTGGTCAAAAGCAGGACGCGACCGAGTACTTCGCTAGAGGCATGAATTATAAAAAGCTTTGGGATTCCGAGACCCAATTTTTCCGCGGCAAAGACAAGGAAGGTAACTGGAGCTATCCCCATGCTTTCAGTCCCTTGACCTACACGGGCAATGGCAATAATGACTATTGCGAGGGCAACGCCTGGCAGTGGACGTGGCATGTGATGCAGGATACCCAAGGCTTGATTAACTTGATGGGTGGAGATGCGGCCTTTGAGAAAAAACTGGACACCTTTTTTAACCTCGAGGGAGACAAGAATCATACCTCGCCCGGGCACGGCCAGTATTGGCACGGCAACGAGCCCGACCAGCATGCGATCTATGCGTATAATTATGTGGGTGCGCCAGCCAAGGCCGCCGAGAAACTTCGTCAATGCCTGGCCTCAGAATACCGCAACGATTCCTGGGGCATGTCCGGCAATGAGGATGCCGGGCAAATGTCAGCCTGGTATATTTTCAGTGCGCTGGGCTTTTATCCTTATGTGCATGCCGTCCCCGAGTATGCGATTGGCAGTCCGCTCTTCGATCAGGCAACCCTGCATATGCGCGGCGGCGATTTTGTGATCAAGGCCAAGAACAACTCGGCGGAAAATAAGTATGTCCAGAGCGTCACCTTAAACGGGAAGCCGTGGGACAAAACCTTTCTGCCTCACTCCGCGCTCGTGAAGGGGGGCACGATGGAATTTGAAATGGGGCCAAGCCCTTCCTCATGGGGGACCGCACCGGAGGCGCGCCCGTATTCCATGACCGCCCGGCAGAAATAGAGAAAGTTCCATCAAGGGAATATTAAAAATGATACCCATTCGCCCAGTCTTAACTGCCTTGCTGCTAGCACCGCTGGCTGCACTGCATGCCGCCACTCCGGCCATTGCCCAAAAACCCAACATCGTCTTTATTCTTGTGGACGATATGGGGATTGGCGACTGCTCAGCTTACAATCCGAAGTCCAAAATTCGGACGCCGAATATCGACCGACTGGCACAACAGGGGATGCTATTCACCGATGCCCACGCAGGGGGGCCTATCTGTGTACCAAGCCGTTACAGCTTGATGACCGGCGAATATTCGTCGCGCACCTGGGATAGTTGGCCGCCAAAGGGGAACAAACTCAACGACCCGAAGAAAGTGACCATCGCCTCATTGTTGAAATCAGCCGGTTATGACACCGCGATGGTGGGAAAATGGCATCTGGGCATTGAAAACAATCGCAAGGATCCCACCGACCTCAAGGTGAAGAACAGCCCGGTTAAATTCGGTTTCGACACCTTTTTCGGTATCAACCAATCGCTCGACACCGCCCCGTATTTCTATGTGGAGGGTGAACGTATGGTGGCCGCGCTGACCGAACAGACGAAGGGGCAAAAGGGAGATCCCAAAAAAGTCTCCAAGCCGGAAATCCAAGGACCCATGTGGCGGGAAGGGGCAATCGCCCCGGGCTTTGTTCATCAGGAATGCCTGCCTTTATTCACCAGCAAAGCGAACGACTACCTTAAAAGTCGCTCCGGTACTACGAATCCCTTTTTTCTGTATCTGGCATTTGCCGGACCTCACGCGCCGTGGCTTCCGGCCGGAGAATTCCAAGGGAAAAGTCAGGTCGGCGAATATGGCGATTTCATGATGATGGTCGATGCCTGTATCGGCCAAGTCCTCAAGACCTTGGATAAACAGGGGCTGGCGGAAGATACGCTCGTCATCTTTACCTCGGACAACGGGCCGCTCTGGTTCGAGCAGGATACGGCCCTGTATGGTCACAACTCCTCAGGCATTTATCGCGGCCACAAACTTGATTATTATGAGGGCGGGCATCGCGAGCCATTCATCGTGAGGTGGCCAGGTCATGTGAAAGCGGGCTCCACCAGCGAGCAGATGGTGAATTTCACCGATATGATGGCCACTTTCGCCGAACTCTCCGGCGTGGCGCTCCCCCGAGGGGCAGGCGTCGACAGTTTTAGTATCCTGCCTGCACTTCTTTCCAGACCGCCTACTGGCCCCGTGCGCACGGATAGCATTCACGAGCAGTATGGCGATAAGCTTGCCCTGGCTTATCGGCAGGGTGATTGGAAGCTCTTGCTGCCCAAAGGGGTGTTCAAGGTGGTTAATAAAACGATCACGCCCCCAGCGGTGACCGGAATTGAGGGCTTTGAGTTGTATAACATGAAGAAAGACCCCGCCGAATCCAAGAACCTGGCCGCGCTAAATCCTGCGAAGACAAAGGCTCTGTTCGAATTGCTAAAAGCCAATATCGAACGCGGCAGCTCTCATGAATGAGGCAAATCACTCACTTGAAGTAAACCCGGGCAACAACATGAAACATACCCTTATATTCCTCGCTGTCCTGCAGCTCGCGCCGCTGGCCGCGCTCCATGCTGCCGAAACACCGAAGCCTAACGAAAGAACGAAGCCCAATATCGTCTTCATCTTCTCGGATGACCATGCCGTCCAGGCCATCGGCGCCTATGGCGCACGCCTGTCGGAATTCTGCAAGCAGCAAGGCGTCACCCCGAACATCGACAAACTGGCCGACCAGGGCGGGTTTTTCGTCAACAGCTTCTGCGGCAACTCGCTTTGCTCGCCGAGCCGCGCTTCGGTGCTCACCGGGCTGCTCAGCCATGCGAACGGGGTGATGCATCTCGAAAAACCCATCACGCCGGGGCTGTGGACTTTTCCCATTGGCTTGAAGGATCTTGGCTATCAGACCGCTGTTTTTGGCAAATGGCATCTCACGTCGAAACCGGACTACACGGATTGGCGCATCTCGTTCGGCCATGGTTCCTATGAAAATCCCGAATTGGAGAGCGCCACGGGCAAGGAAAAAATCCCCGGCTACACCACCGATGTCATCACCGATCTTTCGCTCGACTGGCTGCGGAAGCGCGACACGTCCAAGCCTTTCTTCTTGGCCGTGCAGCACAAGGCACCGCACCGGAACTGGATTCCGCCCACTCGTTATGCGACCTGGCTGGAGGACGTGGAAATCCCCGAGCCGGCCAACCTTTTCGACGACTATGCCAACCGCGCCTCACCCGCGAGTAATCAGAAAATGGAGATCGACCGCGACATGGCCATGGATACCGACCTGAAGGTCGGCGGACGCTATGCCAAGGATCCGCGCTTCGCCAAACGCAATGCCGACTACGCCAAACTCAAGCCCCAAGGCCGCGATCTCGTCCGCTGGAAATATCAGCTTTATCTCAAGGACTACCTCCGCTGCGTGAAGGCTGTGGATGACAGCGTCGGGCGCATCACCGAGGCGCTGGCGGCTGCCGGTCTGGCGGAGAACACCATCATCATCTATTCATCTGACCAAGGCTTCTACACCGGGGAGCACGGTTGGTTCGATAAGCGCTGGATCTATGAAGAGTCGCTACACATGCCCTTCGTCATCCGCTGGCCCGGCGAGGTGAAGCCGGGCACCCGCTTCACCGAGATGATCCAAAACATCGACTATGCGCCGACCTTCATGGAGATGGCTGGAGGCCAAGCCCCGGCGAGCGTGCATGGCCGCTCGATCGTGCCTGTGCTGAAGGCCGAAACGCCAGCCGATTGGAGGCAGAGTGTGTATTACCACTGGTTCTCGACCGGCGGCCACATGGTCCCGATTCACTACGGCGTGCGCACCTCGCGTCACACGCTGGCCTATTTTCCCGCCACCGATGAATGGGAACTCTTCGACTTGGAAAAGGATCCGCAGCAAATGCATAGCGAGTATGCCAACCCGGAATATGCCGCCACGATCACCGACCTGAAAACCGAACTCACCCGCCTCCGCACCCAATACGGCGACACAGAAGACGCGATGCCTGCAAAAGGCAAAAAAGCCAAAACCGCCAAGGAAAAAGAAGCTCCAAAGGGGGATGCTGAATGAAGCACACCCTCACACGTCTGACCGCCCTGCTGCTGGCGCCGCTGGCCGCGCTGCATGCCGCCGCTGCGCCGAAACCCAACGGCAACTCAAAGCCTAATATAGTTATCATCCTTGCCGACGATTTGGGTTATTCGGATTTCGGCTGTTACGGGGGTGAGATTGACACGCCGAACATTGACCGGCTGGCGGCAAACGGGCTGCGCTTTTCCAGCTATTACAGCGAAGCTAAATGCAATCCGAGCCGCCAGCAGTTGCTCACCGGTAAGTATGCCCTCCGCGCTTACAACGGCCGTGATGCAACGATCGCGGAGTGTCTTGCCCCGGGGGGCTACTCGCGCTACATGGCGGGTAAATGGGACATGGTGGCGGACATTGGCGGGGACTCCCGGAAGACACCGCAGGCGCGCGGGTTCGAGCATTTTTTCGGTACGCCGATGGGCTGCGGCAGTTATTTTGCGCCGATCAAACTGACGCGCGATGGCGAGCCCGCCGAGAAGGAGTCGCTGGCTCCTGGCTTCTATTATACAGATGCGATCACCGACAACGCGGTGCGCTATATCAACAACACCCCGCGCGATAAGCCTCTATTTTTATATGCCGCATATACGGCTCCGCATTGGCCGCTGCATGCACGCGAGGAGGACATTGCCAAATATAAAGGTCGCTTTAAGGCCGGATGGGACCAGCTCCGCGAAGAACGATTGGCCCGCATGAAAAAGATGGGACTGGTCGGTGCCGAGGTGACCCTTTCTCCTCCGGAGAAGAACGTGTCGGCTTGGACGGATGAAAAGAATCCGGAATGGAAGCAGCGGCTCATGGAGGTCTATGCCGCGCAGATTGAATGTATGGACCGGGGCGTCGGACGCATCCTGCAGGCTCTGGAAAAAACCGGTCGCCGTGACAACACGCTGATCCTCGTCACCAGCGACAACGGCGCGTGTGCGGAGGAATATTCGCCAAACAGACCGGGCAAATATCTCAACGAAAAGACCCGCGACGGCCGTCCGCTGCGGGTGGGAAATCTTCCCCATGTCATGCCTGGTCCCGAAAATACCTGGCAAAGCTATGGACGGGCGTGGGCCGCGCTGAGCAACACCCCATTGCGCAGCTTCAAAGGGGAAGAATACGAAGGTGGCAACCGGGTTCCACTGATTGCCTGCTGGCCAGGGAAGATTTCGAAGCCTGGGGCGATCGTGCATGATGTGGGCCACGTGATTGATCTACTCCCAACCGTGTTGGACGCGGCCGGTCTGGAGTATCCCAAGACCTTCCAGAGCCGCGAAGTGCTACCGCCCGATGGCAAAAGCCTGCGGCCGCTCTTCACAGGGGCAACCCCGCAGAAGCACAACTTCCTCTTCTGGGAGCTTTCAGGAAAACGGGCGGTGCGCCAAGGTGACTGGAAACTGGTGTATCCGAGCGGCGGTCCCTGGGAGTTGTATCAAATCCATGCAGATCCGATTGAAGCCAAAAATTTCGCGGCAAAGTTTCCGGAACGCGTGGAGCAGATGAGTGCCCGATGGAACGCGTGGTTGAGCATCAAACCCAAATCAGCGCGACACGACTCCCAGGACGGCGATTTCGAGGAAACGATTCCCGTGAAAGAGCGTAAGAAAATGAACCAATGAACAAAAGGTTTACCCTCATGATCAAGAGGTGAACCGCAACGGAACCAATTTTAGCTTAATCAATTATAGTCAAACTCCAGGACCAACAATGAAAACGAACCTTAAACTCCTCTCGACCCTGCTGCTTTTCCAACTTTTGGCTTTTGCCATTCCCTGCCAGGCCACGACGCTCGACAAGCTCAGTGGGGTGGGGGACGCGGATGTTTCGCTGGATGGCACCTGGCACTTCCAGATCCCCGCACCGAAAGGCTTCTGGAACAAACTGGCGGAGCCGACGGGATGGAAAACGATGCCGGTGCCGGGGGATGTATTCCGCGAGGGGCATCCGATCAAGGAGGACGAGCCGATGGCCTACAAGCGCAAGGTCGCCATCCCGGCGGATTTCGCGGGCCAAATAATCCGCCTCCGCTTCGAGGCTGCACATGAGTTCACACGCGTTTGGGTGAATGGAAAATTCATCACCGAGCACCAGGGCGGATGGACCCCCTGGGAGTGCGACATCACCTCGGTGGTGAAGCCCGGGCAGGACGCCTGGATCGCGCTGGAAATTACCGATCTCAAAAAAGACATCGCCTTCAACGGGAAACGCGTCCGCGCGATCGGTGGACTCGTGCGAAGCGTCTGGCTGCAGGCGCGACCGAAGGCGTTTTTCGAATTCCCCGTCGTTTCGTCGCCTTTCTCTCAGGACCGCAAAACCGCTGCCCTTACCGTCACGGGCATTGTGGAAGCGCCTGACCCGCAGGCGACTGCTTCGTTCCGGCTTTTCGATCCCGAGGGCAAGGAAGTCCCGCTCGCCTCGCCCGATTGCAAGCTCGACCAGCCGCAGGTCACTTGGAAGGCGGAGGTCGCCTCCCCGCAAACTTGGGATGCCGAGCACCCGCGCTTGTATCGCCTGGAGGTCACGAGCAAGGCGCCGGGACAGGCTACGGCGGTTTATTCAAAGCACATCGGGTTTCGCGACATCCGCTTCGATGATCAAAAAAACATGCTCATCAATGGCAAGGTGGTGAAACTCCGCGGCGCCAACCGCCACATCATCAACCCGCTCAAGGGCATCGTCCCCGAGCCTGCGGTGGACGCCCTTGATGTGGAGCTTTTCAAAGAGGCGAATATGAACTTCGTCCGCACCTCGCACTACCCTCCGGGCACCGGATTCGTCGATCAATGCGACGAGCAAGGCCTCTATGTGACCCTCGAGTCGGCGGTGTTGGATGTAGGCAAAGCCAACCGCCCGTCGGTCGGCATGAACGACGATCCGCAGTTTGAGCCCCTCTTTGTCAATCAACAGCGGGAGGTGATTCTCAACTACGGCAGCCACCCTTCCATCATTCTGTGGTCGCTCTGCAACGAAAGCGTCTTCGGCCGCAATTTCACGGCCGCCGCCCACGTCGCCCGCACCCTCGATGCCTCGCGCCCGCTCATCGCCAGCTATCAGGTCAAGGACGACCCGGATCACAAAACCTACGATGTGAAAAGCTCGCACTACCCGATGTGGGACCAGAGTTATGAGGTGACAAAACAGCCCGTCATCTACGACGAGTGGATGCATGTGCTCGGGCATTCCGCCGAAACATGGTTCCATGACCCTAACGCCCGGGACTACTGGGGGCGCAGCCTGGATAAGGCGTGGACCGCACTATTCTCCTCCAACGGAAGCACCGGTGCCGCGATCTGGAACTATGTGGATGACATGACAATCTGTCCCGACCCCACTGCCAAATCCTCACGCGGAGCCATGCGGCGCTTCGAGAAAGACGCGGCGAAACGCCCGGTTTCCGAAACGCTTCCCAATATTTACGGCACCGCCCGCTGGGGCATCGTCGACGAATGGCGCCGTCCGAAGCCCGAATTCTGGAATGTGAAAAAAGCCTACAGCCCGGTCCGTTTGATGGAAACGCAAGTGGCGCAGTTCTCACCCGGCAAACCGATTTCCCTGCCGGTTCAAAACCGGTTCGACCACACCTCGCTCGACCAGGTTACGATCCGCATCAGCTACAATGGCAAGACGCAGGATATGCAGGGCCCGCCGATCGCGCCTCACCAGCAAGGTGCCATTGAACTTCCCGCTGCGGATTGGAAAGCCGGCACGGAAATCGCCCTGTCATTCCTCGACCGTTCGAAGAAACTCATCGACGACGAACGCATCACGCTCGGCGCCCCCGCAAAACCCGAAGCCCCCGCGCTGGCCGGAGTGCCACAAGTGGTCGAAGCCGATGGCCGGATCACCATCCAAGGCAAGGAATTCAGCATCGTGATCGACCGTGCCACCGGTCTCATCCAGAGCATCCAGCATGGCACGGCAAGCGTGCCTCTGGTAGGTCCGCTGCCGCACGTTTTCAAGCTCGAGGAATTCCGTCAAAAAGGCACCAACTCTGCGATCGGCAAGGCATCCTCGGTTGCCATCAAAACCGCCATCTACGACAGCCCCTTGCTCGAAGCGTGGAAATTGAAAGACCTCCGCATCGAGAAAAAAGCTAACGCTATCGCGGTCCATGTCACCGGGCAGTTCGACTCGTTCGATGTCGATTACACCTACATGATCGCCGCCAACGGCCGCATGGACATCGGCTATCAATTCAAAAACCTCCCACCCCTCGACACGACGGGTAAAATCCCGGGTTCCGGCGAGCCGTTGAATCTCGAAGTCGGCATCAAATTCCAGACTGGCGGCCAGTTCGACCGCCTCCACTGGGACAAAAAAACCTACTGGTCCTCGTATCCGGAAGGCCACCTCGGCAGCGGCAAAGGCAGCATCGAGCTTTTCAGCACCGACAAGCCGGTTTGGGCACAAAAGCCCGCGCAACCCTGGAGCAAGGATGTCTGGGATTTTTACCTGATGGGCTGGCCGGTGCCCGAGGGCAAACTCCTCACCTACGAAGCCAGCGCCGCCAAACAGGCCATCCGCACCTACACTTTGGACGACCGCGAGGCGAAGCTCGCCCTCACCATCCACGGCGACGGCGAAGCCACCACCGCCCGCTACGGCCAGTTCAAGGATAAGAACTACTACCTCTACCTGCTCGACACGCTCGACTACCACCTCCGCTGGGGCAACTACTCCGCCAATATCCGCCCCGCGCCCGACCACCAAGGTCTCGCAAGGCTTTCACTCGAAAATTTGGGCCAACAATGAAAACAAACATGCAAACGATCCTCACCCTCCTCACCGCCCTGCTGCTCGCTCCGCTGGCCTCGCTCCACGCCGCCGATGCGCCGAAGCCTGCAACTAAACCCAACATCATCTTCATCCTTGCCGACGATCTCGGTATGGATGGGGTCGGCTGCTACGGCGCGGAATCGCGCAAAACTCCGCAGATCGACAAGCTTGCCGCGACGGGTATGCGTTTTCAGACGTGTTATGCCATGCCGATGTGTGCCCCGTCGCGAACTACTTTGATTAGCGGTCGCTACCCTTTCCGCACCGGCGGCCTGAATCAGGTTGGTATCGAGCAACCCATCGCGAATCTGCTGAAGCAGGCTGGCTATGTGACCGGTCAGGCTGGGAAGTGGCGGCAAACCGGGGGAATGCCGGACGATTGGGGCTTTGATGAATACTGCTCCGACAACACGGCGGGCGGTTGGTATTGGCAGGATACCTACATTAAAAATGGCCAGACGATCAACGCAGGAAAGGATGCCTACAACCCGGACATCATCCAAGCGTTCACCATTGATTTCATCAAGCGGCACAAAGACCAGCCGTTCTTTTTCTACTACGCGATGCACTTTGTCCATACGCCCATCATGAACACGCCCGATTCGCCCCAGGGCGCGAAGGATGGGGCGGACCGTTATGAAGACAACATTGAATATATGGATAAACAGGTCGGTGCGCTCGTCGCCGAGCTGGAAAAACTGGGTCTGCGGGAGAAGACCCTCATTGTTTTCTCCGGGGATAATGGCAGTGGGAAGATCGGTGCCTCGCCCATCGGCGGCCGAATCGTCAACGGGTGCAAGCTCTCCATGCTCGAAGGCGGCTCTCGCGTGCCGTTTATTGCAAGCTGGCCCGGAACCACGCCCGCTGGGAAAGTGTCGCCGGACATCGTAAGCTTCGCGGACCCCCACGCGACATTTCTCGAACTGGCGGGCGTGACGCCGCCGACAGGGATTAAATTCGACGGGATCAGCCTGGCGCCGCAACTGCGCGGCGAAAAGGGCACGCCGCGTGAATGGGCGTTTGTGCAATTCGGTCCCAAATGGTTCGTGCGCGAGCAGGGTTGGAAGATGAACGAAAGCGGCGAGCTTTTCGACATGAGCGACGCGCCATTCGTTGAGAAGCCGGTAGCGGTTGAGAACGACACTGCCGAGAGCAAGTCCGCTCGCCAGCGTCTCACCAAGGTTCTCGCCGAACTCAATCCAGCCGATGGAAATACGTCAGGCGGCGAAGAGGAACAGTTGAGAAGACAGAGCACACGGAAGGATCAACCAGGAAAGAAGGATCAAACAGGAAAGAAGGAGGCCATCGGGAAATAGCCGCCGACGAAACGAAGAAACCACTATCAGAATAACAACAACCACAGAAGTTGATCATGAAATACACCCTCACTTTCCTCACCACCCTGCTGCTGGTGCCGCTGGCTGCGCTGTATGCCGCCGATGCGCCGAGGCCTGCAACTAAACCAAACATCATCTTCATCCTGGCCGACGATCTCGGCTACGGCGATCTCTCCTGCCAAGGGCAGCGATTTTTCAAAACGCCGAATATCGACCGCATGGCGACCGAGGGAGTGCGGTTTACCCAGCACTACAGCGGTTCCGCCGTGTGTGCCCCCTCGCGCTGTAGCCTGATGACAGGCCGTGATACCGGACACTCGTCCATTCGTGGAAACGGCCCGCATAATCTCAAGCCAGACCCCGAAGACATCACGATCGCCACGCTGCTGCGGAACGCGGGATATGCCACAGCGATGATCGGCAAATCCTGTGTGAACGGCAACACACAGAATGCCGCCGTCCCAAATCAAAAGGGCTTCGATCACTTTCTCGGCACAACTGACCACAGGGACGCCCACAAGCGCTTTCCCCCCTTCGTTTACAAAAATGGGAAGACCATCCCGCTCCCCGAAAACCACGGGAAAACCGGCGACACCTACGATCTCGACCTCTACACTCGTGAGGCATTGGATTTTCTGGATAGGCAATCGCCCGCGAAGCCATTCTTTTTGCTGATGTCCTGCCCGGTTCCTCATACGCAGGTCAGCGCCCCGGCGGATTCCGTGGAACGCGCCCGGCAGGAAATCGGCGACGCCGTTCTGCCTTTCGTGAAAACTCCAGCCAACCGCGAAGCGGCCATCCAATACGCGGCGATGGTCATCCGCCTCGACGAAGCCACCGGCTCCATCCTTGCCAAGCTGAAGGAAAAAGACCTCGATCAAAACACGGTTGTGATTCTCACGAGTGACAACGGCTCGCACTCCGAAGGTGGCTACGACCTCCGGTTTCTCGCATCCAACGCCCCGCTTCGAGGCGGTAAGCGCGCGCTCTACGAAGGCGGTATCCGCGTTCCCTTCATCGTTCGCTGGCCGCTCGGCATTTCGCCAAACCAGCTATCACCACATGTCTCCGCGTTCTGGGATTTTCTCCCCACCGCCTGTGACCTGGCTGGTATTGATGCCCCCAGCGGTCTGCAAGGCCTCTCCTACGCCCCCGTGCTCACTGGCACCGGAACCCAACCAACCCACGAATCCCTCTACTGGGAATACCAAGGCCGCGCACTGCTTCAGCATCCATGGAAGGTCGTTAAGAACGACCTCGCGCAGGAGGACTCTTACGAACTCTACAACCTCACGGACGACCTGAGCGAAACCAAGGACATTGCCGCCGCTCATCCTGAGATCGTGGCCGAAATGTCTGCGAAGCTCGACGAAATCTGGAAGGACGGAAAGAAAAAGGAACCTCTGGAAACCAAATGAAAACCACCCTCACCCTCCTCACCGCCCTGCTGCTGGCGCCGCTCGTCGTCCTCGAAGCTGCTGACGCTCCGGCAGCCAAACCCAACATCATTCTCGTCATGCCAGACGACCTAGGTTACGGCGACTACGCCTGTTTGGGTAATCCGGTCACGCATACACCGTCAGTTAAAGGCGGCGATTTGATTTCCTTCTTCTGCGGTTAGGCCATGAAATTTTGCGCGGGCTAAAATCGTTGCATTGGAGTAGGCGAAATAGCGTAAATCTCCGCCATCTTCAAAGTGGCAGCTCGCGCAGGATGCGTTGATCCTCTGGCGCTCAATCGGGTTATTCAGCAATTTACCCGTTTGGCTCCATAGTGCTTTTCCTTGGGCCACGGTGGCTGGAGTCTGGTAATTGGAAGGCGCGTCCAATTGAGTCGGATCGTCGTCTGTAAAGGTGTCGGTAAAACATTCCTCCCAGTTGGATTTTCTGCGTCCGGTGGGGTTAACAGTTGAATAGTTAAAACGCGAACGGCTGTAACATGTCCATCTGTTCCGTTAAACCTGAACTCCTAAGTTGAGTCAGGAGTGGAATCGCGAAAGCGTATCAATGTAAGGTGGTTGAATGACAAAAACCACAACCGCAGATGCCCATAAAACCGACGCCACGCCAGTCACCCCATTGTTTGGGGGCGCTAAAGTGGTCGTGGACGAAACCTCCAAGGCGGTGACGCCTTTCGGAGGGTTGTGTAGCTTCATCGTTTATTTGCAGCAGATCGGCTTCGGGGCCCGCGTGGCGCAGGCCATGCCGTTTCCGGCGCTGACTTCGCCCAACGGCATTCCTTTGGCACACACCTTGACTGCGTTTCTGTTCGCAGTGGTGACCGGGGCCAGTCGCTTTGCGCATGTCGATTGGTTGCGCGGGGACCGGGCCTTGCATGCGCTGCTCGGCATCGGGCGATTCCCGGGCGACGACACGGTGCGTGACTTTTTCCGTCGGTTTACCCAGCGACATATAGAGGAGTTTTGGCGGCCGCTATGGTCGTGGTTACTCACCTTGGTGGTAGTGCCACTCGCAGGCTTCCACTTGGACTTGGACTCGACGGTGTTCTGCCGAGAGGGCAAGCAGGAGGGAGCGCGCAAGGGCTACAATCCAAAGCGCAGGGGGCGCGCCAGTCACCACCCGCTGCTAGCGGTGTTGGCCGAGGCTCAGTTCATTCTACACGGCTGGTTGCGCAGCGGCAATTGCGGCTCGGCGCGCGGAGTCGTCGCGTTTTTGCAGGAAGCGTTGGCGCTGGCACCGGCGGGATTAAAAATCGCCTGCGTTCGCGCTGACAGTGGTTTTTGCGAGAATGGGCTTCTCTCGTTTTTGGAGGAAAAAAAGCTGCCCTACATCGTGGTCGCCCGCATGACTTCCTCGATCAGGGCACGTTGCACAGGGCTGACCGAATGGACCGCACTCGACGACAACTATGCGGTCAGCGAGATTAGGTTAAAACTGCACGGATGGACCGTGGAGCGACGCTTCGTGGTGCTGCGCGAACGCGAGCGGGAGGACAAATCGGCGGTTGGCCGCAGGCTCATCGAGGTACCCGGCTACACCTTCCGCATCTTCGTCACCAATCGCCCCGAATCCGCCGAGATCATCTGGCGCGACTACAACGGGCGGGCCTGTATCGAGCAGCGCATCGAGGAACTCAAAAACGATTGGCGGCCGGCGGCTTTTGTGTGCGCGAGTTTTTCGGCACCGAATCCGCCTTCCTCGGCGTACTCTTCGCCTTCAACCTGCTCAGTCTTTACCAGCGTCAAGTCACGCCCGAAAAGCCCTACCGCCAACCCGCCACCCTGCGCAGTCAGGTCTTCGTCGCCGGTGCGATCCTCGGCCTCGTCGGCAAACAAATCGCAATCAAACTGTCGCAAGCCTGGGGCGGCCTTTCAAAACACAAGCCCCTCATTGATGCCGCCTTGCAGTGGCGACCGCCAACTCCGCCGAAGTTGGATTCCGACCCGCTATCGCCCTGCGTTATGAGTGCCTGCACTTAGCGACTACCGCCTCTTCCCACCACTAAATCCCACGCCAACTTCGGCGTTCGGGTTAAACCGAAAATCCAGTGTTTGCGTTCCCGAGTTTATCCAAGTCGGTTCCAGTGCGATGGTGAGTCCAACGGTTCCTTGGATGCCACCGATGCCGCCCAGTTTCCCGTCATTGCCGACAAAAGTAACTCTAGGATTCGTATTGGATAGATCGACCCAAACTGTGTTGTTTAAACGAACCGAAAGTTGTCCCTGGTATCGCAGATTATGAACTTCCAAAAAAAGCTGGGTCGCCGACGCTCCCGACGTTCCGGTATCCAGAGTGATTGTCGAGGTGTGGATGTCGGCATCAGGGCATAGAATCTCTATCGGAATGGTGATAGTCGCCGCATGCGAGTTGCCGGATAAAATTAAACCAGCGATAAGGAGGTTTCTTAAAGATTTCATTTTTAGGGTGGGGTAGGACTGGGTTCTTCCCGTTTTGCTGTGGGTGAGGGACTAAAAAGCAGCTAAAAAGTAAAGATGAGTATAAGCGTGCATGAACATTACCGGCGGTTGCTGTTGCTGCCGGAACCGTGGGAAGTGACCAAGGTGGAGGATGACTTGGTTGGGCAA
>CAMBUJ010000003.1 GCA_945871005.1 Opitutus sp. GAS368 | reverse complement strand
CTTCCTTTGGGCAACGGCTATTTCGGCGTGAGTTTCTTCGGTGGTATAGCTGAAGAAATGTGGCAGTTATCCGAGAAAAGCGTCTGGATGCAGGATCCTGATAAAACCGGTTCTGGTAGCCTTGGCCTGTCCAGTCTGGGCGAGATACGCGTGTCCATGGACCATGGAGCAAACGGTGCCTCGAATTACTCGCGCTCGTTGAATTTGAACCGTGCGCTGGGAACAACCCGTTATGATTTGAACGGAGTCAGCTTTTCCCGGGAGTTGATCACCAGCTACCCGGATCGCTGTTTTGCCGCCCGGTTGACGGCCTCGGTGCCGGGAAAGATTTCTTTCCGTCTCAAGGCTGATCATTCCTACCTGGGTGCGACCCGAACGGGAACCGCCGAAGCCAACGGAGCGGAGATCGTCCTGAAGGGCATGACCCTGCCCTACAAGTTAAAGTATGAAGTCCACATTCGCATCCAGACCAAGGGGGGAAAAGTTTTGGCCAGAGCGGAAGGGAATTCAGGTGAATTGGTTGTCTCCGGGGCCGATGAGGCGCTGGTGCTGATCAGTCTCGGAACCAATCACAAGCTTGAGCCCAAGGTGTTTACGGAGAAGAACCCAGGAAAGAAACTGGAGGGTTTCGAGGTGGATCAAAAGGCACTTCGGGATGTTCTCGACGGGGCCGCCTTGGCGGGGTGGGAAAAACTCCTTTCGCGGCACCAAGCGGATTATTGCAGGATGTTTGACCGCGCTGGAATTGATCTGGGCGGGAAGCAGGCACTCATCCCTACCGACGAGCTGCTAAAATCAAAGGCGCTGAACACACCGGAACGCCGGTACCTTGAGGAACTGTATTTTCAATATGGGCGATACCTGCTCATTGCGTCGTCGCGGGTGGGTACGTTGCCCGCCAACCTACAGGGGACGTGGTGCATGAATAAGACCGCCCCGTGGGGCGGCAACTATACCGTCGATGAAAATATTAACATGTACTATTGGCCGTCCTTCGTGACCGGGCTGGAAGAAACGTTTGCTCCGTATCATGATTATTTCCAGGCCGCCTCTAAGCGGAGTGCTGAGGTTGCCGCAAGTTGGCTCGGCAAACATGCACCAGGCGCCTCGGTTAAGGACGTCTGGACCATCGCCAATTGCGATCCATATAAGGTCGGTGAAGTCAGTGAGTGGACATCCGTTGGCGTCGGTCCGTATATACTGCAAAACCTCTGGACCTGGTATGAGTTTACCGATGATAAGGCGGTTCTTGAGGAAATTTGGCCCATGCTGCTGTCGTCGAGTCGCTTCCTTTCGGCGTATCTGAAGGAACAGCCTGATGGCAAACTGCTATGCGACCCGTCCTGGTCACCGGAAAATCCTGAACGGCGTGCGGAGGTCAAGGAAAAGGCCCAGCCGGGATATGGCAAAAACCGGGCTTGCCTGCCGGGCACATCTTTTGATCAGCAAATGGTTTATGAGAACTTCCGCATGGTTCTTGAGGCGGCACGTATCCTAGGAAAACAGGATCCAATCCTGGAAACGCTGCGTGCCCAAATTTCGCGGCTTGACCCCGTTCAGATTGGCGATTCGGGCCAGATTAAAGAGTTCCGCCAAGAGACCACCTATGGATCGATTGGCGATCCGAAGCATCGGCACATATCGCACCTGCTCGGCCTGTACCCGTTCTCACTTTTAACTGAAAAGAAAGAATGGATGGATGGGTGCCGAGTGACCTTGAATGGGCGGGGTGACGGCGCCACCGGTTGGGCCGTTGCCCACAAGATCAGTATGTGGGCTAGGTTGAAAGACGGGGATCGTGCCTATGTGCTGCTGAATAATCTGCTGGCAACATCCACTTTGCCCAATCTTTGGGACACCTGTCCGCCTTTTCAGATCGATGGGAACTCCGGTGGGACAGCGGGGATGGCCGAGATGTTGCTTCATAGTCATGAGGGCTTTATCGATCCGATTCCCGCATTACCGAAGGTCTGGTCAACGGGCTCATTTACTGGATTGCGTACCCGTGGTGCCTTCATTGTTTCGGCGTCCTGGCGTGATAGTATGTTGGTGCGGCTGAAAGTTGAGTCCATGAAGGGCAACCCCTGCAAGATACGGTTGGGTTCCGGATGGAATGTTTACGATCAGGACGGCGTTCAGGTTAAAACATCCAAAGAAGGGAATTCCGGCGTGGTGGTCTTTGAAACAACCAAAGGACGCAGCTATGTACTTTGCCGGGGACCTCTCGTCAATTAGGGGGGCCGAGAAAAGGGCGCAGGACGTTACATGGATATAGGCCGGGCCGCTTTGCGTTTTTCATGCGATTGGAACTCTTGGGGTTCCCGGCCCCCACGCCCTCAAAGGTAAACTTGGTCGTCTTCATTTTATACACCCCAACACGGGTCATTCACTGTTTTTAGAGTCGGAGTCCTCCTCATCTCGCAACCCCCGCCCCGATCCGTCCCTCATTTCCCCACACCTTTTGCTCACCACCCCTCCCCTCATGCGCCCCTCATCTCACCACCTCTGTTTGCTCAGCGCGCTCGCGCTGAGCGTCGCCGCCATCCCCGGCTTGGCCGCACCGCCCTCCGCGCCTCCAGCCGCGGCCCGCGCTTCGTCGGCTCCTGTGTCTGCGGGCGGGTTCAAGGACCTCTCCGCCTCGCGTATCGCCGAAATCGAGGCGATGTTGCCTGCCCAGCCCCAGGGGCTCGGCCCCACTTATAAAAACCGTGAGCTCTTCGAGGAATTGGCTGCCAAATCGGGCTTTGCCTCGGTCATCACCCAGGGCGAGGCATTGCTCAGTCAACCGTTTCCGGCCTGGAGCGATGAGGCCTACCTGGAGTTTTCCCGGAACGGCCAGCGCCCGCGGGGCGAAGAAATGCTCAACGTGCGCTCGCGCTGGCTGTCGATGCTGGTCCTAGCCGAGTGTTTTGAGAATGAGGGCCGTTTCCTGCCGGTGATCGAACAGGTCCTGCGCGCCTATGTGGAGCAGCCGACCTGGACCTTGCCGGCGCACGACCGCTCCTTGACGAATTTCCGCCGCACCCGCTACGAGGTCGATCTGGTCTCCGCGCTGTTTTCGCGCAATCTCGCCCAGGCGGTTTATCTGCTCGACGACAAGCTCGCCCCGGACCTGCGCCTGGCGGTGCTGGCGGCGCTGCGGGAGCGCATCTTTGACCCCGTGCTGGCCTCGCTCAAAACCGGTAAAGGCAACGTCTGGCTGAACTGGGAAAACAACTGGAACGCGGTGTGCCTCAACGGCGTGAGCGGGGCCGCGCTGGCCGTGCTGCCCGAGCGCCGCGAGCGGGCGGTTTTCCTGGCGGCGGCCGAGCATTATTCGGTTAACATGCTCCGCGGCTTCGGCGAGGACGGCTACTGCACCGAGGGCTTGGGTTACTATAATTACGGGTTTCGCAACTACGTGGAACTGCGCGAGACGCTCTGGCAGGCCACGCGCGGGGCGATCGATCTGTTTAACGATCCGAAGGTCCGCACGATGGCCCTCTTCGGTCCCGGCATCGAAATCATCAACGAGGTTTCGCCGGCCATCGGCGACTGCCGCTTCGGGGTGAAACTGGATCCCCGTCTGCGCTGGTATTGCAACCGGGCTCTCAGTCTCGGGCTGCCGGAGACGGGGTCGGAGGACCAGTTTCGCCGTGCGTACGCCGACCTCGGGTCAAACGCGTTGTTCGGCCTGCTGGCACCGGAGCAACTGGCCCCGCCGCGGCCGCCGGCCCCCGCCTCCCCGGCGCTGGTGAGCGGGCCCCTGCGCACCTATTTTTCGAAGGGCGGGGTGTTGGTTTGCCGGCCGGCCCCCGGCGGCCGGTTTGGGGTGGCGCTCCAGGGCGGGCACAACGACGAGGCCCACAATCACAACGACGTCGGCTCGTTTACCCTCGTGGTCGGGCGCGAGTCGCCGGTGGGTGATCCCGGTGGCCCGCACGCCTACACCGCCGATTCCTTCGGGCCGCAGCGTTATACCAAGTTCCAGGTGTTCCGCTCGCGCACCCATCCGGTGCCGCTGGTGGCGGGTGGCGAGCAAGTGCCCGGCCGGGAGGCGGCTGCCCGGGTGCTGCAGGCCGAGTTCACCGATGAGCGGGACACCTTTGCCCTCGATTTGCGGGCGGCCTATCGGGAGCCGACGCTGCAGGTGCTCAAGCGCACGTTTGTTTATGAACGGGGCGGGGCCGGCGAGTTGGTGGTGCGCGACGACTTTGCGTTCAGTTCTCCGCAGGCCTTTGAGTTGAGCCTGATAACGCTCGGCCAATGGCGGCAGGAGGGGAAGAACACGTGGGAGTTTACGGTGGGCAACGAGCGGGTGAGAGCGACGCTGGAGGCCCCCGGCGAGGTGGAGGTCATCCAGGAGAAAATCGAGGAAAACGGGCCCGCCTTCACCCGGTTGGGGCTCAAGTTGAAGAAGCCGGTTAAGTCCGGCACGATGCGCCTGAGCTTCCGCCCGGTCGAGTGACACCCCTTCGCGTTCAAACGTATAAAAGTCTCACCCGCGCTGAAAGCCAACGCCCGCACGCCCGAGCTACCGGCTAAACCAAAGAGGTCTGGCCGGTTCTGTTATTTTCAATAAATCCCGATTTCCTATATCAGTGCCTATTCGTGACCCTGAGGGGTTAACAACCTGCCTTATATTCCGATTCCGCCTTTCGTGTCATTTCGTGTGTTTCGTGGGCAACTCCTGCGGGCACGGCCCCATCAAAACTCCCTACCCACGTTGAGATTAAACCGGTGGTCGGCGGTCTCGTTGTTTATAATTCCGTCATAACTCAGCCGCACCGACCAGCCCTTCGTCAGAATCGCGGTCAGGCTCACGCCGGGATTAACAAACTCACTGCCCACCGCCTGCGGCTTCACCGTAAAGCCCACCCCACCCGCCCCAAAGCGGTCTCCCCCCAGTTAACCCACCCTGGAGGCCGTCGCAGCTCCGATCAAACCAGGTATGCGGTCGATCACGGAAACGGAGCGTACACCAGCCCTGATTTCGCGCCTAAAAAGCCACGCCCCCGCGAGCACCGCCCATTATACAAAAAAAC
The DNA here is from genome assembly GCA_945871005.1 of Opitutus sp. GAS368. Taxonomy (GTDB): domain Bacteria; phylum Verrucomicrobiota; class Verrucomicrobiia; order Opitutales; family Opitutaceae; genus Rariglobus. The sequence goes on along the minus strand of CAMBUJ010000003.1, from coordinate 50,012 downwards.
GGGAGCCAAGGAGGACCTCAGCGATGGGTCACATCGCCAAACCTCCCGGCTCCCGTTGGATTTTCTGTGAGCTCCCAGCCCCTAATACTCAACCTTTAGCTCTTATCTATCAGCTTTTTAGCTCGTCTTGCGGCGGCGTAAAACCGCGTAGCCCAAGATGCCCAGACCGGCCAAGGCGGCGTAGGTCGACGGCTCGGGGACGGCGGAGGCTCCCACCTGGAGGAGACCGGTGCCAGAAGCATTGACGAAACCTTTGGCGATCAGGTCGGCGGCGCTGAACAGGTTGGTGTTAAAATTCGCACTCGAAGCCACGTCGTTAAGAGCCAACGCGGTACCGGCGACGGTTAAGCCACCGACCTGCTCGTTGCCGTTAAAGTCAAGGAACAGCGACGAACCGCTAAAGAGACTCAGGGTGGCGGTGTCGGCGATCGAGGTGGCGTTGCCGAGGGTGAGACTTCCCGTCGCCGCCGAAATCGTGACGTTACCGCTGCCAAAGCTGCCGGTGGCACCGGTCGCCAGCGTGCCGGCGCTGATGGTGGTGCCGCCGCTGTAGGTGTTGGCGCCGGTTACCGACCACGTGCCCAAGTCTGACTTGGTCAACGTGGTCGTGCCCCCGTTGTCGTTGATGACTTGGGCAAACACGTTGGCCCCCGTGTTCGATCCGCCTAAAGTAAAACCAGCGTTGCCGCTACCCGATTTAAGTGCGCTGGTCGCCAAGTATTGCACCGTCCCCGTGCCAGTGTTCTGCACAATGAGGAAGGCGGTGGTGCCCTGCCAATCGATCGCCCGGTTGGTGCTTGAGTTGCCGGTGCCGGTATAACGCAGCGTGCTTCCGGACGAAATTGTGCCGAAGGATGTTGCAAAGGCGGTCGTGCCTGCGCCGAGCGCGCTCGCGACGCCGGCATTGGCCACCGACGTGAATTCGGTGGTCTGGTTGGCTTGCTTGAAATCACCGGTGTAGTCGTTGGCATCGTTGCTGAAGCGGACGATAGAACCATTGATCAGGGTTTGTCCGCGGACCACCGAACCATCGCCGGTGATCTTTCCGGCAAATTCCAAGGTCGTGGCGGTGGCGGACCGATTGCGGAGGGTCGCCGTTTGACCCGCGTTTACGGTAATCGTGCCGGTGCTCGGCAACACCATCGCGGCGGTCGTATCGACGGTGCCACTGCCCGTGAAGGTAAGGAAGTTGCTGGTGGCGGTGCCCAGTTGGTTGGCGGCGCTGATGGCGATTGCGCCCCCATTGATGACCGTGCCGCCGCTGTAGGCGTTGTTGGTGCCAGCGAGGGTCAGGGTGCCGGTGCCGGTCTTGGTCAGGCCACCCGTGCCGGATATGTTGCCACCGAAGCTCGTCGAGGTGTTCAGCCCGCCTACCGAGAGGGTGGCGCTGCCGAGGGTAACATTGCCGCCGTTGACCCCGCCGCCCGCCAACGCACCGATCGTGTTGTTAAAGTTGTTCAGGTCCAAACTCGCCCCTGCCACATCGGCGAGGGTCAAGGCGGAGTTGGTGCCAAACGCCGCCGTGCTGCCGGCCTGGAGCTTGCCCGCATTGACGGTGGTCGCGCCGGTGTAGGTGTTGGTGCCGGAGAGGATCCAAGCGCCGTCGCCCGATTTCGTTACCGACAAGGCCCCCGATCCGTTGTTGGCCAGGGTGGCGGCCAAGGTATTGGCGCCGGTATTGGTGCCGGTCAGGCTCAAGGTGCGCGTCTGGTTGTTCGTGCCGTAGCCGAGCGAGCCGACGTTGCTGAAGGTGATCGCTCCGGTGCCCGAGGCATCGAGGGTCACGCCGTTGCCGGCGAGGGTGCCGTTGATCGTAAACAGGCGGTCCGTGGTGGCGCCTGAACCCGTGTATTGCAGCGTGGCGGTGTTACCGATGAGCACGTTCGAGGCGGCGTTGGTGGAAGCGCCGATGCTGCTGTTGCTGCCGCCATTGGCCAGTGAGGAGACTTTTAACGTGCCGGCGTTGATGTTCGTTACGCCGGTGTAGCTATTGTTCTCATTAGCCAGTATCCAAGTGCCTGCGTCTTGTTTGGAAAAAGAGGTCGTGAAACCGCTCATATTGGAGAGCAGGCCGGCGAAGCTGTTGTCGCCCGTGTTGTCACCACGGAGCGTTAAACCACGATTACCCGCGGTGGTGCCAGTGACGACCGTGCCGGTGTGGTTGAGGGCAATCGCGCCCAAACCCATGTTGGAGATAACACCGCCGCCAGTGCCTCCGAGTTGCCAGGCGCGGTCGGTGCTGCCGCCCGTGCCGGTGTAGGTGATTTGGCCAAACGATCCACCGGTGCCGATAAGGACCGACTTGGTGAGGTTGCCAGCACCCAAGGAACTGGCCACCCCGGCATTGGCGATGGTGTTGATCGAAATCACCGAGCTGTCGGTCTGGAATGACCCGGTAAAGGCATTCGCCCCACCGAGGACGATCATGCCGCGGGCGTTGGCCCCGTTTCGGGTGATCCGTAAATTGGAGCTGCCCGCCAGCACGGAGTCGATCGTCGTAACCGTGGAGGCGACCCCTTCATCGATGATCACGGTCGCGCCGGTCAAGTTGATCGTGCCGCCACTCAAGGTGTAACCGGTCACATTAAATTTCATGCCTCCGACGGTCGGGCTGGAGCCCCCCGAGACATTTACCGTGCCGCTGGTGCCTTCAAAAACGGCGGTGTTACCGCTGGTCCAAGTCGAGGAGTAAGGCCCGGTCGTTAGCGCACCCCAGTTCGCCGTGACGGTGTCCCAGCTCAAGGGGCCAGCGGCATTGCTGAAAAACTGATTGGCGGCAAACGCCGACGGGCTGAGCTGGCTGAGGGCCAGCAGGAGGGCGGAACTGGCTAATTTCAGGCTCTTGGGGTGGATCGAGTGCTGTGTTTTGGTCGTCATAATGAAAGTATTAAGGGACGTGGATGGCGGTGGACGCGGTTTTAACGCCGGAGGGCGGCAGTGAGGTAAACGGGATGAAATTTCACGCCCCAGCCTTAGCGCCCGGGTCCGCAAAAACTAAAGCCCCCCATTACCCTAACATAAGAACGGCCGCGTCCGGTGGCCGGTTTTTGCCCATGAACACCACGAAAAGACCCGAAAACCACCTGCGGCAGGTGGCGTTGAATAATGAATGCCCATCCGTTTCCATTAGTGGTTTACCGGCTCGACGGCTCGCCCACTGCCCCGGCCAACGTTCGGGTCTGCCGTTTTTTTGTGGTTCAACCCCGACCTCAAGTCAGGCCCCGTGCCAAGCGGAATACAGGCTTGATCCAACTAGTGCGTAAGCCACGGTAGGCCTCGTTTTATGCCGATCCGGATTACCCTCAAAATGATCGCCGCCAAAGCCGGGGTGCATTTCACGACGGTTTCGCTCGCGCTTAAAGATCACCCGAGCCTGCCGGAAGCCACCCGCCAGCGCATCAAGGACGTCGCGGCGGAAATGGGCTACGTACGCGACCCGATGCTCTCCGCTTTGATCGCCTACCGCACCAACAACCACCTGCAGGTCAAACATGGGGTGCTGGCCTGGGTCGATATGTGGCCCAACGCCGGCGGAGCTCGCGAGTCATACACGGAACTCTGGAAAGGTGCCTTTGAGCGGGCCCAACAACTAGGATGGAAACTGGAGTCGTTCCACCCGGTCCACTCGGGAATGTCCCTGCCCCAATGCAGCCGAATCCTGCGCGCCCGCGGCATCCAGGGCGTGATCATCTCACCCCTTGATTGGGATCAAAACTCCGTCGAATTTGAGTGGCCGTGGTTTTCCGCGGTGACCCCCAGCCATACGCTGGTCGCCCCGCGCCTGCACCGAATCGTCACGCACCAGGCCCATAACATGCGCGTGCTCTGTCAGAAATTCCACAGCTTGGGTTATCGTCGACCCGGGCTGGCGCTCAAAGCGCATCGCCAAGCAATCAACCAGAACTGGTTTCACACCTTTGTTGGCTTGCAATATGAGCAGGGCGATCCCGCCGGGATCATCCCGCCCTTGGTGCAACAGCCCTTCGATGGCCCCGCATTTCTGAACTGGTTCCGTCAACACCAGCCCGACGTGTTGATTCTGCCCCATCCCACCGACTACGTCAGCACCCTGAAAAACGCCGGCGTGCGCATACCCGAGGAGGTGATGATCGGAGTGCCCCGCCCGCCCTTGGGGGCCAAAGCGGATACGAGTTGGAACATCAATGAATGCTGGCAGGAAATCGGCCACCACACCGTGGACATCCTGGTGGGAATGCTCCACCGCAATGAAAAGGGCGTGCCGGCCAACCCGCTGACCATCTCGGTGGACGGTATCTTGCAGGAAACGAGCCGGTAAGGTTGCGCTCAGGAGCACGGCGCCGCGCCGCTTCCGTGAAGCACCCATTCTAATGTTCGAGTTAAGCCTGCCTTTAGTTTCGCAGGTGTTGGGCCGATAAAGAGCATCGCCCTTGGCCGCGCCCGCATTGGCCGCCAACCCTCCCCCTTAAAACGCTCTTTTTATGCCTACCGCCAAACCTGCCCCTCGCCTGCGTCTGTCCAGCACCGCACTCCTGTTCGCCTGCGTCTCGCTCAGCCCTATTGCCTGCGCAGCCAACCTCGCCCTCGCCACCAAAAACACCTTTAAGACTGACCAGGTGCTCGACGGCCTCGAGCTGACCTCCGCCAGCGGGCTCACCGTTGACGGCAACGTCACCTTGAACCTCGGCGCCGGCGGCCTGAGCACGGCCGCCCAAACCAGCGGCACCCACACCTTGCGCGTGGCCCAGATCAAACTGCAAAAAAACCAGACCTGGACCCTGTTCAGCCCGACCGCCCAGCCCGAGAGCGCCATCACGATCCCTTCAACCATCGACCTGAACGGAGCCGCGCTGAAAATCCACACCCAGCCGCCGGAGAGCGATGTCGAGGTGAACCTCAACGGCCTGATCAAGGATTCATCCCCAGGGGCCACCGGCAGCCTCAACCTGAGCGGCAGCCGGTACAAAAACAATATTCAGCTCACCGCGCTCAACACCTTCACCGGCCCGGTGGCGATTGGCCGCGTGAACGTCACGGTCAACAGCCTGGCCAATGGCGGGACCGCCAGCCCCTTGGGCGCGGGCAACACGCCGATCACCTTTAATAACGGTAACATTTCGGGATTGTTAAGTTACAGTGGTAGCCGCCCCGGCAGCACCGACCGGTTGATCAACCTCACCAACGCCGGCGGCGTCCACCTGATTAACGACAGCACGGGCACGCTGAGTTTCACCGGCCGGGGTAAAACCGCCGTCGGCACCATCGGCCCGCGGTTGCTGGTTCTGGGTGGCAAAAACGCTGGCGCGAACACCTTCGCTCAAGAGATCAACAACCTAGGCACGGGCGAGAACGTCACCCGCGTCACCAAGAAAAACACCGGCACCTGGGTGCTCGTCGGGCCCAACACCTTCACCGGGACCACCACGATCGAGGGCGGCATCCTCGAACTGGGCGCCGACGCCGTGTTCGCCGACATCGCCCCCATCGAGCTGAGCGGGGGGACCCTGGCGGCCGGCACCTACACCGACACCCTCGGCGTGCTGACGCTCACCGCAACCAGCGCGATCACCGTGGGCCGGGACGGTCAGTTGATCTTCGCCGACAGCAGCGCGGCGACGTGGGCCCCGGAGGCGCGCCTCGATATCCGCGGCGATTTTGCTCAGGGCAAAAGCATCCAGTTTCGCGGTGAAAAGGGCCTGACTGCCGCCCAACTCGCGCAGATCACCATCAACGGCCGGCGCGGCTGCAAACTCGACAATGGCTTTTTGCGCAACTGAGCGCGGGCTTATACCAAAAGCTTAAACTCTCGCGACCGTGTCGGTCAGCGGCGCCGGCGCGGTGGGCGCGGCGGCGAGCGTCAGCCCGAGAAGGATGCCGGCGACGGAGCAGGGAGGTAGTCATGGAAATAGAATATTGCAGAGGAATGCGTCACGGAGCCGACCGTCTGACTGCGATCCTGCAGCACCCATTGTGTGGCATTCCGTCGAACCGCCACTACCCGGCCTTAAAACCCCGCGTTCACACTCAGATCAACGCGGTGCTCGGCGCTGGACGGGCTGAGGATCGAGCTGTAACCCAATCGCACCGACCAGCCCTGCCCGCCCAACACCGTCAGGCTCGCACCGGGGTTGATAAACTCCCCGCCACCGTCCTGCGGCTGGACCTTAAAGCGGTCACCACCGGCCGCGAACTGAGCGGTGATCGCGTTGGGATTAAAATGCTGCCGGCTGACGCCCAAACTGACCTCGGGAATCCATCCGAGGCGGTTCCAGAAAAACGGACGGCTCATCCGGATCCCCAACGCCGTCACCAATGAATCGGCATTTTGCCGGCCGACGTTCAAATCGGCGGCAGAGCCGGTTTCGCCAAAGCCGTCGATCCGGGCGTGGTCGTAGGCGAGCGAAGCGGTCGGCCCGATAATATAATTGCCCACCTTAAAATCATAACCGGTGGCCAACTGACCGCCGTAACTCAGCCCTTGGGTTTCACCACTGGCGGTTTGGCTCAAAAAGCCGACCGTGCGCTTACTCTCGTACGACGAGAACCCGACCGACGCCGAGCTGTTCAGATAAAACCCATCGCGGTGGTAATCGTGAAACACCCCCAGCCGACTGGTCGTGGTGCGGGCACTGCCGCTGGCACCGGCGAAATCGGTGTCGGTCAGCGTCTGGCTCACCACCAGACCCAGCGACTGGTTTTCATTTACGGTGTAATCCAGGCCGCCGTAACCAGCGCCGGTTTGCGAGAATGAGCCCAGCCGGTTGGCCGTGCCATCGACCGCCGCAAAGGCGCCGCTGGCGCCGGCAAAATAGCCCACGCGTTTCTTCGGCTTGGCCTTGGAGATTTGGTAATACACGCCGTCCTCGATCACCGTTTCCATCGTGAACTCTTCCGCCGACGCCGGAACCGCCACGCCGTTCAAACTGACCGAGGCCGGCCCGACCCGGCGCAGTTCGGCGCTGCGGGTCAGCAGGCTGGAGTTTAACAGCGACGAGCTCTGAAAAGTGACGGCGGCCAACGCGGTGAGTTTTTCCGGGCTGAGCTGGTCGTAGGCGGTGCGCAGGCCGGCGAGGTCCAGGCGCATGAGGCCGTTAAAGAGCGTGCCGGTGGCGGTGGTCGCGGTGCGGTGGTCGATCTGCGCGGGGCGGAAGGATTGCAGGGCGGCGCCGAGCCGCGTCTGGGTCGGGGTGAGTCCGGCGAGGGTGGCGTAGTTGTCCGGCACGGCGAAGAGGTTGACCGCCGTGGCGGTGTATTCGGGCAGCCAGGTCACCCCGGCGGCGTTGGAGGCGATGGCAAAATTATAGGCGGCAAAGGTCCCCGTGATCGCGCTGCCGGTGATGATCGTATGGCTGGCGCCGAAAGCGGGAACGTAGGCCAGCGCACTCGAACCGGCAAAAATCGTCGCACCGCTCAAGGTGCCGCCGTTCAAGGTCACCGCACCGGCGGAGACGATTTGATCGTGGAAGCCCGCGCCGTTACCGGCGGTGGCGCCGTCGAGTTCGATCGTGACGAAGCTGCCCGAATTCACCGTGAGCGAACCGACGTTCTGAATGGCGGGCGAGTTGCCCGGGCTGTAGGTGCCGGCTGAATCCAGCACGACCGCCCCGGTAATGGTGCCGCGGCCCTTGAGCGTGCCGGTGCCGGAGACGGTGACATCGCCCGCCCAGTTGCCGCCGGCCGCCGTGCCGATCACCAGGGTGCCTTGGATGACGCTGGCCAGGCCGGTGGAGGTGTTGGCGCCGGTCAACGTGGTGCTGGCGGTGCCGGATTGGGTGACGGTGGTGGTGCCGGTGATCGCGGGGGAAATCACGAAGTCGGTGCCACCGGAGTTGAGGTAGTGAGGCGAGAGCGGGGCTAGAAAACCGTCGGCGTCGATGCGGGCCTCCGAGTTGCCGAACCCGAGGAAGCGGAACAGCGCGAGCTGGGTGGCGGTGAGGCCGGTAGCGGCGGTGCCGAAGCGCAGCGTGTTGGTGGAGGCCGAGAAGTTGAGGACCGTTAGCGTCGCGGAATTCCAATCGAACCCTGAGCTGTCGGCGAAAACCAGGTCCGCGGAGCCGCTCAGATCGAGCGTGGAATTGGCATTCAAATCAAGGGAGCCGAGGGTTTGGTCAAAACCGTTGAGCGCCAAGGTGCCACCATTGAGGTTCAGGTTAGACGTGTTTTTTATCTGGTTGGCCGCGCCGAGGGAGACGGTGCCGGCGATCGTGAGACCACTGGTGTGGGCGAGCGCCCCGCCGGCAGCGTTGAGGGTAAGGGTGCCGGCGGAAACGGTGGTCGCGCCGGTGTAGGTGTTCAGCCCCGTTAAGGTGAGGGCGCTGGCTCCGTCTTTGACCAGTGAACCGCCGGCGCCGCTGAGCACGCCGGCGAAGGCGGTCGAGCCGCTGGTCGTGCCGACCGTCAGCGCATGCGCGCCGAGATCGACCGTCGAGCTGGCAGCGCCGTTGAGCGAGGCGACCGCCTGGTCGGCCCCGAAGGTGATTGTGGACGAGCCGGAGCCGGTGGCGTCGAGGGACAGCGCGCTGCGCGTGGCGGTGGGCAGCGCGCCGACGACCGCGGCGGTGAGGCTGGCTCCGTTTTTCAGGGAGGTCGGGCCGTTGTAGGTGTTGGCATGGCTGAGCGTCACGGTGGCGCCGTCGATCACCAAATCGGAGTTGGCGCTCGCGCCGGCGATCGTGCCGGTCACGTCGAACAGGCCCTGGGCAAAAGTCAGGGTGGTGCCGCTTTTGGTGAGAATGCCGGAGAGGGTGAGCGTGCCGCCGCCGGTGTTGCGCAAGAAGCCGGTGCCGCCAGTGACCGCGAGGTCGCGATCGAAGGTGGTGGTGCCGCCCGTGTAGGTGAGTGTGGTGGTGTCGGCCAAGTTGATCGCCGAGGTCGAGCCGAGGGCGGCGGCGGCGTTAAAGGCGAGCGTACCGGCGGAGACGGTGGTCGCTCCGGTGAAGGCGTTGGCCTGGGTTAGGGTAAAGGTGCCCGTGCCGACCTTGGTTAGACCGCCGGTGCCGGTCAGGTTGCTGGCGAAGGTCGTCGAGCTGTTGTCGCCGCCGACCGTCAACGTGGTGCTGCCCAGGCTGACCCCGCCGCCTGCGGTGCCGCCACCGGCGAGCGAGCCGATTTCGACGTCAAACCCGTTAAGGTCGAGGACCGCGCCAGCCGCGTTGTTGATAAAAATAGCCGAAGTCGAAGCGAGCGCGTTGGCCACCCCGAGCTTGAGCGTGCCGGCGCTGATGGTGGTCGTGCCAGTGAAGGAGTTGGCCGCGTTGAGCGTCACCGAGCCCGTGCCGTCTTTGATCAAATTGCCAACGCCGGTGGCGATGCTGCGGTCCACCACGATGTCGCCGCTGCCGCCGAGCGTCAGATCGAAGCCGGAGCCGGTCAGCGTGCCGGTGTTGGTCAAGGTGAGCGTGCCGGCGTCGGAATTGATCCGGGTGGCGGCCGCCAGGGTGAGGGCTCCGCCGTAGCTGTTGGAGCCGGAGATGTTGTGCAGGGCACCGTCGCTGCCACCCACGCCAAGACCCGAAAGGGTCAGCGCCTCGGTGCCGATGTTGATTCCACCCTGGAGCTGCAAGGCCGCGCCCGAGGAGACGGTGGTGCCGGCGGCGGTGGAGCCGAGGGCGGTGGCGTGTTGGATGTTTAACACCCCGGCCGAAACCGTGGTGGTGCCGGTGTAGCTGTTGGCCCCGGACAGGGTCAGGGTTCCGGTGCCGGCTTTGGTCAGCGCGCCGGTACCGGAGGAGCCGATACCGCTGGCGAAGGTCACGGCGTTGCCGTTGGTGTCGAAGGTGGCGGTGACGCCATTTGCGATCCCCAGGCGCGAGGACAGATCGGTGGTGGTGGCCGCGCCGAATTGGAGCGTGGCGTTGCCGCCAAAATCAACCGTTCCGGTGGTCCCCAGTCCTCCGGTGGTAAAGGCCAGAGTGCCGGCGTTGAGGGTGGTGCCGCCGGTGTAGCTGTTGGTGCCGGAGAGCGCCCAGCTGCCGACGCCGGACTTGGTCAAGCTGAGGGCCCCGCTGCCGTTGTCGGCGAGAAGGGCGGCGAGGGAGTTGGCCCCGGTGTTGCTGCCACCGAGGGTGAGGGTGCGCGTTTGGTTGGCGGTGCCGTAGGCGAGCGCTCCGGTGGCGGTGTAGGTAATGGCGCCGGAACCGGAGGCGTCGAGGGTCGCGCCCTCACCGGCGGAGGTGCCGTTGAGGGTGAAAAGCCGATCGGTGCTGCCGCCCGAGCCGGTGTAACTGAGGGTGGTGCCGTTGCCCAGCAACAGGCTGGCAGCGGCCGCGCTGGACTGCCCGAGCCCGCCGGCCGCCCCGCCGTTGCCCGCCTGGGTGTAGGCCAGCGTGCCCCCGGTCACCGTGGTCACGCCTGTATAGGTGTTGGCGCCGGCGAGGGTCTGTGTGTTGCTGCCGACCTTGGTCAGACTGGCGGCGCCGTTGGTGTTACTCAGCACCCCCGAGTAGGTCGGGTTGAGGGTGTTCGGGCTGGTGCCGCTGCCGTTGGCGGCGTTGCTGTTGCCGATCGTCAGCGCCACCGCCGTCGGGACGGTGAGCGTGTTGTTGAGATTGATGTTGCCCGAACCGGCCAGGCCGCCGAGCGCAACCGAGGTGATGGCCGATGCCGTGCTCGTGCCGAAGGTCACCGTACCGCCATTCATATTCAGGACACTGTTCTGCAGCGAATTCGTATTCCTGAGGTTAAGGGTTCCAAGCGTAACCGTGGTGTCACCGAAAAAGGCCGTGTTGGCGTTGTTGATTTGCAGCGTGCTCCCGCTCTTGTTTTGGATCAGCCCGGTGACCTTGTTGGTGATGGAGCTGGTACCGATCACCAACGAGATGGAGGCACCTGTGTTGGTCAAGGTCCCCGCATGGTCTATGGCCCCCGTGTTGAAGGTCACGGTAGTGCCACTCACGATGGTCAAATGGTTCGTGCCAGTCACCCCTCCGGTGAAGGTCGGTGTAGAAGCACCGCCGAAAGTCCCGAGCCCCAGGGTGCCCGTGGCCCCCGCCACCAAACCAAACGGATTCGAAATAGTCTGGCTCACAGATCCCGATTGAAAGGTCGCCGCATTGCTGCTGCCGGCCTCGCCCAAATAAATCGTTCCAATGAAGGTGCCCGATAGGCGCGTCACCACACTCCCCGCATTGACGTAGGTGTCACCCGTATAGGTCGATGCGGCGCCAATAAGGAGGGAGCCGCTGCCGACCTTGATCAGTGAGGTGCTACCCGAAACGCCCCCGTTGAGTTGAATATCTCCCGCCCCACCGATGGTCGTACCGGCCGAGCCCAGGGTCACCGCACCCGCGTAATTGGCTTGGGTTGCGCTGCTGTTGATCAGGGAGCCCGCGTTACTGATGCCCGTGCCATTCAGGGTCAGGGCATTGGTGTTGACCACGGTCTGGCCATTGAGATCCAAGACCGCCCCGCTGGTCACGGATACCACGCCGGCCGAACCACCCAAACCGGCCGCGTTACCCAGTTTCAACGTGCCCTGCTGGATCGTCACCCCGCCGGTGAAGGTGTTGGCCCCGGAGAGGGTCAGGGTGCCGGCGCCGGTCTTGGTCAGACCATAGGTGTTACCGCCATCGCCGATCGCACCACTGAAGGTCAACGTGCCTGAGCCGTTGGTGGTAATCGTTCGGCTGGCCCCCATGGTGACCGCCCCGCCCAAACTCAGGTTGTTGCTACTGGTGCCGGCCCCGGTGCTGAAGGCGAAGTCGCCGGCAAGGGTGATCGGGTTGAGGTTTGCCACCGTCTTGGACGAGCCACTGGTGTTGTCGATGATGCCTCCGTTGATCGTAAAGGTGCCTCCGTTGCCGAGCGGGCCGCTGGTACCTGCGGAGCCCGTACTGTTGATGTTCAAGGTTCCCGCGTTCAACGTGACCCCGCCCGTGAAGGTGTTGGCGCCGGAGAGGGTGAGCGCGCCCGCGTCGTTTTTGACCAATGCCAGGGTACCGGTGGCCCCGCCGTTGCTGATGATGCCGGAGAGAGTGGTGTTGCCCGCGCCACCCACCGTGAGCGTGAAGGGGCTGACGTTGCCGGTTTTGGTGATCGTGCCGCCCACGGTGAGCGCGCTGGAGGAATCGTTCTGCCAGGACTGGCTCGCAGCGAGGGCGAACTTGGCGCTGCCGGTGCTGACCGCCCCTGAGCCGCTGTTGAGCTGGAGGCCGACGCCGGCAATGCCGTTGAGGGTGAGCGTGCTGGAACCCGAACCGAAGGTAACCCCAGCCGTGTTGCCCGCATCGAAGAGCAACTCGCCGAGGGTCAGGTTGGCGTTGGCCGTGGGCGCATTGGTGTAGAGGGACGAGTTAAAGCGGGCGACGTCCGTGCCGGTGGGCACGGTCCCGCCCCAGTTCGCGGTGGTGCCCGACATATTGCCGCTGGTGGCGCCCGACCAGTCGAAGGTGGTGGCCCGCGCCGACGGCACGGCAAAGCCCAGCCCGGCGACGACCAGAGCGGCGAAGAGGCGGAATGGGGTGGGGTTGAACATACCAGCGAACAAACGATCGCTTGGACGAGAGGGGTGGCTAAAAAACGCGGCGGCGGGGGGAGAAAACCAAAAAAACGCGTAACCGCGTGAATTAGCCTAGGCTGGGGGATGGAGGATGAGATGAGTTTAAGCGCTCAGATGCATTCATAAGTGGTTATTGCTATCATCGGCACGTCGGCCGGAAACTTGAACAAATCGGTCCGCGCGGGTAATCGGCCAGCGGCCGGACATCGTCAGGGGTGAACCACCGTTAAACCCGGAAAAGCAGTCGAACCCCAGATTTGGTTCTTTGACGATTTCAGTGGATTGCGAGGTAGAAAACCCGAGCCGTCGAAGGGTTTCATACCATTTCGCATTCAAACGTATCAAAACACGGTGCACGCCGCTTCTGCTTGTAGGGACGTTGCTCGCCGACGTCCGCGCCTGCCGAGCGGGACACGAGCAACCCAATCCCGGCATTCGCAAGCGAACGCCCTACATGGGGAAACCTAGTTTTTATATCACGGAATGCGAAATGGGATCACAAAGCTGAGCCGGACGCAGCGCGGCAGCACAAAAAAGGCCTATCCAGCAGGATTGGCCCCAACGGGGGTGACTGAGGCGGGTGCCCTTGTGGGCGGCCGAGGGAACAACGCCGCCACAGAGCAGCAAGACAGGGAGTCCGCTTCGACTTCCCTGATTCAAATGCCTCCGACCTCCCCTCAGCCAGGTTTCACTACTACTTCTTTATCCTGGCATTACGGCTTTTATTCACTGCCGAGGTTGGGGCTCTATGGTCCTTGAGTCATAGCTCCGGCTCGGCTCGGTGACACCAATCTGTTTCTCCGTTGTACGATTTTTTACCCACTTGAACTGTCGAGGAACCACGAACCCATGCCTTACAGGCATTGGGGTACGTGGGTAATGTTCACACCCACGATACCCCCGACGCCCTTAAAAATCCACCAGACTGCTCATGCCTTAACGGCATTGAGATTAAGGGAACGAGAACGAAGTTGGAGGGACGACCTCCGTGTCGTCCGGGCTTCGAAAAGTAGCGCAAACAGACTTCCAGTCTGCTCCGGGTTCGGCTCCGACCTGCGTTGGAGGCAGACTGGAAGTCTGCGCTACTTTCGGCACCGAACCAGTCTACACGGAGGTGGACCCTCCGGTGTAGACCGGGGGGCGCAGGACGCCTCGGCGCTTGCGCCATTACCTGCCTTTGCGAAGATGAGGCTCTTGAAGGCGCCTCCCCCGGGCGTTTAGCGGACCTCCGCTCGATTGGGTTAACCAATTCTATTTTAACGCTATGAAAACAATTACGCAGCCGACGGTGGTGGTGGCCGGGGCCAGCGGCTTTGTCGGGCAGGCGATCTGCACCCAGTTGGCCAAACGCTTTCGGGTGGTGGCACTGACCCGTTCGCTGGCCCACGCCGCCCTCGGGCCGGTTACGGTTGGGGTCGAGTGGCGGCAGTGTGATTTGTTTTCGCTGTTGGAAACCGAGGAGGCGCTCAAGGGCGCCGATTACGCCCTCTATCTTGTGCATTCCATGCTGCCGTCCTCGCGGCTCACCCAGGGGACTTTTGTGGATCTGGATTTGATTTTGGCGGATAACTTCGCGCGGGCAGCACGCCTACATGGGATCAAACAAATCGTTTACCTGGGCGGCCTGATTCCGCCGGCGGTGACACTCTCTGCGCACCTCGCTAGCCGCCTTGAGGTGGAACAGGCGCTGGGGGCGGGGGCGACGCCGGTGACCGCCTTGCGCGCCGGTTTGGTGGTGGGCCCGGGCGGCTCTTCGTTGCGCATTCTGATCAATCTAGTGCACCGCCTGCCCCTGATGGTGCTGCCGTCGTGGGTGCGCTCGCGAATGCAGCCGGTGTCCATCCAAGAGGTGGTGCGCGCGATCGACCGGGTGCTGGGCGATCCGGCCTATTACGGCACCAGCTACGATATTGGCGGGCCCGATGTGATGACCTACCGCGAATTGCTGGAGAAAACTGCCGAGCTCCTGGGGCGCTCCCCGCGCATGGTGGAGGTGCCGCTTTTACCCAATTGGTTGTCCAAGTTTTGGGTGGCGTGGATCACCGGGGCCTCGCCAGCGCTGGTTAACCCGTTGGTGGAGAGCCTAAAGCATGACATGCTGGCCCGCCCCAATCCGTTGCTCGCCTACTTGAAGGTGGGCGCGATGAGTTTTGACGATGCGCTGCGGCAGTCGGTCGACGCGAACAATCGCCTGATTCGCCCGCGGCTCGAAGCGCTGCGGCCGCGCGATGAGCTGGCGATGCGTGCGGCCAAGCGGGTGCGCTCGGTGCAGCGGTTGCCGCTACCGGCGGGGGTTTCGTCGCGCTGGGTGGCGGAGGAGTATTACCGCTGGCTGCCGCGCTTCGTCTGGCCTTTTATCAAGTGCCGGGTGCATGCGGACGGCCGCTGCCGCTTTTACCTCGGCTCGCAGCGCGTGCTGCTGCTGGAGCTGACCTACTCGAAAACCCGCAGCACCGAGGATCGGGTCCTGTTTTACATCACCGGCGGGCTGCTGGCGCGGACCAAGGATAACAAAAAAGGCCGCCTGGAGTTTCGTGAAATGCTCAACCGCACCTGCGTGCTGGCGGCGATTCACGACTTTAGCCCGACCCTGCCGTGGTATTTCTACAACCTCACCCAGGCCATCGCCCACCTGGTGGTGATGCGCGGTTTTGGCCGGCACCTGGCCCGGCAGGCGTGCGGGCGTTCCGAAACATCCAACCCAACGGGGTAGTTGTTGGCCCGCGGGCATCGAGGGGATGGGATAAACGGGGGAGGGCAGGGGAACGCCGACGCTCGCGCTGCGGCGCTTGTAGGCCCGACCGCTGGTCGGGTTTTCTCGGCGCACCCGACTACCGGTCGAGGGTTTAAATGCCGCCGACGATCATGCCGGCAGCACGGGCAATCGCCGCAGCGTGGCCGGACTGCGCTTCCGCCTCCAGTTGTTCAAACCGGGGATGGCCAAAAATGGGTGCCTCCAGGCTCACCCCATGGCCGTCGACGCCGTCCTTGAGCGCCCCGCCCAGTCCCGCCACCAGGCGGTTATACTCGACCAGGTTGGCGCGGAGTTTTTCCTCATTCCGGCCGGGCCAATATTCGCCCTCGTCGATGATCGCCACGTCGCAGCCGAGCTTTTGCCAGACCAGCACCGCGTCGATGACCAGTTTGTGGCTGGCGAGAAAGTGCTCCCAGCCGAGCAGGTGGGCGTATTGGGTTTTGCAGCAGCTATGAAACCGCCAACCGGCCAACCCCGTGCGCAGGCGGCGTCCGTCGGCCAGGCGCAGCGTGGCGGGGTAATCGCACAGGGCGAAAACCGCCGGTTCGCACTCTTTGCCGGGGTGGAGCACGTAATAGCCCCCACGCACCGGCGGTACGCTGTAACAGCGGGTGGTCTGCGCGTCGGCCCTGCGCATCACGTCGCCGTGCAACCAGACATCCGCCGGATCCGCTTCCTTGACCCGCCCACAATAACCCTGGTGCCGACGCCGCGTCAGCCGATCGGTGGCGGCACAAGCCTCGAATAACAGGCGGCGGACCTCGGCGTCGGCGAGCGGCTGGCGCGGGGTGATCGTATAATGGATGGTCAGGCCCACGGCAGGTGCGGGTTAAGCTTCAAGTGCGGTCTCGGCCGGGGCGTCCGCGACGCCTTCGATCAGGGCGATTTCCTCCGGCGTCAGGCCGTAGAGTTCATACACCAGTTTATCAATGTCGCGGTCGGTCTTCTGGATCGCATTTTGCAGGGCGGCGCGCTCGGTGTCGGATTTGGCACCGCCCAGCGAGGGCGTGAGCGTCAGCATCCTATCCACTAATGAAACAACCCCTTGGACCCGATGGTCGGCTTGCCTATCTGCCGCTGGGATAGGTAAACGACCAAATTGATTTGTGCGTATTTTGGTGAACGCTCCTTCGGTGAGATCCAACGCGATCACTTTCACAAACCAGTTGCTGAATTTAGAGTTAATGATTCCGAGCAGATACTTAAGGTTTAGGTCGCCCGCCGACTCTTTGGGGTAAACCGCATACAATGAACTCAGGAAGTATCTATGCTCCGTATCCAGTGTGGCGGTAATGCGTGCGCCGGTTTCACGCAGGGCAATTTTGGGGGTCTCGTAAAAGGACTTGTTTTGCCAATTTCGGGCGAGCCAATCGCCGTACTTTAAAAACACACCGTGTTCACGTGTTTCATAACGACCGATTGACCGGCCGCGTAAAGAAGGCTTCCAGGGTGAAGTCATCGGCCGCTCCGAGGTTGCGACATATACTTCGTCGTTTCCCGTTTTTATACACTGACGCACGTAACAGATCTCAGAAATGGGCCGACACGTTTCGCTGACGCGAGAAATCAAGGCCTTCGCCGCAGGCGATACAGATACGTCCCACGCTCCATGCGGCCCGGAAATTATATTCGATATGGGCGCTTCATAATCATAGGGCCCCCTTAGTTCTTGGATGGATTTCACCTTCATCCTGATACGCGTGGCGACCGGCCCATCGGCTGAACGTATATATCCAACGATGCAGGTGTGAACCGTAGGGTCATCGAAGACCGGCATCCCGAAATAGGTCACCTCACTTAGCCGACCTGTGGTAGTAAGGTAAGACCTGATTTTCCGACTGTATATATTGGACAGAAAGGGGGACGGAATGATGAACATCAATAATCCCGCTTTGGGGCGGCATAGCTTCGCCGCTCTTTCAATAAAAAGCTCAAATAGGTCGAAGCGCCCTTCGCATGTTTCAAAGATGGATTCTATATAGGCTTTGGATGGTTCATCGCTAACCATTCCATACGGCGGATTGCCCACCACGGCATCGAAGCCGCCCTTGGCCATGATTTTCTCAAAACCGATGTCCCAGTCGAAGGCGTTGACGCGGACCAGTTCGGCGGCTTCGAGGGAAAAGTCCGAGGCGATCAGGGAATTACCGCACTTGATGTTCTGGTCGAGCGGCGGAAGCAGGGCCACTTTGTTAAACAGATCCTTGGTTTGGACGTAGATGCTTTCGCGGTTTTCGCCCTCGAGCATTTTGAGGTACAGCGAGAGCTGGGTGACCTCAACGGCCTGGGCGTCGATATCGACGCCGAAGACGTTGTTTTGCAGAATCTGGCGCTTGAGCCGGGTGGTCAGGCGGACGTTGCCGGCGGCATCCAGGTAGAACTCGTCCGTGTGGCGGGCGAGCAGCTTGTGGACGGCGGCGGCGGCGGGTTGGGGTTCGAGGCCGTGGCGGACCTCGGCGACGCGGTCGTTGAAGGCGCGTAGGTGGTGCTCCATGACGCGTTCGTAGACACGGATGAGAAAGGAACCGGAGCCGCAGGCGGGATCGAGGAAGCGGAGTTGGGCGGCCTCCTTGAGGGATTTACCCTCGAGCTGGCGGCCGACGGTCTGCTCGACGATGTAGTCCACGATGTAGCGCGGCGTGTAGTAAACGCCGCCGGCTTTGCGGACCTCGGGTTTTTCCTCGATTGTGGCGCCGCGGCCTTGGGGGCGGAGGACTTTGCCGAGGAAGCGCTCGTAGGCGGAGCCGAGGATCTCGACCTTGATGTCGGCGAAGTTGTAGCCGCTGTCATCGTCGGTGAGGTCGTCGAGGAAGTTGGCCAGCCATTCGTCGCCGACAACGAGCTCTTCGGAGAAGTGGGGTTTGAAGAGCTGGCCGTTAAAGAAGGGCTGGTAGGAGGGCGGGCGCTGGTCGAGGGCGCGGATGTGGAAGACGAGGGCGCGGTAGAGACCGCCCTCGGCGGGCGGGGCGTAGCGAGGCGACGGCGGCTCCTCGGCGAGAACCTCGCCGCTGCGGTCGAGTTTGAGGCGTTCCTGAAGGGAGCCGCGGCGCAGGCGAGGCGGGGCGGACTGTTCGTGCATCCAGTGGCCGAGCTGGGTGGCGAGGAGGGTGCCGGTGTCGATGCCGCGGTCTTCGCAGATGCGAAGGAAGACCAGGCGGTCGAGGATGCGTTGGGCGGCCTCGTTGAGGCGATTGCCTTCGAGCAGGTCGGCGCGGTCGTTGTGTTTAAGCAGGTCGGAGCCGAGTTTTTGGCGGGAGTCGTCGAGGAAGTTAAGGAAATCGGCGTCGAGCGACTTGGTGCGGTCGGGCCGGATGAGGTAGCCCTGCTTGCCCTTGAGGCGAACGGGGCGTTTGGGCAGAGCCTCGATGAGGCGATCGATGCTGCCGGCGGCGACGTTTTCGTAGGCGAGAAGGTCCCAGAGTTCGCGGGCGGAGACGTTGTATTGGGAATAGTGGAGGCTCTTGTATTCGCCGGTGTGGGGATCGTCGCGGGTCGGGCGGGAGCCGACGACGTAGAATTTCAGCTCCTCGAAATCGGAGAGAATGGCGAAGGGGATGCCGCGGGCGAAGGCGTCGCGTTTGGCCTGATAGGCGTGGCCGGTGTGGAGTTTTTCGTAAGGCTTCTTGGCCTCGCAGGTGAAGCGCTCGATGCGGACGATGCGAAAAACGTAGTCGGCGCGGGTTTGTTTGCCGGAGACGGCGGTGCGGACCTCGATGTCAACCTCGCGCTCGGTGTGGATGAGTCCCTTGCGGTTGCCGACGTCCCAGCCGAGGGCGGCGAAGAGCGGGTCGAGGTATTCGGCGCGCAAGGTGGCCTCGTTGTAATCCGGCGAGGTGACGTGGAGAAAGTGGCGCTCGAAGGTCGAGACGAGGCGGGAAAGTTCCTGTTGGAAGGACTCAAAGGAGGCGGGTGTAGCCATGGGACGAGCGAGGTTTTGAAGCTCGCGCCCGTGCAGAGCAACGCCGGTTTGTGGGCGTATGGAAATGACGGCGAGCCGGGCGCAACGTGCCGCCAGGGTAAAGGCTCGGGACGTCGGCCGGTACTGGCACCCCAAGTCCGGTCGCGCTTACTCCAGGTGGTAGGCGGTTTCGCCGTGTTCGGCCTGGTCGAGGCCGATGTCCTCGGCCGACTCGTCCACGCGCAGGCCGATGGTCTTTTTGATGACCAGGCCGATCACCAGGCTGATCAAACCAGACCAGAGCAGGGTGAAGCCGACACACTTGGCCTGGATTAAAAACTGGGCGCCGATGTGCTCGACGCCGTGACCTCCGAAGCGGGGCGAACCGAGCACCGCCACGATCAGCGTGCCCAAGATGCCGCCGACCCCGTGGACGGCGAACACGTCAAGCGCGTCGTCGATGCGCAGCTTCCGGCGGATGAACACGCAGGTGTAATAGCAGACGGAGCCAGCCAACAGGCCGATGAGCATCGCGCCTAGAGGGCCGACGTTGCCCGATGCGGGCGTAATCGTGGCTAAACCCGCCACCAACCCCGTCACGATGCCAATAAGGCCGGGTTTGCCGTTCTTTCGCCATTCCAGGGCCATCCAGGTCAGGCCGCCGACCGCCGCCGAGATGTGGGTGACCAGCATCGTCAGGCCAGCCGCCTCGTTAGCCCCGCCCTGACTGCCGGCGTTAAAGCCAAACCAGCCGACCCAGAGCATGCCGGCGCCAATCATGACCAGACCCGGACTGTGGGGCGGATGCATGTGTTGGGGATAACCGGCGCGCGGGCCGACCAACCAGGCCAGCACCAGCGCGGCGATGCCGGCGGTGGCGTGGACAACGATGCCACCGGCCAAGTCGATCACCCCGAGTTGTTGCATCCAGCCGCCGCCCCAGACCCAGTGGGTCACCGGCGCATAAACCAGGATCAGCCAGAGGGCGGTGAACAGCAGCATGGCGCTGAATTTCATGCGCTCGACGAAGGCGCCGATGATCAACCCCGGGGTGATGATCGCAAAGGTCATCTGGAACATCACGAATACGGTTTCCGGATAGGTGCGACCGGCCAGGCCGCCGACTCCGTGCAGGCCGAGGGCGCTGAGGCCGCCGATCCAGCCGTTGCCCGGAGTGAAGCTCAGGCTGTAGAGGCCGACGACCCAGAGGACCGAGGCGAGACCGGCCACCGCGACGCAGTGCATGAGCACCGAGAGGTAGTTTTTGGCCCGCACCAGGCCGCCGTAAAACAGCGCCAGCCCGGGCAGGGTCATAAACAGCACGAGCGCGGTGGCGGTGAGCATCCAGGCGGTGTCGCCGGCGCTGAGGGCGGGGGCGGGCGCGGGCGCGGTTTGGGCCGAGACCGCGCAGGGCGCGAACAGGCAGGCGCCGGCAAGGGCGAGTGAGCGAGAGCGAACGGAGAACATGGTGAACAAATTCAAGGATGGGCCGGTGGTCGGCTCACTTACCTCGGAGTCAGCCCGGGGTGCGTGAGCAAAGAAACCGCCCATGAGAACTATTCATGCCAAACTGCAAAGCCCAAAAGCGTCGCCACGCCCCTCCCCAGCGATAACCGGTGTTTTCCTGAAAACGCGTCCGATCCCGGTGAGGCGGCTGGACGCGGCGGGCGGTTGGATTCACGTCGTTCGTTCGGCCCACTCCGGGCGCTTGCGGTAGGGCGGGGATTGGGCTCAATCCCCAACCCATGACCTCTGCCAACACCGCTTTTTCCTCCGCTGGTTCCGCTCTCACCCGTCGCCAAGCCCTGGGCCGATTGGGGTGGGCTGGGGCGCTGGGGTTGTTGGCCTCGTCCGCTGGTTTGCGCGCAGCCGAGGCCCTGGCCGCGCCCGCCGCCGCGCCGCTGGGGCTGGCCGGCCAGCCGGGATTTTACCGGTTTAAGATCGGTGCGCTCGAAGCCCTGGCGCTCAACGACGGCGGTTTTATGGTGCCGTTTGATCAATCCCCTTTCGCCGCCGGGCTCGCCGACGGCCCCGCGCAAATCGCGGAATCACTGCGGGCGGCCTTTTTGTCCGCCGCGCGGGTGCAGGTGCCCTTCAATGTTCTGTTGGTCCGCCTCGGCTCCGGCTGGGTGTTAATCGATTCCGGGGCCGGCGGCGCGTTTGGGCCGGCGGGCGGCAAACTGGTGGCCCAATTGGCGGCAGCGGGGGTGCGCCCCGAGCAGATTGACGCGGTGCTGATTAGTCATGCCCACGGGGATCACATTGGCGGCCTGCTCGATCCGGTTTCGCAACAGCCGGTCTTCAAAAACGCCACGCACTACATCGGGCGGCGCGAATTTGAATTCTGGATGGGGCTGAGTCCGGATTTGGGGAAACTGCCGCTCGGCGCCGAGGCGGCCAAGGGACTGATCACCGGGGCACAAGCTACGCTCGGCGCACTGAAGGGCCGCTGGCAGCTGATTGGGCCGGGCGAAAAACTCATCGACGGGCTGGAGATTCTCGAAACCCCGGGGCACACCGCCGGGCATCTGGCATTTTTGATTTCTTCGGGTGACGACCAGTTGCTGCACTTTGTGGATGCCGCGCATCACCACGCGCTCACCTTTGCGCATCCCGAGTGGGCGTTTGCCTACGACGCGCAGCCGTCGGTGGCGGTGGCGACGCGGCGCGCGTTGTTCGACCGCGCGGCGGCGGATCGCCTGCGCTTGTTCGGCGCGCACATGCCGTTCCCTGCGCTCGGGCATGTGAAGTCGATTGGCGGCGGACGCTACGACTACGTGCTCGAGCCGTGGGCGGTCGGTTGAGTTATCCTCGTTCAGACGAGTGATGCGGAAGGGGAAATCGAATGGTGCGGTCCTGGCCAGCGCCCGATCCCTGACGAACGAGAATGAGTAAGAGAACGAGAACGATCCAATCCACCCACGGATCGGAAAGTTAACGAACCGCCGAACTCCGCATCGTTCTCGTTCCGTTGCCGCTACCCTCCGGACAACCCATGCCTTACAGGCATTAGGTTCAAGGCCGCACGACTTTGAGGCGCAGGAAGCGGGACGGATGGGCGGCATCATTCGCGAGGTAGCGGTCACCCACCTTCACCGTGCGGCTCGCGCCCGTGCCGGTATCGCTGACGGGCACGCCACCGATGATCACGCTCGTCGCCGCCCCATTGATGCTGCTCGCCAGATCGGTCCACGTGCCGGTGAGGCTGTCGGTTCCCTGCACGATGATCGTCACGTCGGTGGCGGCCGTGTTGCGGTTAAAGGTCAACGTGAGCCGACCGGCCTCGATACTGGCCTGCGTCAGCGCGGTCGACGAGGTGGTGGCGGTCGGATCGGTGCCGAGCGCGTATTCCAAAATGTTGGCGGTACCGTCACGGTCGAAATCCACCGCGTCGCCGGCGACCAAGGGATCAGCCCAGGACGCCCCGAAGTTCTGGGCCTGCCAGGTTTGCCAGGCACTGGCGGCGATGCGGGTAACCACCACGTCGTTGCCCGTGCCGCCGGTGTAGCTGATGCGCCACCACTGGCTGTCGGCGTAAAACGCGGTCCCTTCGGCCAGGCCGGCGAAGGTCCCGGCGACGGGCGCAGCGCCGGTTTGGTCGATGAGTGTAAAGCTGGTCCCGACCGCAAAGCCGGGCGCGGCGATCACGTCGAGCGCTCCCGCCAGGTTCACCGGGCCGGCGGTTTTGAGTTGGTCGTAACCGCTGCCCACCGTGGTGCCGGCGATGCGAACTTGCAGCGTGCCGGTCGTGGTTTGAGTGAACGATCCGCTCGTCACCGCGCTGCCCTGGGGCGCGAAGACCGCGCTGTTGGTGATACTGCTGGTGAGCGAGCCCACCAGGGCCAAGGTGCCGGCTTCAATTGACGTGGTGCCGGTGTAGGTGTTCGCCGCGTTGAGCGTGAGCGTGCCGATCCCGAGTTTGGTCAACCCGCCTGCACCCGAGAGCGCCTGTTGGATCGTGGCTTGGCGCCCGCTGTCGATAGCGAAGGCGTGCAACCCCGTGCCCAGCAGCGCGCAGGTGGTCAAACCCGCGCCGAAATTCAGGTCGGTGCTCGCGTCATAGTTTTTAATCGTGCCGTCGTTCCAGTTAAACGTGCGGGTGGTGTTGCTGGCACCCGCGCCGGCTTTAATGGTCTGCGCAGCCAAGGTGCTGCCGCTGTTGAGATTAAAGGTGCCGGCGCACGGGCCCGAATTGGCGTTCGCCGCGCTGAGATGATCGCCGAGGCTTAATGTGGCGACCTTCACGGTGCCGCCGCCTACGGTCAGGGTCCCGCTCGCGGACGAAGTGGTCCCGCCATTAATAAAACCGGCAAGCACTTGGCCGATGGTGAGCGCAGTGACGTCGAGTGTACCGGCGCCCATGCTGAAGCTGCCGGCCACTTGAATAAAATTGCCGCCAGCGCTGCTGGTGCGCGAATTGCGCCCGACGACCGCCGTGTCGATGCGCGCATCCAGCGTGCTCACGCCGGTCACGTTCGTGGTCAAATCCACCGTCCCGGAGGTGGCCACCGTTGGGCCATTGTTGTCGCCGATGAGCAGGGACGTGACGCGGGCTACGCCGTCGGTGCCGCGCAGGGTGAGCGTCGGGTTCGTCGTCCCGGAGGGATATTGCAACGTGCCGTTGGACCGGTAGTTGGCACCGATCATGAGGGTGCCGGTATTGATCCCGGTGGTCTTGCCCAATTTCAGCGTCCCCGCATTGGCCGTGCTGCTGCCGACTCCGCCCGTGCCGATGCCGACCGACGCGGCGGTGAGGGTCGTGGTCAATGCCCCGGTCAAAGTCCCCGACGCGCCGTTGCTCCCGATAATAGCCAATCCACCCACGTGAAAAGGCTGGGTCGGATTGAGGTAGGTGAACGTGGACAAGGTCGTCAGGTTGAGCGTCTGGCTACTGCTGGAGGTGGCGCTGCCGAGTTGGAACGCCACGCCGCTCAGCGCCAGCGTGCCACCGGTCCCTTTAACCGTCCCTGTAACGCTGTTATCCGTGGTGAGTTTGGCCAGCGTCTGGCGGGTGGAACCGAGGTCGAGGGTGCCGGCGGTACTGAAGTTGACGGAGCCGGTGGCGGGCAGTCGGTTGTCGCCACCGCTGAGCGCCAACGTTCCGCCCCCGATTGTGGTGGTACCGGTGTAGCTGTTGGTGCCGGAGAGGGTGAGTTTGCCGCCGCCGGCCTTGACCAACCCGCCTGCGCCGCCAATGCGTGCGCCGATGACGCCGTTGGCCACCGTGGTGATCACGGCCTCGTCGGTGAGCGTCAGGGTAAACAAGCCGCCGGGGTCAGACCCGATGGTGTAGAGCTGATTGGCGAAAGTGAGTCCGCGCAGGGCGACGTTGCTGCCCAACGTGACGGTGAAGGGCGACGCGCCCACGGCCGCACCGAGGTTCGCGTAGGCGTAGCCAAACAGGCCGCCGTCCCAGATTTGCGCCGCACCGTTCCACCAGTTCGCGCCCGAACCCGTGCGCCACGTGCCGGTGCCGTCCTGGGCCGCTGGGGTGCCGGCATCCGCATCCCAGGTAACCCGGCTAACCGTCCGGCCGATGTCTTTGAACGCAATCGGTTGAAATCCCGGAATGGCCAGCGCGGGTGAGTCCGCCCGCAGCGTGAGGTCGAGGGCCGCTTCGTCCACAAAACGCGGATCCTGGCCGTTGAGGTTGTTTAACTTCTCGGCGTAGTAACTGGCGGCGGTAGTGCTGACGATGTAGTTGGTGTTCTGCCAACTGACGTTGCGGGACAGGACGACGCCACGGGGGTATTTATCCAGTTTTGTATAATCGTTGGGAATGGCGGCGAGCGCCGGATAGGCGGTCGACCACGGCGGATTTTGATAGTTCACCGCGTTCAGCTTTTCCAAGAGGTTCCACGAGCTGCCGGGAGTGTTGGTGATATTGGCCGGACCGCGGGTGTCGCCGAAGTGAAAATAGGTGCATTTGGCCACCACGTTGTTGGTCCAGATATTGTCGCGTCCGCCGCCGTTGAGCATCGCGCGGCCGGAGACGCGGTAGATGACATTGCCGAAGCTGGTCACGCCGCTGCCGCAGTCGTCCAGGTAGATCGCGTGCACATCGCCGCCGAGGCTCGACTTGATGTCGTGGATAAAATTGTAGCGGATCAGGTTTCCGCGCAGGCCCCAGTCGCGGCCGCAATAAATAGCGCCCGCGTCGTTGGTGGCGGTACAGACATCATGGATATTGTTATATTCCATACGATGGTCGTTGCCGCTGAAGATTATGGCCGCGTGGGTGTTGTTATAGATCTCGCAGTGCTCGGCGATCTGTCCCACCCCGTTCAGGCGCACGCCGGGGTTATAGGTGAAAGAAAGCCGGCTCAAATCATGGATGAGGCATTGGCGCGCGTAATTGCCCCCAGGCGTCAAGGTGAGGCGATCCCCTCCGGCCAGGGCGACGCCGCCGCTTCCGGTATCGGCAATCTCGCAGTTATAGAGTCCGCTGTTGGTCCCGCTGATCGAGACCGCGTCCGTACCGGTAGCCAGAAATCGGCAGCGCTGGAAGACCACATTGGTGCCACTGATGATTTGCGCCAACCGGCTGCGCGCGCCGACGAATTCAACTCCATCCACGGTGATGTCGCTGGCGCTGGTTACACTGAACAGTTTGGCCGACATCACCGTCACCAGCACGTCGGCTGTATTAAATCCAGGGGCCGGCCAGTAGTAAAGTTTACCGGTGTCGCGTTTGATATAGTACTCGCCCGCAGTGTCGATTTCCTCGAGCAGGTTGAAGACAAAATAGGGGGAGCCGGATGCGATGCCGTAGGCGGTCGCCGGCACGGTGATGGTGCTGGTGGCAGTATTAATTGATGTCACGGGCACCGCGTAGTCCGCCCAGTCGTAATAAAAATTGCCGTGCACCCAGATTTCCTCGGCCTGGCTCCAACGCGACGGCTGGGTGCCGCTATAGGTGAAGCTGGTAGAGTTTACCGCTCGGGTATTCGTCGCCCAGCTGCCGGCATTCGGCCAGCGGGCCAGCTTCTGCGGCTTGGTGTTCACCAGCAACTCCATCGGCCCAATGTTGGACATGTTGAAACCGCGCGGCAGCAACGTGCCGTAGTCGGTGATGCCATGTGCGGCGAGGTCCACCTCCATCACCTTGCCTTGCGCGGCGGCGGCCAGCCGGCCCCACACGGGCGAAGCAGAGGTGACGGGTGTGAACCAGGCGGGGTCGAGCTTTACCCCGCCGATGAAGCGCGGCGTCTCGTTGGGCGCAGCTTGGTAGATGCAGTTATTATCCAATTCGCTCAGCGCAAATTCGGTCGTGCGGAAGTAGTCGCCCCCGTGCAACCAGACGATCGGCCGAGAGCCGTCGCGCACGGAGGCGCGGATCGCGCCCCGCGCCTTCTCCGGTGTCGCAAAGGGCGCTACAGCCGTGCCCGGATTGGCGTCACTCCCGGTGGGTGCGACGTGGAACTCCAGCGCCTGCGCCGCGCTGCTACCGATGGCCGCGAGTAACAGCAGGGCAAGACTGGTGGCCCGGCCTCCGCGCCAAGCAGCAGCCAATGGAACACGAATCGGGGCCGGGGTCTTTGGGGGCAACATGCAGGGGTATTTAAGGGTGGGGTGGGGAGTACGAAACGGAACAGTTCGGGTACTTTTAAGGGTTTAAGGACGCACGACTTTGAGGCGCAGGAAGCGGGTCGGATGGGCGGCATCATTAGCGAGGTAGCGGTCACCCACCTTCACGATGCGGCTCGCGCCCGTGCCCGTTTCGCTGACGGGAACGCCAACGATGATCACGGTCGACACCGCTCCATTGACGCTCTTCGCCAGATCGCTCCACATGCCGGTGAGACTGTCGGTGCCTTGCACGATGAGCGTGAGGTCGGTGGCGGCGGTGTTACGCTTATAGGTCAAGGTGAGCCGACCAGCCTCAACACTGGCTTGCGGCAGCGCCGTCGGTGCGGTCGCGACCTTCGGGTCGGTGCCGAGCGCGTATTCGAGCAGGTTGGTCAGGCCATCCCGGTCGTAATCCACTGTGTCGCCAGCGATCAACGGATCGATCCACGCCGCGCCGAAGTTCTGCGCCTGCCAGGTTTGCCACGCGCTGGCAGAGATGCGCGTCAGCACCACGTCGTTGCCCGTGCCACCCGTGTAGCTGATGCTCCACCACTGATCGTCGGCGAAAAAGGCCGTCGCTGGAGGTAACCCAGCGAAGGTTCCGCTGACCGTCGCCGTTCCGGTGTTGTCGATCAGCGTAAAACTATTGCCCACGGCCAGCGTGGGCACAGCGACGAGCTCAAGCGTCCCCGCCAGCGTGATCGGGCCCGGAGTTTTGAGCTGGTCGTAACCGCTGCCCACAACGGTACCGTTGATGCGGAAGCGCAGGGTGCCGGTGCCCGTTTGAGTGAAGGCCTTGCTGGTCACCGCCTGGCCCTGAGGAGCGAGGGTTGCGGCGTTGCTGATGCTGCTGGTGAGCGAGCCAGCCAGGGACAGGGTGCCGGCGCTGACCGTCGTAGTGCCGGTGTAGGTGTTGGATGCGTTGAGCGTGAGCGTGCCTAAGCCGAGTTTGGTCAGCGAGCCGCTGTTGGAAATCACCTGTGTCACCGTGGCTTGGCGCCCGCTGTCGATGTCGAAGGCGTGCAGGCCAGTGCCGAGCAGCGCGAACGTGTTAAACCCGCCGCTAATCGTCAGGTCCAGGGCGGCATCGTAGTTTTTAATCGTGCCGTCGTTCCAATTAAACGTGCGCGTGGCCGAGCCGTTGCCGATTTGGATACTTTGCGCCCGCAGGACGCTACCGCCATTGAGGTTAACGGTCGCCGACATGGTGTTGAAGTAGTTCGTGCCAAGGATGAGCGAACCGATTTTCAACTGCGAATTACTTGCCGTGAAGTTGCCCGTCACTTTCACCGCCGAACCGGTACCCGCCACGTCGCGACCGACATAGACCGTGGTGGCGTCGAGGCTGCCTGCGCCTATCAGCACGGTGCCGGTGTTGGGCGTGGTTCCGGTGGCGCGCCAGTTGTAGCCCACGTTCAGCGTGCCGAGCATCGCGTCGAGCGTGCCACCGGAGACGTCGAACAAGGACGTGCGTGTATTCACGTTTCCGCCACTGTTGATCATGCTCACGTTCAGATCCGCGCGGTCGAGTGGTCCGCCATTGCTACCGCGAATCGTGAGCGCCGGATTGGGCAAACCCAGCTGGAAACTGACGCGCCCCATCGCCCGGCTGCGGCCAATCGAGATCGTGGCGGCGTTGATCCGGGTGGTCTGACCGAGCGCAAGTTCACTGAGGTTACCGACGGCCGAGGAACCGGCCGGATCGTCACCCACCTTGACTTCGTTCGCGGTAATCTGGCTGCTGGCGGCCAGTTTTAGGGTGGCAGTGATGGTGTCCACCGCGGTGGGCCGGATGTTGAAGGCGGCGGTCGGGTTGTTGAAAACGAACGCATCTAGTTTCGACAAGTCGAGGGTGACACCGAGGGCGGTTGGGCTGAGATCGAAACTGCCGCCGTTCAGGAGCAACGTGCCGCCGCTGCCCGTGACCGTGGCGGTGACACCGTTGGCCACGTTCAGGTCGGCCAACGTCTGGCTCACTCCGGCCAAGCTCAGCGTGCTGGTGGCGGTGAAATCAACCACGCCCGCCGTTGGCAGGCGGTTAGTGCCGCCACTCAAGACCAGCGTGCCGCCACCTAGGCGGGTACCGCCGAGATACGTGTTCGCGCCGGTGAGCGCCAGCGTGCTGGCTCCGATCTTGGTCAGGCCGCCCGCGCCGCTGAGCGGACCGCTCAGGGTAAACGTGGCAGTGCCGTCGCCTTGCACGGTCAAGGGATCTTGCAAGGTGACCGGTGCAGCGAGCGTGTAGGCAAACCCTGTGCCGGCGGTGGCCGCGAGGTTGATCACCGGATCGGTGCCGTCGGGTCCGGCAAGCAGCAGGGCGTTACCGGTGATTGAAACCGTGCACGCGCCGCTGGCCGGTCCGCTGCCGCCGAGGGTGAGCACGTTCATCGTGTGCCCGCCCGGAGTGTCGTTGGTCGAGGTGGTGGCACCGGCGCTCAGGGTTCGACCCGTGAAAAACTCCACGGTGGAGTTGCGGCTGTTGGGCGGCGTGCGGCCGCTGTCCCAGTTTGCACCGTTGCTCCAAGGCAACGGGCCGGTGGCGGTGGCCGTCCACACGGTGGTGCTCGGTAGGGCGTCAACCACGAGGTTAAACGTCGTCGCGGTGCTCGCCGTGCCGTCGCTCACGCTCAGCGTGATCACCGCCGTACCGTTGCGGGTGGACACCGGTGTAACCACGACGGTGCGGTTCGCCCCGCCGCCGCCGAAGACGATGTTCGCGGCGGGCACGAGGAGCGGATCGGAGGAGACGCCGCTCACGGTGAGCGCGCTGGGGTCGGTCTCGCGGTCGCCGACCATGAAGGCCGTGGCATAGGACTGGATTTGGGTGATCGCCTGGTCTCGCACCGGCGTGATGGTCGGCGCCGCGTTCACCGGCGTGACGGTGAGAACAAAGCTCTTACGCGTGATCGCCTGGCCGTCGTTGACCGCCACGGTGACGGTGGCCGTGCCGTTTTGCCAGGGCAGCGGCGTGAGGGTAACGGTGCGATTGGCCCCGCTGCCCCCCACGACGATGCCGGAGGTGGGCAACAACGCGAAGTTCGACGAACTCACGTTAACGACCAACGCGGTCGCCGCCGTTTGGGCATCGCCCACGGTGAACGCGAGGGGCGCGCTGGCGGTGTTTTCCGCCAAGGTGAGCGCGGGTAACGTGCTCACGCTCGGAGCCGTATTGGGGGGGGGAAGGGAGATGGCGGGCGCGGTTAAAATCAAGCCGTCCACCGCCGGGACCAGTGCGCTGGCGGGAAGCGCTACGCGGCTGATACCGGGACCGGACCAGGCGACCGAGACATGGTCGCCGCCACCGCTCTCCACCTGTTGCACTTCGATCCAATAGATTTGCCCGGCCACCAGCGCAATCGAAGCGGATTTTTGCTGGGGGGAGTTGTCCCAGTTTTGGAAGAGCACCGGAGCGGGGCCCGAGCCGATTAGCACCTTGTTGGCCTCATAACCGTCGGTGCTCAGGTAGAGCCGGAACTTATCATCGCCGGCGATCCAGAAGGTGTAGTTCCCGGTGGTGGGCGGCTTGAGGTACGCCACCAGTCGGCGCGAGTAGTTATCCGCGACATTTTGCCCAGGGGTGAGCGTTGCCAGCCGGCCGGAGTCAGTCGGCGCGGTCGCAGTCCAGTTCTCACCATCAAACGCCGCGGACCCGGCCCAGCGCTGCTCGCTCACGGCCGCGATGCCGGAGGTGTAAACGATGACGTTGACCACGCCTTCGCCGGTCGCCCCGAGGTTGTCGGTGACGCGTACCTTGAGTTGCAGGCCGCCGGCGGTGGCCAGCGCGGTGGGTTGAGCGACGGTGAGTTGGCCGCTGGCGCTGAGGGCAAAGGCGTTGCCGGTGTTGCCGCTCAGGATAGCCCAACTGGCGATGCTGCGCCCGGCGGCCGGAGTGGCCTTGACGGTGGCAACCAGCGAGTTGGCCGCCGGATTGGTGACGATGGCGGCAAATACGGTGTCCACCACCGGTGCGGTGGAGTCCAACAGGGTGATCGTGTGCGAGGCGGGCGCACCGAGCACGGCACCGACCGGGTTGGACAGGGTGATAATGATGCTCTCCGGGGACTCGCTGAGCGCATCCGTGAGCAGGCTGAGCGGAATGGTTTTTACCTGCTCGCCGGGTGCAAAGGTCAGCGTGCCCGGAGCGAAGGTGTAGTCCGCGCCGGCGGTGGCCGTACCGGTGGCAGCGTAGTCCACGGTGATCGGGGTGGCTCCCGCCGGCTGATCCAGCACCACTTGCAACTGGGGCTCGCTGCCGGCGGTTTCCAGCCGGGTGCTCGCCGCCGTCGTCAGGCGCACCGCGTTGGGGATCGGTGGCAGGCCCGCGGTCGCATCGGTGATGCTCACCGTGAGTTTACCGGTGCCCGCCAAAGAGGCCTGCCAAGGGCGAAATAACTCCAAAATGGCCGTCTCGGTCGGCTCGGTCACTCCGTCGTTCCGGATCCGGATGCGCGCCAGCTGACTGGTGACCCCGGGTTCAAAAGTGAGGGTGAGCCCGCGGACCAGCGCGTTGCCGTCAGCGGCGTCCGCGTAGCCCCAGTCGGTGTCGAAACCGAGGGCGCTGCCGCCCGCACTGCGTAGTTGCACGGTGATGGGGACAGCGGAAGGTGCGGAGAGCACCACCGGGATGTCGCGGTATTCGCCGAGCGGACCGGGGATTTCGCTAGTCGTCAGCGTGCTTTGGGCGAAGCCGACCGTGATGGCCGGCGACTCGTTGTCGGCGAGGTTGATGGTGGACGTATTGGGCAGCGCCGGGCCATAGCCTGCACCGGGCTGCACCGTGAGCGTGATCGTCTCGTTGCCCTCGGCCAGGAGGTCGTCGATTGGCCGCAGATCGACATTGGCGCTTTTTTGGCCGGCGGGAATGACGACGGTGCCGCTCAACTCCGCATAGTCCACGCCGTTGGTGGCCGTGCCGCTGATGGCATAATTGACCGTCAGGTCTCCCGTTGACCCGAGCCGGGAAAAGAAAAACTGCTCGACCCGCGGGCTGTTCTCCCGAGCGGTACCATTATCGAGGGCGAAGTGGGTCACGGCCACGTGATCGCCGCAGTCGTTATCCATCACGGTGACCTCGAAGGTGGGATCGTCGGAGATCAGGTAATCGGGCGACGGTAGCAGGGTGACGCGGATGCTTTCCGTGCCCTCGGCCAGGGTATCCGCAAGCAACGGAAAACTGATCGAGGTGTCGCTGGTGCCAGTGGCCGGCACCGTCAGGGTTCCTGACGGTGCGGTGTAATCCACCCCAGGCGTGGCGGTGCCGCTCAAGGCATAACGAACGTTAATCGTGCCCGTCCGGCTACCGATGCAGCGGACGGTCAAACTCGGCGTCGTGCCGCCTTCGGCTCCCGCGCCATACAGCGTTTTGCGAATCGATACCATCGGACGGTCGTTGTTATCCTTGATCGTGACCGTGCCGGAGTAGGCGGCGCCGACGCTGTAAGCCTGGTTAAAGGTCGCCAGCGAGAGTTTAACCGTTTCGTCCAACTCTCCGTTCTCGTCGTCGTAAGCCTGCACTGCCACCGAGGCGGTGGTCGCACCCGCTGGGATGACGACCTGCCCGGAAAGCCGTTCATAGTCGGTGCCGTGCAAGGCGCTGCCTGACATGCCGTAATACACCGTGAGTGGCGCGGCCGTGCTGCCCGTGCGGGTGAGTAAAAACACCCCGGCGTCGCCCGCCCCTTCAGTCGTGGTCGCGGTCGGCACCGAGACAGAAACGCTCGGTGTGTCGTTGTCCCAGATTGTCACCGTGGCTGCGGCGGCCGCACGGTCGGCGAGGTAGTTCGCGCTGCTGCTCAGGGTCGCGACCACGGTTTCGGCCGTCTCGATCACCGCATCGTCCGTCGGCTCGACCAGCACCGCGACGGAGCTCTGCCCGGCAGGGATAGTGACCTTCGTCGGCAAGGCCTTAAAGTCGGTCCCGCTGGCCGCCGTGCCCGACCAGGCCACCGTGAGGTCCAGCGCGGCAGCGGTCGCGCCGGTGCGCGTAAAGGTCATGCTTCCCGCGCCGCCCACTTCGCCCTCGCGCGCATCCGCCGTGGTCGCGCTGACGCCGGCTAGCGGCAACGCGGTGTCGGCATCGTTCACCGTCAACACCACCGAGTTACCCTCGCGGGAAAAATAGTCCCTTGAGGTCATCGTCACCACTTGCAGGGCGAGGGTTTCCGGACCTTCGGCGAGGCCGTCGCTTGCCGCGGTCACAACCACATCCAGCGAACTCGCACCCGCGGGAATGGTAAACGCGCGGGCCCAGCCGTTGACCACCGGGTTGGGCGAAAGGGTGTAATCGGTGTCCTTCACCGCCGTGCCCTCGGGAGGGGAGACGAACACGGTTAACGCCGCCGTCGTATCGCCGCTGCGAGTCAAGCGCAGCTTGCCCGGGGTGCCGCCTTCGGTTGCGTCGGCGAGGGCGGTTAATGTCACAAATGTCTGAGGGAGGGCGGTCCAATTGGCGGTGTTGGTGCCGGGGACCACTTTAAGCGGGTAGGTGAAAACGGGCGTCAAGTTGTAACCGGGCAAGCGGGCCACCAGACCCGCGCTGCCGGTGCTCAGGCCGGAAAGGGCGTAGGTGCCGTCGGCGTCGGAGTAACACTCCTTACCGTTGCCATACACCACCACCCCGCCGACTCCTTGACCGTCCACCTTCACCGTGCCGGTAACGAGTTGTTTCCCATGCGCGCCGACATTGATCACTACCGAGCGGCGCACCGTGCCCCCTTTCATGTCTGAGACCGTGAGCATGGCGGTCACTTGCTGCGCCGTCGTGAAGGTGCGGGTGAACACCGGGGTGTTCGTGCCCATCACTTCACCACCGAAGGACCAGTTGTAGGCGAGTTCGTCCCCGTTGGCATCGCTGGCGGTGGCGGTGAGCGTCACGCTGCCGCCCACTGCAATCGTCGTGGCGGTGGTGGCGAGGGTGGCCTGCGGGGGCACGTTGCCCGGGAACGGGCCGCGGTTGTAACGAATGTCCAAGGACGGCGGCGAAGTCTCGTTTTTCGCCAGCACGGTTAAATGCACGTCCGACTCGAAATCCGAAAACGTGCGCCCGAGCGCGATGGGAGCGTCCATCTTGCCCTGGCCGCCGCCATAACTGCCGGGCATCGTGTCAACCACCGCGCCCGAGTTGGTCGCGACATCGGCGCCTTGAAACAACACCAGAGCGCTCGTGGTCATCAACCCGCCCCACGCCGGGCGGTATTCCAGCTGGAATTCGCGCAGGGCGTTTCTGCGCACGGTCAAGCCGTAGCGTTGCCCGACCACGTGACGGGGCTGATCGCAGGCGTAGATGCGGTAAGTGCCCGGGCGCGCGGACAGGTGAAGCTGATCGTCGGTGAGCCAATGCAGCGGGTTGCGTTTGGACCCGCTGCCGTAATGCGCGGCAAAGCCAACGGCAACGCCCGCGCTATCACCCATCACGTCAAAAATGCTGCCGTATTCATACGGCTTAACATCATCGGGTGGGCGGTAGCCGGAGGACGTCGAGTCCGAGGTGGCCCACCAATGAGCATGGCCGAGCCCCAGCGAGTGACCGCATTCGTGATTGATCACGTCCATGCCTCCCGAAATCAAAGTCACTCGATAGCCCGAGGAGAAGGACGTGCCGATCACGCTGGCGTGGCCGTTGATCCGGGTGATGACGCAATCGTATTGAGACGGGTCGTAACCCAAGGCCAAGGCGGCATCCATTGCCATCTGCTGCACATGCGTGCCGGGGTCCGACAATTTCGAGATTCGGGTAATGTTATACCACGTCAGCGTATGCGGGAGGATCATCAACGGCGCGACGGTGGTCATGACGTTCAACTTGCCCGCCGAGCTCTCTTGGATGAAGCGCCCGAAATCCGTCATATTACTATAAGCCTGATCCAAACTGGCGGGCGGCTGGGTCTCATCCGCATAGACGGCAGGGATATACAAATACCTGCGCGTGCCGATCGTTGATTTCCACGCGGTTGGCACCGGGTAGGGCTCCGAAATCGTCATTCCGCCACTCGCGCCGCCACCATCGGCCAGAAGGGTCTGCCCGCAAACGAGGGCGAACAAAAATGCGGCGCTGTGGCGGAAGGAAAATTTCATGGAAAGCGGAGGATGCGTACGCGGTTTTGCTGAGCGCACGGGATTCGCCGGGCAAGGAGCGCCAGAAGCGCGCAAGCCAACGAAACCACACGGAATAAGTAGAGGAGGGGCGGGGGGGTACATAACGGTCGCTGAACGGGGAACCTATACCGCAACGGGCGCTAATCGGATAGCTCCATTTGGGTAGGGTGGGGCGAATGCGGCCCACCCTTTAACGGCCTTTTGGGCCCTTTTTACCTCGGTAAACCCAACCGGCCACGCCGGCTTATGGCCCCTCGGGCGCGGCCGGCGCGATACGCATTTTCATTCTTGTTTTACAATAAGGATCAACGGTTTCTGGGGTTTTGAAACGGTCAGTGGAGGGATAAAAACCGAAGTTCGGGGTAATCCCGGTGGGGTAGGTAATCCCGAAGGGGTCGAGGCGTTGTTTGTTGATTCCAAAATTCTCAGGCAACTAAACCACGGCAGTTATGGTTCACCAAAAACCAATAAACATCGTCCCGACCCCGGGCTAGAGGCCCCCAGAAGGGCAGATGATGGCCGCACGGGGTGGGGTGGTTGGGGTGGGCGATACCCAACTCCGGCCCTCATCTCAGTTGTGAGCCGGGGCGGCCCGGGTGGCCGGCGTGATGAGCCACAACCGGCTCGGCCTGATGGGTCATTATTACAACGGCATGTTCGATATCTACACCGACTTGACCTTGCAGTCCGCGACCTTCGGCGGGCACATGGAGATCATCGAAGTCGATGAACTCGCCGCGCTCCGCCGCGCCGTCACCGCCGATGCGATACGCGAGCGGGTGGCGCTGTTCCGAAATTCGCGGTGCAGGCGGACTGCTCCGAGCTCGAGCTGGAGCGCGCCGCGCGCACCTCGGTGGCGCTCGACCATTTGGTGGAGCTCCACGATCTGGGCTCGATGGCGTATTACCACATGGGCACCGGCAGAGTGGAAAATGAGGATGCCCTCAGCTCAATCATTTTGGGCAACTCGCTGCTGAACGCGCGCGGGGTTCCGGTGGCGGGCGAGTACGAAGTGAAAAACGCCCAGGCCATGAAGATCATGGACAGCTTCGGGGTGGGCGGCTCGTTCACCGAATACTACGCGATGGATTGGCGCGACGACGTGGTGCTGATGGGCCACGACGGCCCGGGACACCTTGCCATCGCCGAGGGCAAAACCAAGGTGCGCCCGCTGGGTGTTTACCAAGGCAAAGTTGGACGCGGCCTGAGCGTGGAGATGTCGGTAAAACACGGCCCGGTCACGCTGCTCAGCGTGATCGAAACTGGTGACGGCCGACTAAAATTCCTGCTGGTCGAGGGGCAAAGCGAGCCGGGTCCGGTGCTGGAAATCGGCAACACCAATTCGCGTTACCGTTTCCCGTGCGGGGCGCGCCGTTTTGTGAACGACTGGAACAGCCACGGCCCCGCCCACCACTGCGCGGTCGGTCTGGGCCACGTCGGCCACAAGATTGAAAAACTCGGGAAACTCCTAGGCCTGGAAACCGTGCGCGTGGGCTAACCGCCCGTGGGCCGATTATCGCTTGGGGACGGCGCCTGCTTGCCGAGCTGGTGTGACGTTTGTGCAACGGTTGTTAAATTCTCTGGGAGCAGGCCCAGGCTTCGGCTAAGGCTCACCCCTAAGTTATGGCCGCTCCTAATCCGCAAAAAATACTCGTGGTGGACGATGAGTCCGATGTCAGCGCCTTGGTCGCCTACCACCTCAAGGCCAAGGGCTATCAGGTCGAGGTCGTCAACGACCCCAACCGCAGCCTCGGCATCGCGCGCACCTTCCTGCCTGACCTGGTCATCCTCGACGTGATGATGCCCGAACTGAGCGGTATCCAGATTTGCCGCCTGATGCGCGCCGA
Source organism: Opitutus sp. GAS368 (assembly GCA_945871005.1). Classification (GTDB taxonomy): domain Bacteria; phylum Verrucomicrobiota; class Verrucomicrobiia; order Opitutales; family Opitutaceae; genus Rariglobus. The sequence goes on along the minus strand of CAMBUJ010000003.1, from coordinate 13,374 downwards.
CCCGCAGTTGAAAAAAATCCCGGTGGTTTTCCTCACCGCCAAGGCCGAGGAAAACGACCGGATCCAGGGACTGGAAACCGGGGCCGACGACTACATCTGCAAGCCATTTAGCACGAAGGAACTGGTGCTGCGGGTGCAGACGATTTTGCGGCGCCTGACCGAGGTTGCGCCGGCCGAACCCAAGCGCCTGCAGGTGGGCGAGATCGTGATCGATACGGAGCGCCACGCCGTCGAGCTGCACGGCCAGCCGCTCGAACTGACCGCCACGGAGTTTAATTTGTTAAAACTGCTCATGGAGCGCCGCGGCCGGGTGCAGACCCGCGAGCACCTGTTGCTCAACGTGTGGAATTACGAAACCGAAATCGAGACGCGCACGGTCGACACCCACGTGCGCCGGTTAAGGGAAAAGCTCGGGAGCGAGGCGGACTGGATCGAGACGGTGCGCGGGGTGGGTTACCGCATCGCCGAGCGGCGGACGGCGGGTGGTTGAGGCCTGAGGACGTCACTGAAATTCACAACCTTGGCCAGGGACGGCCAACACTACATTCGGGCGTAAGATTTCTCCGACTGTAGCGTTGGCCGTCCCCGGCCAAAGTCCCCGGGGGCGCCACCCCGGCCTTGCCCAACGGCGGCTGGCACCGCATCAATCCCTTCGTTTCCTGCCCACCCACGCTTTGTAACTCATGTTAGTCGTCATTATTGTCCTCCTCGCCCTCGCTTTGGGGTTTGCCTGGCTGAAAATCGGCTCGCATCGCCAGGCGGTGCAGGCCCTCGAGCAGGCGATTTTCCGCAAGCAGCCGCTGTTGAGCGAAGACCTGCCCGGTTCGGCTGGCACGGCCTGGGAGCGGCTGCGGCGCGTGAGCAACGAATTCATCAGCGAGTTTAACCAGTTGCAGCAACAGCGCACCGGCCAGCTCGCCCAACTCGAAGCCACCTTGGGCAGCTTGCAGGAGGGCGTGCTCATCGTGGATGCCAACAACACGATCCTGCTGGCCAACAAGGCCATTCAGGCGATTTCGCCGCGGCCGGCCCATCAAATCATCGGCCACCGGCTCGAGCTGGTTCTGCACAGCGCGACCTTTTTGACCTACGTTGAGGCGGTCCGGCGCGGGCGGGCCCAACCGCAGCAGGAGGTGGAGTTCATCGAGGCGGGTCGCACGACCTGGTTGGAGGTCACCGGTTCGACAATACAGAACCAGGCGCAGTCGCGCTCGCTTTGGACGATCTTCGTGCTGCACGACATCACCAAGCAGAAGAAGCTGGAGGCGGTGCGCAAAGATTTCGTCGCCAATGTGTCGCACGAGCTGCGCACCCCGCTGAGCGTGATCAAGGGCTACGTTGAAACCCTGGTCGATGGCCACGGGGAGATCCCGGCGGACGACCGCGAGCGTTTCCTGAAAACGATCCAGCGCCACACCGAGCGGCTCAATTCGCTGCTCGAAGACCTGCTGGTGCTCTCGCGGCTGGAGTCGATCAACCCGGGGCTCAAGCGCGAGGTGGTCGATTTGCCGGGGCTGTTGGCGGTGATTATCGAGGACTATCAGGCGCGCCCCGCCGCGGCCGGGCACCGGCTGGAGTTGAGCGCCGAGGCGGTGCCGGCGCTGGGGGCGGTGAACCTTGATCCGCTCAAGTTTTCCCAGGTGGTGGAAAATCTCTTGGACAACGCGCTCAAGTACACGCCGAAAGGCTCGCGGATCGAGTTGGCGGCGAGGGTGCTAAATGCCGACGACGTGGTGGTCAGTCTTGGCGACAACGGGCCGGGGATACCGGCGGAGGATTTGCCGCACCTGTTCGAGCGGTTTTACCGGGTGGACAAGGGGCGTTCGCGGGAGACGGGCGGGACGGGTTTGGGGCTGTCGATTGTGAAGCACATTGTGCAACTGCACGGGGGCCGGGTGTGGGTGGAGAGCGAGCTGGGGAAGGGGACGACGTTCTCCTTCAGTGTGCCCCTGCGGGTAGGTGGGAAGTAGGGTGGCGGGCGTGGCCCTGAACGTGAGTTCAGGGTGGGAGCGCCGAACTCCAGCGCGGCTTTCCTTTCCCCCGAAAAAATCGATCCATCACCACCTAGGCCGTGGAAAACGGCGACGGGCCCAGAAGCGGGCGGTCATCCCAGCGGGCAGTTGCCAACGAGCTGGGAACCAACACAGTCATGGCCATGAGCACCGTGATTGAAATCGAATCCGCTTTAGCGAAATTGCCGCTGGATGCGCAATGCGAGGTTGCCGCTTGGCTCGAGTCACGGCTCTGGCCGGAAACCCCGGCCATGCTGATGGCGATCGACGAGGCAGAACGCTCTTTGGCCGATGAGGGCGGCGTGCCCGTCGAGGAAGTTCGCACGAACCTGCGCCAATGGATTACCGGGTAATCCTCTCGCGACCCGCGCTGCGCGACCTTGGCGAGATTGCCCGTTACATCGCCCAAGACAGCCCGGACGCCGCCCTGCGCGTAGGGGCGGAACTGGTTCTGTTGTCGGAATCGCTGTCCGTCATGCCGCGGCGCGGCGCAGTGTTTCGCGCACGGCCCGGAGTCAGGCGGGTGGTCAGTTCGCCTTATTTGCTGACCTACCGCATCGATGAGACTCAACACGTCGTTTACGTTCTGCGTTTCTGGCACGCCAAACGAAACCCGCAGAGCTGGCAGGCCGAGTAACAGCGGCCCCGCTCCGTGTCCTGAAAGCGGCCCATTGGCGCGCCTTGCCCATCTTCGGGATTGAGCGCCACCCCCGGGAAGCGTAACACCCCTGTACTTCATGCCGCTGGAAATCGCCCAAGCCATCACCGCCTCACGCCTCACCGAGCTGCGCGCCCTGCTCGCGCCGCTGTTGCAAACCGGGCTGCCCCTCACCTTGGAAATTGGCAGCGGCCACGGCCATTACCTGACCGCCTACGCCGAGGCCCATCCCGCAAAATTCTGCATCGGCATCGACCTGATCGGCGACCGACTCGACCGCTCGGCGCGCAAATCCAATCGCGCCGCCCTCACCAACATCGCCTGGCTCCACGCCGAGGTGTCGCTGTTTCTTGAGGCGCTGCCCGCCGAAACCCGACTGGCCGAAGTTTTCCTGCTGTTTTCCGACCCCTGGCCCAAACGCCGCCACTGGAAAAACCGCGTGGTCCAGCCCGAGTTTTTAACCCTGCTGGCGAGTCGGGCCGAGGCGGGGGCGCGCTTCTGTTTCCGCACCGACCACGCCGAGTATTTTGATTACGCGCAGAAAATCGCGCTGGCTCACGCCGACTGGCAGGTGGCCGAGGAGCCCTGGCCTTTCGAGTTGGCCACGGTGTTCCAGGAGCGCGCCGAAAACGGCCACCAGTCCTTCATCGCCCGCCGCAGCCCGTAAGGACCTGAAAATTACGCGCAAGGGTGCGTCGGTGGCGCCATGGGGTGGACGGGGGGGGGCAATTTGGGCTCGGTTTATACCAAAAACCGGCCACTCTCAGCCGAGTTAGCCGCTAGCCGTCTTTGGACCGTAAACGTTTCAGCCCCCTTAGATGAACGACCACCCCTACGCCTTCCTCGCCCTGTTTCTCGGGGTCGCGATTGCCTTTCCCCTTGTGCTGCTCGGCGTGGCCTGGCTTTGGGTGCGCTTCTTCCAGCCGGCCAAGCCCGGCCCGCTGAAAAACTCCACCTACGAGTGCGGTCTCGCCGCCAGCGGTGAGACGTGGATCCAGTTCAAGGCCCACTATTACCTCTACGCGATTCTGTTTCTGGTGTTCGACGTCGAGGTGCTCTTCCTGTTGCCGTGCGCGGTGGCCTTCACCGGCCTGTCCACCAGCGCGCTCGTCGCCATGTTGGCCTTTATCCTTCTCCTCGCCGAGGGCCTCGTCTGGTTCTGGCACCGCGGTCACCTCGAATGGAAATGAACGCCTCCGACATCAAGCACACGCCTTTCCCCGCCGCCGGCACCATGACCGATGCCGAGCGCGAGGAGCTCCGCCGGCACGGCATTTTGTTAACCAGCCTCGAAGAGCTCTACAACTGGGGCCGCAGTAACTCCATCTGGCCGATCCAGTTCGGGCTGGCCTGTTGCGCCATCGAGATGATCGCCGCCGCCACCGCCCGCTTCGACATTGCGCGCTTCGGCGCCGAGATTTTCCGCCCCTCGCCGCGCCAAGCCGACCTGATGATCGTCTCCGGCACCGTCACCAAAAAGATGGCACCGCTGGTCGTGCGCCTCTGGAACCAGATGCCCGAGCCCAAATACTGCATCGCCATGGGTGCTTGCGCGATTTCCGGCGGCCCGTTCAAGCAGGGTTACAACGTGCTCAAGGGCATCGACCGGTTTCTGCCGGTGGACATCTATATTCCCGGTTGCCCGCCGCGCCCCGAGGCGTTGCTCAACGGCCTGATCCAGCTCCAAGAGAAGATTAAAGGCGAGAAGCTCACCGGCCCCAACGCCGCCCGCCATGTCCGCTCCGATGTGAACAACGAGCACCCGATTCCTGAATACGGCGCGCACGACCTCGTCCCCTCCAAGAACACCGCCCTCTGGTCGCCTCCCGCCTCACCGACCACCTGATATGGAAACCGTCGAACAGCTCCGCGACCGCCTTCTCGCCCGTTTCCCCTCGGCCGCGGTCGCCGCCGTCACCAACCCGGGCGCCGCCGCCGAACACTCGCTGTTGCTCGGTGCTGCCCAGGCCCGCGAGATCGCCGAATTCCTCCGCGACGACCCGGTGCTTCGCCTGGATTATTGTTCCAACGTCACCGGCATTGACTGGCCGGAAAAAGAGATCACCGACACCGTCAAAAGCACGGTGCCCGATCCTGCCGGCGGCCCCTCAAAGGTGGTGGAAACCAAAACCGTACGCGTTGAGCCCGGTTACCTTGAGGCGGTGTATTTCCTCTACTCGATGGCCCTGAAACACGGCCCGGTCATCGTGCGCCTGCGCACCGCCAACCGCACCGACGCCGTCACCCTGCCGTCGCTCACCCCGGTCTGGCGCTCATGCGATTTCCAGGAGCGGGAAATTTTTGATCTGTTCGGCATCGTGTTTTCCGGCCACCCCGACCTGCGCCGCCTGCTGCTCTGGGATGAGTTCGTCGACCACCCGATGCGCAAAGACTACGTCGAGCCCGACGACTACGAGTGGGAGCCGACCGCCCACGACGAGGTGCTCGTCCGCGCAAAAGCCCACCAAGCTGCCGTGGCCGCTGCGGCCGCCGCCGCACCCGTGCCCGTAGTCAACCCGACGTCTTCCGCCTCATGAACCCTTCCGGCAATTCCTGTGGCTCCTTCCCCGCCGCTTCGCCCTTTGCCCCGGTCGCCGGGCCGATTGTGCGCTCGGTGACCGACCCGTTTCACGGCGATTTACTGGAGGTATCGATGGGACCGCAGCACCCGTCCACCCATGGCGTTTTCCGCATGGTCGCCACCCTCGACGGCGAGCAAATCGTTAAGTTGAAGCCGGTGTTTGGATACCTGCACCGCAACCACGAGAAAATCGCGGAAAACACCAGTTATCTTGCGTCGATGCCCTACACCGACCGGCTCGATTACCTGTGCTCGCTTTCGACCAACTGGGCCTATGCCTTCGCGGCCGAGAAACTCCTCGGCCAGCCCGTGCCCGATCGCGCCCAGTACCTGCGCATCATCTTGGCCGAGATGACCCGCCTGGTGAACCACTCGTGTTTGGTCGGCTTCCTCTTCAACGACCTCGGCACCTCGTTTACTCCGTTGCTTTACGCCTTCCGCGAGCGCGAAAAGATCATCGACCTGTTCGAGTCGCTCACCGGCTCGCGCATGATGTGCAACTACCAGCGCTTCGGTGGCTGCCGCGTCGATCCGACGCCCGAGTGGCTCGAAGCCGCCCGCAAGCTGGTGGAAAACTTCCCGCGCTTCCTCGACGAGTACGAGCGCATGCTCACCGGCAACGAGATCATGCTCGCCCGCACCCAGGGCATCGGCCGGGTGAATGCCGCCCAAGCGATCAACGCCGGTCTCACCGGACCGGTTCTGCGTGCCAGCGGCGTCGATTACGACCTGCGCAAGGTCGATGCCTACGGGTTTTACGGGCGCATGGATTTCCGCGTGCCGCTCGGCGACCACGGCGACACCTACGACCGCTACATGATCCGCATTTTGGAAATGCGTGAATCGGTCAAAATCCTCGCCCAGGCATTCCGCGATTTACCCGCCGGCCCGATCATGGATCCCAAGGCCAAGCAGCGTGGCCACCGCCCCAAAGCCGGCGAAGCCTACGGCCGCATCGAGGGGCCCAAGGGCGAAATCGGCTTCCACCTGATCAGCGACGGCAGCCCCAATCCCTACCGCTACCGCGTGCGTCCGCCCTCCCTTATTAACCTCACGCTGCTCGAGGACATGTGCCTCGGGCACACCCTTGCCGACTCCGTGGTGATCCTCGGCAGCATCGACATCGTCCTGGGCGAAGTGGACCGCTAACTCCAAAAAACATGCTCGGCACCGGCATCCTCAACGGCCTCGCGGTCACCGCCAAAAACTTCCTCGGGAGTTTTCACGACCCCGCGCGCCTCGTCACCGTCGAATACCCCGAGCAGCACATTCCCGTGCCCGAGGCGTATCGGAATTTCCCCTTCCTCGTGAGCGAAAGCGCCGACGATCCCATGGGCACGTTGCGCTGCGTGTCCTGCCTGACCTGCGAAAAGGAATGCCCGCCCCAGTGCATCGTGATCGTGCGCAGCAAGGACAAGAAGCCCGATGCCACCGGCAAGGCCCAGTTCTACCCGACGGTTTTTAACATCGATACCTCGGTGTGCATGGGTTGCCAGATCTGCGTGGAGGTCTGCCCCTTCGACTCGATCAAGATGGACAAGGTGTTTGAGATCACCGCGACCAACCGCTTCACCGAGTTGCTGCTTAACCGCGAGCAGTTGGCCAAGTCCAACGCCTACTACCACCAGATCCATCCGGTGGAGGCCGCCGAAGTCGATGGCCGCCTGGCCGCCGAGCGACTCGCCGCCGAAGAAAAAGCCAAAGCGGCGGCCGCCGCCAAAGCCGCTGCCGCTGCGGCTAAACCCGCAGCCCCGGCTGCGCCCGCAGTTCCCGCGCCGCAAACTCCTCCTCCCGCTACCCCATGAGCGCCGTCCTCGCCTCCGAACCGTTCTTGGAACGCGCCCCCCTCGAGCTGCGCGATGCAGTTGTGCAGCTGTTGCCCGCTCCGGCGCAATGGCTCGGGCATCACCTGATCACGATCCTCGCCGTGGTTTTGGGTTTCAGCCTGTTTTTTGCTTTCACCACCGTCGCCGAGCGCAAGCTGCTCGGCCGCCTGCAAAACCGCCTCGGCCCCAACCGCGCCGGCGTCCCCAAGTTTTCCATCCTGCCGTTTCACCTTCGCCACAAGCTCTTCGGCCTGAGCCAGCCGTTTGCCGACGCGATCAAGGCGCTCACCAAGGAGGACATCGTGCCCGCCGCCGCCGATAAACTCCTCCACTTCCTTGCCCCCGTGGTGGTGGTGGCGTTTTCGCTCATGACTTTCGCGGTGCTACCCGTTGGCCGCCACCTCGTCCCCGTCGAACTCGATGCGGCGTTGCTGTACTTCTTTGCCGCCGGGTGCGCCTCCGAGCTGGCCCTGTTCATGGCCGGCTGGTCGAGCCGCAACAAGTACTCGCTGCTGGCCGCCATGCGAGCCCTCGCCCAGCTGATCAGCTACGAATTGCCGCTGATTCTCTCGGTGGTGCCGATCGTGTTGGTGACCGGCACGCTCTCCACCGTGGCCATCGTGCAAAGCCAAGGCGTGTGGAGTTTTGGCCTGTTGCCGCACTGGTTCGTTTTCACCCCGTGGGGTTTTGCCGGCTTTATCATTTTCCTCATCGCAACCCTGGCGGAAACCAACCGCTCGCCCTTCGACTTGCCGGAGGCCGAGAGCGAACTGGTCGCCGGCCACCTGACCGAATATTCGGGTTTCAAATACGCGCTGTTCTTCATGGCTGAGTATTTCGGCATGACCGCCCTGAGCGGGCTGGGCGTTACGCTGTTCCTAGGCGGCTGGCAGGCCCCGGCTCCGTTCCTGGAGTTCATCCCCTCGTACCTTTGGTTCATGGGTAAACTCGTCGGCATGTTGGTGTTCTTCATCTGGATTCGCGGCACGCTGCTCCGACTGCGCATCGACCAGCTGACCCGCCTGTCGTGGCAATTTCTGGTGCCCCTCGCCCTGCTCAACGTCGGCAACGCCGCGTTCTGGTCGCTCACCGCCCACTGGTCGGGTCCGCTCAACTTGGTCCGCTGGGCTATCGCCCTCGCCCTCGTGGTGACCCCTTTTCTGCTCCTCGGCCGCACCCTCTCCGCCGGCTTTGCGCCGCGCACCTACCGTTACGCGTCATGACCGTCGCCCTCTTCCTCATCGCCGGGCTGATGCTCGGTTCCGCCGGCGTCGCTCTGCTGCTGCGCAACTTGATCCACAGCGCCCTGCTGCTCGTCGCCAGTTGGGCCGGCGTCGCCGCCTTTTACCTCTGGGCCGGCGCCGAGTTTGTGGCCTTTGCCCAAATCCTCGTCTACGTAGGCGCCATCTCGATGGTGGTGCTGTTTGCGGTGCTGCTCACCCGCCAAGGTTTGGAAATTTCCCGGCCGGTCGAACCCGACGCGCAGTGGCGGGCGTTTTCCGCCATCACGGTGGGCGCCTGCCTCGCCGCTGTGCTCGGTTCGGCGATTCTGTCGACCAAGCTGCCCGCCGCCACTGCGACCGCACCCACGCTTTCGGTTAAAGACACCGGCTTGGAGCTGATGAACCATCATGGGGCCGCGCTGCTCATCGTCGGGCTAATCCTGACCGTCGCTCTGCTCGGGGCCACGGTGCTCGCCGCCACCGATAAACCTCAAAAAACCGAGGACGCCGCATGAGCTCGCTTCACCTTTGCCTGCTCATTTCGAGCGCCCTGTTTTGCATCGGCCTCACCGGAGCGCTCGCCCGGAGCAACACCATCCTCGTGCTGCTCGGCATCGAACTGATGCTCAACGCGGCCAACATCAACTTCATCGCCTTTTGGCGTTTTGGCCCGTCGCCCGCCCCGGCCAGCGGGGTGATTTTCGTGCTGTTCTCGATCGCCGTCGCCGCCGCCGAAGCTGCGGTTGGCCTGGCCCTGATCATCGCGGTCTACCGCCACCAGAAGTCCGTCCGCCTGCAAGACGCCACATGCCTGAAAGGCTGAGCCATGACCCTTACCGCCCAACACCTCTGGCTAATCCCCGCCCTGCCGCTCCTGGTTGCCGCTGTCGGCGCGTTTTCCCGGCACCGGGGCATCGCGCTCGCCGCGATTTTCGCCATGGCCGGATCCTTCGTGCTGTCGTGCCTCGCGCTCGCCGGCGCGTTGCAAAACCCCGCCGCCCACGCGGTGTTTAACTTCGCCTGGTTCGACCTCGGTACCGGCGCGCTCCGTCTGGGTTTCCTCCTCGATCCGCTCACCGCCCTCATGTGCGTGATGGTCACCTTCGTCGGCACGCTGATTTTCACCTTCAGCCTCGGCTACATGAAGGAGGATAAAAATTTCTCCCGCTTCTTCTGCTTCCTAAGTTTCTTCGCCGCGGCGATGCTCGGACTGCTGATCGCCAACAGCCTTCTGCTGCTGTTCATCTGCTGGGAGTTGGTCGGCCTCGCTTCGTATTTGCTCATCGGATTCTGGTTTCACAAACCGTCCGCTGCGGCCGCCGCCAAAAAAGCCTTTCTCACCACCCGCATCGGCGATCTCGGCCTGCTGCTCGGCCTGCTCTGGCTCTCTGAGGCAGGCGGCTCGCTACTGTTTTTCGATAACGGCCAGGGCGTGCTTGAAACTGCCACGCTCGCCGCGCTCTCCGGCCAAACCCTCGCCTGCTGCGGCCTGGCGCTTTCGACCGCCATTGGCTTGCTCATCTTCTGTGGCGCGGTCGGCAAGTCCGGCCAGTTTCCCCTCCACGTCTGGCTGCCCGACGCGATGGAAGGCCCCACGCCCGTCAGCGCGCTGATCCACGCCGCCACCATGGTCGCCGCCGGCGTATTTCTGGTTGCCCGGGTGTATCCGCTGATGTCCGCCGACGCCGTGCTTGCCGCCGTGCCGGTGCATGCGCTCACCGTGGTCGCCTTTATCGGCGCAATCACCGCGCTGATGGGCGCGCTGATCGCCTGCGCCCAAAACGACATCAAGCGCGTCCTCGCCTTCTCCACGGTTTCCCAACTCGGCTACATGATGCTGGCGCTGGGCGTCGGTTCGTGGACCGCGGCGATTTTCCACCTGCTCACCCACGCCTTTTTTAAGGCGCTGCTGTTCCTTGGTGCCGGTTCGGTCATTCACGCCGCGCACCACGAGCAGGACATTCGCCAACTGGGCGGCCTGCGCACGCGCCTGAAAATCACCTTCGCCACCTTCGCTGTCGGCATGATGGCGCTCTCCGGCGTGCCATTCCTGTTCTCCGGCTTCTGGAGTAAGGAAGGCATTCTCCACGCCGCCCACGGCTGGCACGTTTCCCACCTACCGCTCTACGCCGCGCTGGCCGCGGTGGTGCTCACCGCCTTCTACATGAGCCGCCTTGTCGCCGAGACTTTCTTTGGCAAACCCCGTTCGCACGCGGCCGACCACGCCCACGAAAACTCCGCTGTCATGACCGTGCCGCTCGTCGTGCTGGCGGTTTGTGCCGTGTTGCTCGGCTTCCTCGGCACTCCGGCTTATCCCTGGCTGCAAGCCACCCTCGCCGGTGAGGCGGTTCACGCTGACTTCGGCCACCTGCTCGAGGGCGGCGGACTGATGTTTCTCTCCATCGGCCTGGTCGGTTCCGGCCTTGGCCTCGGTTGGCGGCTCTACGGGAAAAAACTGCGGCAAACCGCCGAAGCCCACGACCCGCTCAGTACCGCCGCCCCTTCGGTTATGGCTGCGTTGGCCAACCGCCTCGGTTTTGACGAACTCTACGCGGCCACCGTCGGCCACTTAAACGACCTGCTCGCCTCCCTGGCCGACAAACTCGACCGCTACGTCATCGGCGGGTTGGTTAACTTTATCGGCCTGGTCGGTCTTTTTTCGGGCTCGGTGAATCGCCAGTTCGATGAGGACAACCTCAACGGCGGCTTCGACGCCGCGAGCGACGGCATCCGCGGAACCGGGCGGGTTTATTCCAAAACCCAAACCGGCGAAGCCCACGGCTACCTCCGCGTCATCGCCGTGGCGTTTATTGTCCTGGTCTTGGTGTTATCGCTGTCGATGGGAGGTGCCCGATGAACTGCTTGCTCACCACGATCATCCTGACGCCTTGGTTCGGCGCGCTCCTGCTGGCGTGCAATCCGCGCCTCAGCCCGCGTTTCAGTCGCGCCCTCGCGCTCGGGTTCAGCCTCACAACGCTCGGTCTTGCCGCAGTGGCGTGGGCCGTCTTCCAACCGTCCGCTTCCGGTTACCAATTGGTCGAGCAACACGCGTGGATCGCTTGGCTCAATGTCAGCTACCACCTTGGGCTCGACGGCATGAGCCTGTCGTTGGTGGCGCTCACCGGGCTGATCGCCCCGACCGCGCTTTTGGCCTCGTGGAAAATTGACCGCGACCCGCGCCTGTTCGGCCTCCTGTTCCTGCTTCTCCAAGGTGCGGCCCTCGGCGTGTTCCTCGCCCTGGATTTCTTCCCTTGGTTTCTGTTCTGGGAGCTGAGCTTGGTGCCGGCGTTCTTTTTAATAAAACTCTGGGGCGGGCCCGGCGCCTCGCGGGCGGCCTACCAATTCGTGGTCTACACGATCGGCGGCAGCGCCTTCATGCTCCTGGGCTTCGCCGCGCTCTTTGCGAAAACCGGCACCTTTGACTTCGTCGCGCTCGCGTCCCTCGCCAAAAGCGGAGTCCTCGCCGCCCAGCTCGGGCAGCCGGTGAGCATCGCGATTTTCGTCGGCGTGCTGCTCGGGCTCGCCGTCAAAGTGCCGCTTTTCCCCTTCCACACCTGGTTGCCCTCGGCCTACTCCGAGGCGCCCACCGGGGCCTCTATGTTCCTCACGGGCATCATGTCGAAGATGGGGGTTTATGGGTTCTTCCGTATTCTCTGGCCGATTTTCCCAGAGCAACTCCAGGCCGCCGCCCCCGTGCTCACCGGGCTTGCCCTCGCAGGCGTGGTGCTCGGCGCCTTCGCCGCCATGGCGCAGACGGATCTGAAGCGCATGGTCGCGTACTCGTCGATCAACCACGTGAGCTACTGCTTGCTCGCGCTCTTCGTTGTGGCGGGTGCAGGGATTTACACCACCCACACGGAGGCGGCTCAGGCGGCGCTCAGCGGCGCGTTGTTGCAGATGGTTAACCACGGTCTGTCCGCCGCCGCCCTGTTCTTCTGCGTGGGTATTTTGGAAAACCGCTCCGGCGGCCGGCGCGGGATTCACGACTTTGGCGGTGTGCGCTCGTCCGCCCCGATCTTCGCCGGCCTCTGCGGGGTAGCGCTGTTCTCCTCGCTGGGTCTTCCCGGTCTAAACGGTTTTGTCGGTGAATTCCTGGTATTCCGTGGCGTGTTTGGGCTCGCCCCGTGGGCGGCGTTCATCGGCTGCCTCGGCTTGTTCGCCACCGCGTATTTCCTGCTGACCTTCTGGCAACGCGTCTTCCACGGCCCGCAAGGCCCTGGAGTTGCCTCCTTCCGTGATCTCAGCGCGCTGGAGATCCTGACGCTCGTGCCGACCGTCGTGCTGATGCTCGTCCTCGGCGTCTGGCCGCAATTTCTCATGAGCATTCTTAACCCGCTGGTCACTTCGTGGGCCGCCCGCCTGCCATGAACCTGCTGCCCTACGCCATTTATCTTTCGTTTGCCGGTGCGTTGCTCGCTCTGGTGGTCGGTCAACGCTCTGCGGCCGGAGCCCGCGTCGTGGCCCTGCTCACCGCGCTCGCCGCGTGGGGCGTTACCTTGGTCGCCGCCTTCGGATTCAAGCCGGCACCCGAGTTGGTGACCTTGGTCAACGTGCCTTGGATTCCCCAGCTCGGGATCAATTATCACCTCGCCGCCGATGGCATCAGCCTGACGCTGGTGGTGCTCACCGGATTGGCCGCCACCGCCGGTGTGTTGTTCTCCTGGAACATCGAGGAGCGGGTAGGGGAGTTCTTTGCCTTCTACCTCGCCCTGATCGGCGGGGTCTACGGGGTTTTCCTCAGTGCTGACGCGTTCGTGTTTTTCGTTTTTTACGAAATCGCCATCGTGCCCAAATATTTCCTCATCGCGAACTGGGGCTCCACCAACCGCCAGTATGGCGCGATGAAACTGGCGCTCTATTCCTTCGCCGGCAGCGCGTTGGTGCTGGCCGGGTTGCTCTGGATTTACGCCACCGGACACGCAACCGGCTTCGGGTTGAGCGAACTGACCCGGGCTGCGGCCAGCCTTGACCACACCGCCCAACTCACCGTTTTTGCGCTGATCTTCACCGGCTTCGCCGTCCTTGCAGGCATGTTTCCCTTCCACACCTGGGCGCCCACCGGTCACGTCGCCGC
>CAMBUJ010000002.1 GCA_945871005.1 Opitutus sp. GAS368 | reverse complement strand
CCCTCAACATGCATACCTACTTCATCATCTCGCTTTGCGTCGCAATCTTCGGGCTTCTCGGGGCGGTCATAAATATGGGCATCGCCGTTAAACGCGGGCCTGGAGACAACCACATGATCGCACACCTCGTATTTGGCGCGTGCTGGGCGGTCGGTGGAATCGGCGCGATCGTCTTTGGCCTGATATGGGCGATCAACCACTTCTGGCCTAACGCATGATCCATAAATTCATTATAAACAGGAAAACTCACAACAATGAAACCCGCTCCCTACCAACGCAGTTATTGGGTCGTCCCAGGCAAACTTCTGGCCGGTGCCTACCCGGCCGGCAGGACTAGCGAATCCTCCGCAGCCAAAATCCAGGCGCTGCTCGATATCGGGGTCACCGATATCATTAACCTCATGTACACCACGGAAAACAACCACGATGGGGTTCCGTTTTACGATTACCTTTCGCATGCCAAACTCACCGCCGCCGCGATGGGACGGAGCGTGGAAGGACGCAGGTATTCGATCGTGGATGGCTCCACCACCACTCCAAACGTGGTGCGCGCCATCCTCGATGAAATCGACGCCACCCTGCAACGTGGCGGCGTGGGCTATGTGCACTGCTGGGGCGGTCGGGGCCGAACCGGCACCATTGTCTGCTGCTGGCTGGTGCGCCATGGTTTGGCCACGCCGACGCAGGCCGTGGCTCACATGCACGCGCTCATCGGCGACAAAATCGAGGATTTCCGTCCCACCCCGGAAAACGACAAACAGCGGCTCTTCATCGAGGCCTGGCAACTGGGTCAATGAGGCCAATTTGAGCGATACCGGGCCCATAACCAAAACAGTAACCATGGACGACACACCTGCACCCCAACCGAGCAACTCGGCAAAACCATCTTGGCCGCGCATGCGAGATCTTCCCGAAGCCGAACGAGCCCCTTTTACCGAGTGGCTTTATGGGTCTGCCTGCCCGTGGATCGATGGGCTCCCCCAATCCGAACAAGACGCCTTTTATCCGTGGGACTATAGCGCGTGGAGGCGCACCTTGAAGACCCCTCAACGCTGACAGCTTTAAAAATTAGATGCTAAAAAAGCACCAACCGACTCAACGGATACCCGAAAAAAGGGGCCCCAAATTCCTTGCCGTTTATGCGGGCGAGATTCTCCGCGAAGACTTCATGCGCCCACTCGGATTGACCGCTTCCAAGATCGCCAAGGCCCTACCTCGAAGTGCTGATGATCCCGATCGTGATTACGCCTTGGAAATCGCCGACTTTGCCAGGGGCGACGAAGATAGCTTTATCGGCTTCGACTTGTCCCTCGCACTCGACCGCTACTTCGGACTCCCGGCAGGGTATTTTGCGCGGCTGCAAACCACCTGCTTCATTCGTGACTCAAAGATTCGCGATGCCGACTGGCTGGCTCGCGTTAAGCCACGGAGTGATTCACCTGCAAAAGCAATAAGAGCCAGCATACGCCCTTAACCCGATGCGGTCCCGCTCATTATTATGTCCACCAAAAATTCCCTAGCTTATAGCAAAGACAACAGCTTCCACCTTTACACCGAGTGCTTCGGTTACGGGAAGTCAGTTTGGCTTGAGCTGAATAAATGTGCCTTTGAGGCCAGTGACCGTGGCATTAAAGTGGAAATCCCCATCGCCGTATGGGAGTCGATTCGCCAGCAAACGCCCGCCCGCTTCGACCTTGCCGACCTCACCAACACTCAGCTCAAAGAGAAGGCCGAAAACCGGGTCGCGGAGCAACGCGCCAAGTATCTGGAGGCGAGTAAGATCGCTGACCTAAAACGCGCCGTGTGGCTCCGCTTGTCCTGTGGTGATGCGGATCTGCCCGAAGAAGAGCACCTAGCCAACGTACTCAAAGAACTTCGCACCAAACGTGCATCGCAACGTAAGCTTCGGCGTGAAATCGAAAAGCTTTCGCCAAAGCCCACTCCGAAGCAGCCATATATTGGATAGGGCTACAATGCTGCGATGGGAATGGGGCCCTGTTGATTCTCGCCGATGTTATTTCCGGCGCTGGGTGGACCTTAACGGTAAATTTAAATCTTTTTTCCAATACACCACACTCATGCCATAATAGATCGGATTGACCGCTGAGCACGATCCAGAATTCTGCTAACTAGCAGCTTATGGAATAATAATAACTTATACTCGATTTCAGGTAGACGTAGTTAGAAGTGGGTAGAAATAGATAGAACTGAGGCAGTCGAATTGGATCCGCCCACTTACTCATTACGTTAAGTAACGTAACGCATTTTACGTAATGGCCGGATTACCCTCATGCCATCGGTGGAAGGGCAGGCAGCTAACCCACCCGCACTTGCGCCCCCCTCTTTCCCCCTAACACCACCGAGTTCCCGACTTCCTCTGAATGAACCAACTACTCCACCTCTCCGATCTCCACGGTAATAAAACCTGGTTTGATTGGGTCGCCAAACAAGCCAGAGCCACGGGCTGCGCCGTGGCCATTTCGGGTGATTTGGTCGACGCCGATGCCCACCAAGCAAGCAGTGCATTGAAGCGGCAAATGGATTGGATCAGCGTCTGGGTGCGCTCGGCAGACTTCCCCCTTTTTCTGTGCAGCGGAAATCATGACATCGTACTTGATGACAATGCCGACTGGCTGCGGGCGCTCGCACGGCCAGGTGTTACGGTCGACGGTGGAATTGGCGTTTTCGGCGACCGCTCGATCACCTGCCTCCCTTGGGGTAGTGAAGCGCAAGCGTTTTTGCGGACGGAAGTGCTACAAGCCGACATATGGCTGCACCACGCGCCACCGACCGAGTGTGGCTTAGGACGTTCCGACTACGGTGGCCAGCCAATGGATTTCGGCAGTGACGACCTTTTCGCAGCACTTTCGCCAGCTTGGGGCGCTCGCACGCAACTGGTGCTAAGTGGACACGTCCATACGGCGACGAAATGGCAGGCGAAGTGTGGACGTGCGCTCTGTCTCAACGCCGCTGGAGATAATCCTCATGCCTCCGTGCCGAATCACGTCCTGATCGATTTAGCAGCCCACACAGCAATCCTACAAAACGGTCCTGCAACGGATAAAATTTTGGTGCCTAGTAAGAAGTAAGTCCGAGTGGCCTCTCGCCGATTTAAAAACCTTAGCAGGTCCGCACGCCTAAGGGGTTGGCACCCTGTTAACGGTCAAGATACCGGACAAGTCGATGATGGCCTTAACCAGCTTGTATCAATTGGCTTAAAGTCATGGATCGCCCACGCCGGACAAGTCACCGGGCAAGTCGTCCCCGGGTTTCGCCAAGACGAAGGCCATTTCGTGCAGACCCTCTGGCGTCCGGCTCCGCTCCCCGCCGACCCCTCGACCACGCAAGCTACCATGCAAGATAAGCTCCTGCTATCAATCGCCTTGAATGAACTTTACGTCGCGCTTGGTCAGCCCACCACGCAAGTCGGCAAGCTGCTCCGCGCCGCCGCCGTCCCCCCCATCCGCGAGCATCTGCAAGACGCGCTGGGCCTGCAAAATCGCGAACACTTCCGGCAGACCTACCTCGAACCGTTGCTCACTGCCCGCTGGATGGATCGCACCATCCCCGACAAACCCACCAGTGTGGCTCTTGGCTAGCCCGCCTGCCGTCCACCCTCTGACGCCGCAGCAGCCGCCACGTCAGCGACCTTTTGAGCGATGATCGTTTGGTATTCGGTCTGAAGGCCGGAACTCGACGCTGTGTTGATGAGCGACGCCATCGCTGCCCCAGCATCTATTTGAGATAACAAATACCGCTGCAAACACTGCGAAATCGTCTCGTGGTAAAGTCATGTTAGAATGTCGCAAAACGACATCTTGTGGTGACCAAACCGGTGCGACATTTTGTAGTGACCAGCTTTTCAGCGAAAAAAGTTACATCTTGTGGGGATTTTTTGGGTCATCACGAAATGTCGCTCATTTCATCGACGAAACGAGAATTCGTCGATTGTACTTTTACTTCATAGTCTTGCTGTCGTGATGGTTGAGAATTCAGGAATTGTTTTTTCTGAAAAGTCCGCACTGATTGGACCCTACAAGTTGTCGCTTCGGTGTCGTGCGTTAAGGGGCGTTCAGTTACCCTTATTCCGAAATAGCGCACGGACTTTCCGTCCAACCTTGTAGCTCCGGTAGGTCCGTGCCTACCTCATTTCAGCTATTGCAAGCCCGATGGCGGGGTCAGCTCAGGTGACGCCAGCCCTGAATCGCGATGAACAGGCCCATTGCCACCAGTAAGGCGCTGGAGAAATACGGGGCCTTTCGCGCGAACTCGCCGAAGCCTTTGATGCGTTTCGAAGCGTGGTGAACACTCCACGCCGCCAGCGTGCCAGTGGCGACCAGCGTCAGCGCCAACCCGAGGCTGAAACACAGCACGAGGGCAAACCCGAGGGTGACCTGCTTCACCTGCAAGCACACCAGCAGGATAGTAAATGCCGCCGGGCACGGGAGCAGTCCGCCGGTGAGACCGAACAAAATGATCTGCGGCGTGGTGACGGTGCGGCGCTGAAATGGGGTCGGGTCGTTACATGAATACATAATCATTAGCCAACTTTAAAAGCGTGAAATCCGACTCTCAATGTATCCATGTAACAGACCGACCCCGTTTGAACGCATCTAAGCATTTTCCGACGTAGGGTTGAAAATCCTCTATTTTGTAGCCGATAAGTGAATGCATCTTATTCACGGCTTGGGCCGGTGCAGAAATACCCTGACGCACAAGCCAGTAGCAGACGACTGTTCCAGTGCGACTGCGACCATCTCCCAGGTGGAGTTAGCCTTCGGAGGTTAGACGATGTGCCCCAGCACTCCGCCTGGGCTCCACCGGGCTAAACTGGTTTGACGGCCCTCAGTAGGCGCAAGGCGTTCGCTACCACAAGCAACGTGGCCCCTGTATCCGCCATGATCGCCATCCAAAGGCTCGCGTGACCGATCAGCGTAAGAACCAGAAACAATCCCTTCAGCCCCAAAGCGAAGGTGATGTTGAAGCGGATAATGCCCATCGTGCGCCGCCCGATACGCACCGTCTCCGCGATTTTCCCCAGGTCATCTTGCATCAGCGCGATGTCCGCCGTTTCGATTGCGGCATCGGTGCCGGCCGCGCCCATCGCGATGCCTATATTTGCCGTCGCCATCGCGGGCGCATCATTCACGCCGTCTCCCACCATGGCGACCACGCCGTGCTTGTCTCGCAATGCCTTCACAGCCGAAACCTTGTTTTCGGGGAGCAAATCGCCGCGCGCCTCATCGATGCCGACCTGGCGGGCGATAAAATCTGCGGCGCGCTGATTGTCGCCGCTAAGCATCACGATTTGGATGATGCCCGCCGCATGAAGCTCCGCAATCGCCGCCTTGGCATTGGGGCGCAGCGTATCACCAATCGCGATGATGCCAATCACCTCACCCGTACAGCCATCATGCGGACGATGCCCGACGACAACGACCGACTGGCCTTTCCCTTCAATGGATGTGAGACGGCGCTCGATGTCTGCGTTGCACACGCCGAGTTCGTGGGCGAAACGATGATTCCCGACAAAATAAGCGTGTCCATCCACCACGCCTTCCGCACCACGACCGCTGTTATTCTGGTATTTTTCCGCGCGATTAAAAGCGACTTTCTGCTCCTTGGCGTAAGCGACCACCGCCTTGGCGAGCGGATGGGCCGAGTGATCGTCGATTGCGGCGGCGATACGCAGCACATCCGAGACAGACTGCGCGTTGACCAACTCAACCCCTTGCACCATGGGTTTTCCTTCCGTGATGGTGCCGGTCTTGTCCACCGCCAGCGCCTTGAGCCCTCCAATGGTTTCGAGGTGAGCGCCCCCCTTCACGAGCACCCCAAGCCGGGCGAGTGCAGTCAGTCCCGCTACGATGCTGACCGGCGTGGAAATGACCAACGCACACGGACAGGCGATAATGAGCAGCACGCAGGCGCGGTAGAGCCATACGCTCCAGTCCCCATCCATGAAAAGAGGCGGCGTGAGAAAAATCAGCAACGCCAATACCGTCACGGCGGGCGTGTAATAACGGGCGAACACATCTACAAAACGCTGGGTCGGCGCTTTTTGTTCCTGTGCTTCCGCGACGAGGCGGATGATGCGCGCCAGCGTCGTATCACCGGAGGCTTTGGTGACTCGAATTTCCAAGGAGCCTTCGCCGTTGATCGTGCCGGCAAACACGGTGTCGCCCGGCTTCTTGTCCACCGGCACGGACTCACCGGTGATCGGTGCTTGGTTAACAGCAGATTCGCCGCTGATGACGACCCCATCGAGCGGAATGCTCATACCGGATTTTGTGGCGACAGTCTCTTCAACTGCGACTTGATCGACCGGCACTTCGATGAACGCGCCGTCGCGCTTCACCACGGCGATCTTCGGGGCGAGTTGCAGCAGGGCCTCGGTGGCGCGGCGCGCACGCCGATCCGCCCAGCCTTCGAGCCATTCGGCGATGCCGAAGAGAAAGACGACTGTGGCGGCTTCGGCCCACTCGCCGATGACGGCGGCGCCGATGACAGCGATAACCATCAACAGCGCGATGTTGGGGCGGAGCTGCCGCAAGGCGCGACATGCGGCGGGAAGCAGAAACCAGCCTCCCGCCGCGATGGCGACGGCGAACAACGAGGTTTGAACCGGGGCGGGAGCCAAGTCCGTCCAACGAAGCAGCAGGCCCGCGCCGACCAATACGCCAGACAGGGCGAGACTGCGGCTTTCCCAACCGCTGCCGTTGTCGTCGCCATGATCGCAACAGCACGAACCGTGATCGTGATGCGCTTTGGCTTCCTGATCGCAGGCGTGTTCGTGTGGAGCGCTCATCGTAGGGGCATTATATGGGCGAATATTCGCTTAGTGCGAATCGCAGACGCAGGCGTATTCTGACTTCTGGCACCCTCCACAGGTGGCGAGGTTCAGATCGACGCGGAAGTTTTTGGGCTTCGCGTCCGCGCTGGCGCGGGCTTGCACCACGACACGATACGGCTCGCCTGCCGGCAGGGCTGTCTTGGAGACAAACCCAGTGGCGGTTTTTTCCAGCTCAAGCTTGGTTTTACCACTGGCAGGCTCGGCCGTGACCGTGACGGTTTGAGCGCCCGGATCGGTAGGCTTGAGCGCCGCGTCGTAGAACGTGACCTCGACCTTGCGTTCCGCATTGACGAAGAACTCCGCCTTGAGTGGTTCGGCTTCAAGAAGTCGTCCGCCTTTTGGGCCGGCAACGATTTTTTCGGCGTGGAGGGAAGCGGTGGCACAAAGAGCGGCCACCGCGAACGTGATGTATTTCAGTTTCATGATTTTGGATTTAGTGGGTTGAACTAACGGGAGGTTTCTCGCTCCGACGCTCCATCCAGTCGTAAAGCACGGGTAGAAGAATCAGCGTAAGAAAGGTTGAGGTGATGACGCCGCCGATAACGACGGTCGCCAGCGGGCGTTGCACTTCGGCCCCGGCTCCGGTGGACAACGCCATCGGCACGAAGCCGAGGGACGCCACCAGAGCGGTCATTAATTTCGGGCGCAGTCGCGTCAGGGTTCCTTCGATTACCGCCTTGCGCACATCGCTGCCCTCAGCGCGGAGCTGGTTGATAAAGCTGATCAGCATGATGCCGTTAAGCACGGCGATGCCGGACAGCGCGATGAAGCCTACTGCTGCGGAAATGGTGAAGGGCATGCCGCGCGCCCACAGCGCGATCACACCGCCGGTCGCGGCCAAGGGCACGCAAAGGAAGATAAGCGTCGCCTGCCGTGCGCTGCCGAAGCTCGCGTAGATGAGGCCGAAGATCAGCAGGAGCGCGGCGGGGACGACGATCATCAGGCGCGCGCGCGCGGCCTGAAGGTTCTCGAATTGCCCGCCGAACTCGAAGAAGTAGCCCGGCGGAAACTTTACCCGCTCGTTAAGCTTCGCCTGCGCTTCCAATACGAAGCTTTCGGTGTCGCGACCGCGCACGTTGATGAGGATGGCGACCCGGCGTTGTGTGTCCTCGCGGTTGATCGTGCCCACCCGGTCGGCGACGGTGATGTCGGCGACACGCTCAAGCGGCACGTGCGCGCCTTCGCCGCCGATCACCGGCAGTTGCCTGAGCCCTGCGAGGTTCATGCGTTCCGCCTCCGACAGTCGCACCACGACATCGTAGCGTTTGCTGCCGTCGATCAATGAGCCGGCCTCTTCGCCGCCAAGAGCGGTGCCGACCACGGCATTGATTTCGTCGGCGTGCAGGTTGAGCCGTTGCAGGGCTTCGCGCTTCGGGGTGATTTCAAGCATGGGCACGCGGCCGAGCGCTTCGAACTCGACATCTCCTCCGCCGGTCACGCCGCGCAGCACGTCGCGGGCTGCGGTTGCGAGGCGCTCCAACTCGGCATAGTCGTCGCCGTAGATTTTCAAGGACAAGTCGGCGCGTGCGCCGGCCATGATTTCGTTAAAACGCATCTGAATCGGCTGGGTGAAAAGATACGTCTGGCCCGGTGCGGCGGCCACGAGTTCCCGACGCATGAGCTCGATCAGTTCGGGCTTGGTGATTTTGCGTCCGTCCACCTCGCGCCATTTATCCAAGGGCGTAAAGAAGAGGTAGGTGTCGGAAACGTTCGGTCCCATCGGATCGGTCGCGATCTCCGCCGTGCCGATGCGGGAGAAGATATGGCTGACCTCGGGAAATTTTTCCATGAGGAGCTTTTCAGACGCCCGTTGTAACTCGACTGAATCGCCCAAGGCGACGCTGTTGCCGCGAATCATCTGGATGGACATCGAGCCTTCATCGAGTTGCGGGATAAACTCGGCCCCGAGTTTGGTGAAAATCCAGCCTGAGACCGCAAAGAGCGCGAGGGCGGCGGCAACGATCAGCCACCGCATACGCAGCGCCCACGCAAGCAAGGGAGTGTAGAGCGCCTTCGCGCCGCGCACCGCCCAGTTGTCCTTCTCGCTGATGTTGCCACGAAGGAACCACGAGCAGAGGGCGGGCATGAGCGTCAGCGCGAGCACGAGCGCGCCCACGAGCGCGAACATCACGGTGACCGCCATTGGCCGGAACATCTTACCCTCGATGCCGGTGAGTGCCAGAATCGGCACGTAAACGAGCGTGATGATGAGCACGCCAAAAAACATAGGCCGCGCCACTTCTCGTGCGGAGAGGCGCACCTCGGTCAGCCGCTCGGCAGGCGTGAGCTTTCGACCGAGCGCGTGCTGTTTCTCCGCGATGTGGCGGAGGATGTTTTCCACCATCACAATCGCTCCGTCCACGATGAGACCGAAGTCGATCGCGCCGAGGCTCATCAAGTTGGCGGTGATTTTCGCCTCCACCATGCCGGTGAGCATGAAGAGAAACGAAAGCGGAATCGCTAGGGACACGATCAAGGCCGCGCGCCAGTTGCCGAGGAAGCCGAAGAGGATGACGGCCACGAGCACCGCGCCCTCGAAAAGGTTTTTCTCCACCGTATGGATCGTCGCGTTGACCAGATCGGAGCGATCATAGACGACTCGAATCTCGATGCCTTGCGGAAGCTTTTCCTGGATGTGCTTCAGTTTCTCGACGACCGCTTGGGCGACCAGTCGGGCGTTTTCGCCTGCCAGCATGATTGCCGCGCCGGTGATGGTTTCCTCGCCATCTTCGGTCGAGGCACCAGTGCGCACCGCCGACCCGATGGTGACTTCCGCCAGATCGCGGATGAGCAGCGGGCGGGCCGCACCCGCGAACTTGACCGGCAAACCACCCAGGTCTTCCGCTGTTTTCGCGCGTGTATTGGCCCGCACCACGACGGCTTCGCCGCCCATTTCGAGGACGCCGCCGCCGGCGTTTTCCGTGCTGTTGCGCACGACCGCGACAAGTTGCTCAAAGCTCACGCCGGCCTGCTCCAGCTTGGCCGGATCGGGTGCGATGACGATTTGCTTTTCATAGCCGCCGATGGCGTTCACCTCGGCCAGTCCGGGCGTAGAGCGGAGGAGGGGCTTGAGCGTGTAGTCGTGAAGCAGGCGGAGCTGACGAAGTTGCTCCGCCCGGTCTACGGGGGCTCCCGGAGCGCCCGGCTTGTAGCGCAGGGTGTAATAAACGATTTCCCCCAGACCGGTGCTGATCGGCGCAAGCGCAGGCGTCACCTTGGCCGGCAGTCGGTCGCGGGCGCGACCAAGGCGTTCGGTGACGAGTTGGCGTAGACGATAGATGTCCACGTCGTCCTTGAACGTCATCGTGATTTGCGAGAGCCCGAATTTTGACAGGGACCGGAGTTCGGTCATGTCGGGGAGGCCGGCCATCTCCATTTCCACCGGTACCGTGACCAAGGTCTCGATCTCCTCGGGGGCGAGCGCCGCCACCTCGGTGTTGATCTGGATCTGCGGGTTCGTGATGTCCGGCACGGCATCGACGCCGAGCCGCGTGGCCGCCCAAAGGCCGACTCCCAAAAGGGTGAGCGCGCTGCAAACAATCAGCCCGCGTTTGCGAAGAGAGAAATCAATGAGCCATTCAAGCATCAGTGTCCGTCGGCGCAGCCGACGCCTCCATTTAGTGCCTGAATTTCAGCGAGAGAGAGACCGCGCACGCCTTTGACGACGATGGTGTCACCCTCATAGAGACCGTCTTTGATTTCGACGTGTGTGCCATCGGCGCCACCAACCGTCACGGGCGTTCGCAGGAACCAATCGCCATTAGCTACATAGACGAAATCGCCTTTTACGGTGCGCAAGAGCGCGTCGGCCGGAATCGCTGGCACTTCGGTCGCGCCCGCGAAAGCGTGTGAACCGACTTCGCCGGTTTGCACGCCGACGAATTTGCGGCCGGTCTCGGTGAGCTGGACGCCGTGGCCGGCCTTGTAGGTCGAGGCGGGCGTGGGTTCGGCTTGCGGCTTGGAGGCGGCTTGAGAGTCTCCGCAACCGCTAAGGGCGAAGGTGAGCGTGGAAAGAAGGACGACGGTAAGGAGAGTTTTCATGGTTGGGAAATCTGGACTGGGTTGAGGTCGAGGCCGGTGAGCTGTTGGAGCTTGAGACCGGCGGCGAGCGCTTCGCTCTGCGTGTCGAGCAGGGATTCGACGGCGTCGAGATAGCTCTTTTGCAACTCGACGTAGGTGGCGATGGGCACCGCGCCGAGACGATAATGGCGGTCAGCCAGTTCGGCGGCTTCGCGGAATTTAACGGCCGCATCCGGCGTCCATCGGCCGGACTCGGAGCGTTTGATGGCGAACGCCTGGGCGGCGGTCATGACCTCGCGGTCGAGTTCGCGCAGCGCGATGAGCACGGCGGTTTCTGCCTGCCGACGACGTGCGCTAGCGATGTCCACGTTAGCTCCGGTGCGGCCGGAAATGGGCAATGGCACGCTCAGGCCGATGCCAACGATGGTTTCACGATCACCGACATTATCCTTCGAGAGGAAAGGGCCGACGCTAATACCGGGATAACGTTCGTTACGGGCGAGCCTCACTGCGTAGCCCTGTTGCTCCAGTTCCACGCGGCGCATCTTGTAGTCGAAGTTGTTCTCGCGCGCGGCGGCGAGCAGCGTGGTCGTTTCGGGCACGCTGTTAAAAGCCAGCGCCGAGGCCGCGACGCGAAGCGGCGCGTCGGGTGCCACGCCACGAAGTTGATTCAACTCGATGAGCGCGCTCTGCACCGCGAGTTCGGCCTCGGTGGCACGACGCTGGAGGGTGAGTTCGCTGGCCTCGATCACACGCGTCTCCAATAGCGGTGTGACTCCCGCCGGATCACGGGAGAGGAAGGTTTCCTTAAGGGCGGCGAATCGGTCGGATACTTGGCGGATCGCGTCGGCTTTGGCGTTTGCCGAATAAAGACCGAAGGCGAGGCTGCGAGCGCGGGCGCTCAACGCATTTTCAAAACGAGCGACACCCAGTTCGGCGAGTTCGAGCTGTCGGTTGGCGATGGCCTTGCGCAGTGATAGGCGACCGGGCCACTCGAAAGTTTGCGTGACCGACACCGACCAGACCGCGCCCTCGTCGATGCGCACGCCGGTAGAGTCCTTGAGGCTTTTACGGCCTATATCGAACGAGAGTTCGGGGTCGTTGAGACGAGATGAGAGTCGCAAGCCCGCTTTGGCCGCGTTGATTTCCTCTTGATAGAACTGCCGCTCGGGGTTCTTTGCAGTGATTTCACCGACAAGCGCGGAAAGCGAGACGGGCGGAGTGGCTTCGGCCGGCGCAGGTTGAGCGCGCAAGCCCGTGGCGAGTGCAAACAAGATCAACCCATAAGCCGGGCTGACGAGAGTATGACGGGAAGAAACAGATGATTTCATGAAAAGTGAATGGACGGAAAATGACTGGGATCGGACGGAACACCCCGAAAAAGCAGACGCGCGCAGGCGTCCCGCCACGGGATGGAATGGAAAAAAGGTCGATTAATCCGCGCGGGGACTAATCAACCAAGCAGCGAAGGTGCCCGCGCCAGCGGCGCAGCCCGACGCATAAACTGCCAAATGGGCACCCAATCGAGCGGATCATTGGGGTCTGCCACCACCAATGCGGACTCATCCAGCATGCCCGGCTGAGCAAGTTGCAAACAAATGAAGCACAGGCAGCCGGACAGGTCAGGTGCGAGTACTTTTGCTTCGCTGGCGGGTTTGATTAACCCGTTTTCAATCACGTTACAGCCGTCATGGGCGCACCGGGTACTGGTGTCGCAGCATTGAGCGGGAGAGGCGTGCTGGGCCTCCGCAGCGATCAAGCCTGCCGCCTCAAGACCGCAATGCTGTGTCGCTGGTAACCACAGGGCCAGAAACATGATTGCGATGATGCGACGAAAAAATGCCACGCGACTAACCGACTTTGATTGCGCATATTTTGTCAAGGGCTGAGTTTTTATCTAGAGACTTTGGGGTGTTGGGAGCCGAACCGCGCCGAAGAAACTCCGCAAACGCAGGTGGCACGCCTTTAGAATCCCACCGTATGCGTCAGGCATTTTAGCGGGTTTCCCTAAAATCAGAGTGCATGCTGTCCATGGCGAATACGCTCCGGATTTAGGTTGCGGGGATAACGGGTGGTGTGAGCTCAACATCCGCTTCGTCATGTGCGCGCAGGGTGATCGCCGTGATCGGTCCTGTGCCAGGCGCGAGCAGGATTCGGAAGCGGGCGACGCGGCGCGGGAATTGTGGCGAATAGCCGATTTCGCCAGGTGAAAATCGCTCGACTTGTGGCGGCTGGGTGGCCGGCCCTTGAATCGTGATGTCGATGTGCGTGCCTGCGGTGGGTTTGTTGACATAGGCACGGCGCACAGTACCTACCAATTCAGTGCCACGGGCAGTCTTTTCTATGCGGGCCGAGCCAATGACCACGTGGTCACAGTCTTCGATTTGCAGGGGGATGTTCGGGGCGGTGGCGGAGGACTGGCGCGGGGTGGTGCAACCGCTCAGCGTAAGCGCAGTCAGAGTGAGGATCAGGGTTACGGATTTCATGTTTTTTTCAGTGGAGTGTTAGTGTGCGGCAACCTGGTTCCCGCCGAAGACTGTGAAGGTCGCCGGCGGGGAATGGGCAGCCGAGGGGAACAGCGTTTCTTATGATTTATGGGGTGGTCGTGTTCTGCGCGTGGTTTTCGTCGCGGTGGGCCATGCGATAAAGCGCGGGTAGCACGACGAGGGTGAGCAACGTGGAGCTGATGATGCCGCCGATAACGACGGTCGCCAGCGGGCGCTGCACCTCGGCACCCGCGCCAACGGCAATAGCCATCGGCACGAAGCCGAGCGAGGCGACGAGCGCGGTCATGAGCACGGGGCGCAGACGCGTGAGGCACCCTTCCTCGATGGCATCGTCAATGGGTTTCCCTTCTTCCCTCAACGTGCGGATACAGGAGATCATCACCAGGCCGTTGAGAACCGCCACGCCGGAGAGGGCGATGAAGCCCACGCCCGCTGAGATGGAAAGCGGGATGTCACGCAGCCACAAAGCCGCGACGCCGCCGGTGAGCGCGAGGGGCACGCCGGTGAAGACAAGCAGCGCGTCCTTGAGGTTGCCGAAGCTCATGAAGAGAAGGCCAAGGATCAACACCAGCGCCACCGGCACCACGATCTGGAGGCGTTTGCTAGCGGAGATAAGCTGCTCGAAGGTGCCGCCATATTCGATCCAGTAACCGGCCGGAACCTTCACGCGGTCGCGCACCTGTTGCTGGGCATCGGTGACGAAGCCGCCGAGATCGCGTCCGCGTACGTTGGCGGTGACGACGACGCGACGTTTTCCGTTTTCGCGGCTGATCTGATTGGGACCGGGCGCGATTTCGATTTTGGCGATTTCACGAAGCGGGATGAAGGCCATCGAAACGCCGGGCGCGGCCAGGCCACCGTCACCGCTGCGGAGCACGGCGGGCAACACCTGGGCCTCGTCCTCGTGAAGCGGAGGCAGAGGAATCGGCAGGTTGCCGAGGGCGTCGAGATCGGTGCGGAGGCTTTCGGGCAGGCGAACAACGAGGTCGAAACGACGGTCGCCCTCGAACACCTGACCGACGGCGGTGCCGCCGAGCGCAGTGGAAATGATTTCCTGCACCTCGACCACGGCGAGGCCGTAGCGGGCCACCGCCTCGCGGTCGAGTTTCACCGTGAGAATCGGCAGGCCGGTGGTCTGCTCGACTTTTACGTCGGCGGAGCCGGGCACGGATTTGAGCACGGCTTCGATGGCCTCGGCCGTCTCGGTCATCACGTCGAGGTCGTCGCCGTAAACCTTAACCGCCACGTCGGAACGCACGCCGGAGATAAGTTCGTTGAAACGCATCTGGATCGGCTGGGTGTATTCGTAGTTGTTACCGGGGATCTTCGCAGTGGCGGCTTCCATCGCGGCCACGAGATCGGCCTTACTGCGCTTGGGGTCGGGCCATTCGGAACGCGGTTTTAGCATAACAAAGGTGTCGGCGACGCTGGGCGGCATGGGGTCGGTCGCCACTTCGGCGGTGCCGATCTTAGCGAACACCTTGTCCACTTCGGGGAACGACTTCACGACCGTCTCGACCTCGCCCTGCATTTTCAGCGATTGGGTGAGGCTGGTGCCGGGGATGCGGAGGGCGTGGAGGGCGATGTCGCCCTCGTCGAGATTCGGGATGAACTCCGAACCCATCTTCGAGGCGGCGAGGCCGGCGACGAGCACGAGCACCACCGAGGCGACTGCGGCGGCGGGGCGTACCGACATAACGAAGCGCAGCACCGGGCGGTAAAGCGCCTTCGCGCCACGGATGGCGATGTTGTCTTTCTCAGAGACCTTGCCGGTAATGAAAATCGCCACGGCAGCGGGCACAAAGGTGACGGACAGAATCATCGCGCCGAGGAGCGCGGTGACGACGGTGAAGGCCATCGGATGAAACATTTTTCCCTCTACGCCGGTGAGGGCGAAGATGGGTATGTAAACGATGGCGATGATGAGTTCGCCAAACATGGTCGCGCCGCGCACTTCGCGGGTGGCCTCATAAGCGAGGGCAAAGCGTTCGGGCTTGGTGAGCAGGCGACCGAGCCGGTGCTGTTCCTGGCCGTAACGACGCAGGCAATTTTCGATGATGATGACCGCGCCGTCCACGATGAGTCCGAAGTCGAGCGCACCGAGACTCATCAAATTACCCGACACTTTGTTCGTCACCATGCCGGTGATGGTGAAGAGCATCGAGAGCGGGATGACGGCGGCGGTGATGAGCGCCGCGCGAAAATTCCCCAGCATCAGGAACAGGATCACGATGACGAGCAGCGCGCCTTCGATGAGGTTTTTTTGCACGGTGGCGATGGTGCGATCCACCAGTGAGGTGCGATCATACACCGTCTTGGCGACAACGCCCTCGGGCAGGCTGCGGTTTACGTCAGCGAGCTTCGCGGCAACGCGGGTGGACACGTCGCGGGAGTTTTCACCGATGAGCATGAAGACCGTGCCGAGCACGACTTCCTTGCCGTTTTCGGTGGCCGCTCCGGTGCGGAGTTCCTGCCCCAGGATGACATCGGCGACATCGCGCACGCGCACGGGTTGACCGGCTCGCCGGGCGATGACGATAGCCTCGATCTCCGGGATGCCGCTGACCTGGCCGGGCACGCGGATGAGGTATTGCTCGCCATGCCGCTCGATGTAGCCCGCGCCGACGTTGGCGTTGTTTTTAGCCAACGCGTCCATGACATCGCGCAGGGTGAGACCGTAGGCGAGGAGCTGGTCGGGGCGCGGGGTGACGTGAAACTGTTTCACGAAACCGCCGATGGTATTGACCTCGGTGACGCCGGGCAGGTTGCGAAGCTGCGGGCGCACGACCCAATCCTGAATCTCGCGCAGGTCGGTCGGGTTGTAGGCAGTGCCATCGGCTTTCTTCGCACCGGCCTCCGGCTCGACGGTGAACATGAAGATTTCGCCGAGGCCGGTGGAGATCGGCCCCATCGATGGTTCGAGCCCGACTGGGAGCTGCGATTTCACTTCTTGGATACGCTCGTTAATGAGCTGGCGGGCGAAGTAGATGTCGGTGCCGTCTTTGAAGACGACCGTCACCTGCGAGAGTCCGTAGCGCGAGATGGAGCGGGTGTAGTCGAGGCTGGGCAGACCGGCCATCGCGGTCTCGACCGGGTAGGTGACGCGCTGCTCGGCTTCGAGCGGAGAGAAGCCGGGGGCTTCGGTGTTGATCTGCACCTGGACGTTGGTGATGTCGGGCACCGCGTCGATGGGCAGACTTTGGTAGTTATACACGCCGAGCAGACCCATCCCTAGAGTAAGAATCAGGATGAGCCATCGCTGGCGGATGGAGAATTGAAGAAGTTTTTCGAGCATGACGGGTGGTGCTTAGAGGGCTTCGCGGGCGGTTTCGCCGGTGCGGATGCGGATGACGCGAGAAACGTCTTTGATCGTGACGACGCCGTCGCCTTTGTTGCCGGTGCGGGCGGACTGAACGATTGCGGCAACGATGGAGTCGGCCTGCGCGGCCTCGCAGGTGACGAGGAGCACGGTTTTTTTATGGAAGGTGAAATTGTCTTCGGTGGGGCGGAATGCTCCGCCCGTGCCGCGACCGCGGCCTTGGCCGTGGGCATCGAGCAGGGTGACGCCGGGGAAATGCGGCAACGCGTGCAGCGCGTACATGACGCGCGTCAGGGTGTGCGGCTGGATGATGGCGGTGATTTCTTTCATGATGGGTCTCCTTTTTAGTTGGGTGACGGATCAATGATCGTGGGCGGCGCCGGACTTCCCGATGTCGGCCTTGATGAGGAAGCTGTTTTCGGTGACGTAGCGCTCGCCGGCCTTGAGTCCTTTGAGCACTTCGACGAAACCGCCGCCTCGACGGCCCAGCTCAAGCGGGCGCGCCTGATAGAGGTCGTCGTGCTGCGAGAACACCACGGTGAAGTCGAACAACGACTGGAGGGCCGATTCCTTCACCGCCACGGGCACGGTTTCTTGGGCTAGGGTGATTTTGGCCTTCACAAAGAGGCCCGGACGCCAGCGTTGGTCGGCGTTCGAGAGGACGACACGGGCGACGAGGGTTTGCGCCTCGGCGGAGCTGATCGGCGAAATCCATGAGACGGTGCCAGTGGCATCGGTGCCGGTGTCATCCGCGTGGATGACGGCGGATTGACCGACTTTGACGCGGGCCTGGTCGCGCTTGGGGACGTTGAGATCGACCCACACATCGGAGAGATCGGCGATGGTGTAGAGCACGGCACCGTCGGTGACGGTTTCACCGGCGTTCACGTCACGGTCCACGATGATGCCGGCGATGGGCGATTTCACCTCGATGGTGGCGAGCGACTGGTTGGTTTCGAGAATGGCGACAACTTCGCCTGCCTTCACGGAATCGCCGAGGGCTTTACGGGCCTCGCGGATGATGCCGCCAAAACGCGGCACGGCGCGGGCGACTTGGTTGGCGTTGAGTTTCACCTGACCATAAACGGAGAGCGTTTCATCCAAGGTGGCGGGGCCGGCGACCTCGGCGACGACTCCGGCGCGCGTGGCGGCATCGGCGGTGATCGTCACCTGCATCTCGGGCGCGTCGAATTCCCAGCGGTGAGTGCGACCGGCGTGCTCGGCGACGACGGTGTAGGCGAAGGAGTGAGGCTCATAGACCTCGGCGTTACCGCGCAGGTAATCGCCCTCAGGAGTGAACGTGTAGGTATCGGTGACGTTGCCGGGACGCTTGAGCACGACGGTGAGTTTAACCGCTGAATTAACGACGGGTTTGCCAGCCTGCGTGAACCAGGCGCGGAATTCGGGTGGCAAGCCTTGTTCGGCGATCGCGAGTTCGATGGTGAAATCGCCGTCGGCAAGGAGGCGTCCGCCATGCGGGCCCTTGGCCCCTTCGTCGCCTGCTTTTTCGCCGTGGGCCCCTGGGGCCTCGCCAGCGTGGTCGTCGTGGCCACCTGCAGTTTCGGCAGAGTGGCCGTGGCCACTTTCAATAATGTAGAAGGCAAGGCCGCCGCCAAGGGCGAGGACCGCGAGGATGGTGAGAGGAAGTTTAAGTTTCATGTAAAGAGCTAGAGTTTTAAAAATCAGGAACGGTTGAGCAGGTTGCCAAGCGAGGGGAAGCTCGCATGGGTAAGCGCCTCGGCACGGGCGAGGGCGGCGGCGTAGGCGGTCTCGGCTTCGAGCAACTGGTGCCGCAGCCCGATGAGGGCGCGTTGCGCGTCGAGCACGTCAATCAGCGGGAGTTGCCCCTGCTCGTAGGCGGAACGCACGGCGGCGTAGGCCTCCTCGGTGGCCGGTAGCGCCTCACGGCGCAGGTTTTGCGCGGCGGTGTGGGCCGCAACGAGATCCTGCCAAGCGGCCGTGAACGCCACGCGTAACTCGGCCTCAACGGCGCGCACAGATTGCTCGGCACCGGCTAGAGTTTCCCGTGCGGCGCGGATGTTGCCCTGATTTTGATTACTAAACGGGAGCGGCACGGATACGCCTGCCACGAAGGCGGCGTCACTGCCTTCGCGTATAAAGCGGACCCCGCCGCCGACAGTGACATCCTGCTTGGCCTGGGCATGCGCCAGCGTGAGTGCGGCTCGGCGACCCGCGATGACCGCCTGCTGGAAATCGAGGCGCGGGTGCAATGCGAGTTTGGCCAGAAACTCATCTTCGGGTGGCAGGGCGGCGGGGATGTGTAATCCGCCTGCGACTCGGCCCACGTCGGCTGGTCGGCCGCCCCATGTTGCGGCGAGGGTCGTGCGGGCGTTGACGAGCACGGCCTCGGCGCGGGCAACATCGGCGTGTGCCGAGGCCAGTGCGGCGCGGGCGCGGGCGGGTTCAGCTGGTGAAGCGACGGCGGCCTTTAATCGGATATCGACGGCGGCGACGGTTTCGCGGGCCAACTTGAGCGGCTCGGCCGCGAGCGCGAGGCTCTGTTGGGCGGCCAGAACGGCAACGTAAGCGGAGGCTGTTGAGCCAAGAACCTCGGCGCGGTGAACCGCATACTCTTTGGCGGCGACGTCGCGTTCGCGACCGGCCAAAGCCACGCGTTTGGCACGCTTGCCGCCGCGTTCAAGAACCTGGCTCGCTTGCACCGTTGACTCGATACCGTCAGCGCCGCGAAACGCCCCGGTGCCACCGAAGTTTTCCAGCGCGACGTCGAGGGTTGGGTTTGGCCGCAGGGAGGCTTGTTCGATCAACGCCTCGGCGGCGCGTTCTGCGTAGCCTTGCGCAGCGAGGGCGGGATTGTGTTCGGCGGCGCGTTGCAGCGCCTCGTTAAAGGTCAGCGGTGACGGTGGTGCCTCTTGGGCTATCACTCGCGATGCGGTGACTAGGAAAGCCAGGCCGAGCGATGGGCCGGACCGGGATAAACGAATAAATAGGGACATGGTAAGTTGGAGAAATACTGACACGGGGGAGGTGCAAAGGGCTCGGCTGGTGCGCGCAGGCACCAGCAGGCCAGAATCAGACGCTAAATCCCGTCCGCGCAGGGACGGTTTAAGCCAAGAAGCACGGCGCGCGCACCGGCAACGCGGTACGGCGGACAAACGCCCAGGTGCGATTTAGCGCCTGGATGGGGACTGAATGGCCGGCCAGATAAACTGGCGTGTGTTCGACCCAAACGAGGTCGGCCAAAAGGTTCAGGAACGAAATCGTGCAGACCAACGGCGTCGGCTGCATACGGAGTCCGATATCGGATTTCACATAAGACTCTCCTTCGATCATGTGGCAGGCATCATCGATGCAAACGGCTTGGCACGAATCCCCATGATGTTCGCCCTCACTCCAAACGCCGACGTTTGCGGCTTCGAGATCGCAGTGCAGCGTGGCTGGCAGCCAAAGCGCCAACAGCAAAAACGCGAAAAATGGGAAAATGCGATTCACCTTAAAATACGGTGGAGCCAGACAGCGTAGAAGGAACGGTCATGACAACATAAAAAACGGCTTATGCGAATCGGGCCGAGGTCGGGCAGGGCTAAATTCGGCATTCCCGTTTAGGTTGCCCAAAGGTTGTCCAAAATCCTGTTTCAAGCTTCCTTTAGCTGCATTCAACTGCTTCGCTATTAACGTCATAACTAACTAATGATCAACTAATTTAGTTCTTTAAAGCAACTTAGTCGGCACGGGAAAAACTTGTTCAACCCCCTCTGCCCGCACCAATTAAGTCGCTTGTTTAAAACGGCTTAGTTTTAGCGATAACCGATTTTCCAGTTGACGTGGAAAATCCTAAATGTCCCAGGCTCCTCAGTTCGTCATTTCCGAATTCACGAATCCCTCAGGGAAAATCGTTTTCCTCCTCACCGGCTGGCTCGACGGCAAGCGCATCCGCAAAAACTTCCCGTCCCGCGCCGCGGCCTCCGCCGAGCGCCAGACGATGGAAATTCAACAGATACAGTCCGCCACCGGCGTGCGCACTGCGGCCACCCTCGAACGCCTCAACGCCTACGTAGGCCTCATGGTTGGCGTTGACACGCTAGTTTACTTCCTCCGCCGCACCGCCGTGAAATAGCTCGGAAGCGCGAATATTGTCGCTCTGCGCGGAGCGGCCCCGAATCGGACGATCAGGGGTGATCGGGTGCAGGTACCCAATGGGCGCAACCGGTCACAACTATGCGACCGCAACGCCAAGCCCGCCCCCGAAGACTGATTCCGGCCTGCCGTCCTCCGCCGGTTGACACCGTCCCACGGAGGTATGCCCACCAAACTCCTCCGCATCCTCTCCTTCCTTGGCAAAGCCGCTGGCCTCGCCCTCACCATCGCCGGCCCCCTCTCCGGCACTCCGATCGGCCTGACGGTTTTCGCCGCCGCCTCCCTGCTCAAAGATGCCGTGAACCACTTCGGTGACCTCGTAGACGATGGCAAACCCAACGACTCGTTCAAACCCTGAGCCTGCGTACCCGATCGGCACAAAAAAGCCCCAAGGCATATTCGCCTCGGGGCTTTTTATTTTCAGAAACCGCAGGCGGCTTTGCACTTGGCGGTTTCGGCGACGGCACCGGTGCATGATACCGACCGAGTGATTTTTCCGTCTGTCACCGTCATGGTTTTACATTTTTCCACAGGAGCAGCGGGGGCGGTGACTTCCACTTTGGCGGCTGCACGGTCGGCGAGGCGGGCATTCCAATACTGGATGCCGGGGCCGGCAAAGGAGGCAGAGGCGGAAGCGACCGCGACAAGAGAGATAAGGGAGAGACGGATGGTTTTCATTGCGGGATTAGGTTTAGATTTTTCTAAGGGCGCTTGGTCCGACTGAGTGTCTGGCCGATTGCCCTCTGCTCACCTTACCCCGCAGAAATCAAAAACCCTCATCTGAATTTTTCGACGATCTCAAACGTCTGCTTCCATCCACCGCTACCATTTTTCGTTCCACCTGATTTCCCTCGCGCCGCCATTGCGTTTTTCCTCCTCCGCGCGAGCGACCCGCTCCTCATAAACCCTCAGGCACATGGGGCAGCAAAGCTCGATCATACGGCCTTCAACTTGGAGCTGCATATAGCCACGTCCGTTGGCGGTGACTTTGCCGCAAACGGCACAGGTGTCGGGATCGGCAGAGGGCGTAGGCTCGTTCATGATACGGCGGGAGGGGGCGGGCACGGTCACCAGGCTGGGCTCGGCGAGGCCTCGACGCCACCGGAGTGAGCCGGCGGTTAGTTGGGTAGGTAGGTCAGTGGTGGGGCGAGCTGCAGCCGCTCGCGCCGAGGACGAGGGCGATGAGAACCAGCGCGCACAGCGCAGGCTGGAGCCAGCGCGCACGAGCCAGGGAAAGGGCTAGGCTGATGAAGGCGTTGGTGGACTTCATGGGGTTGCTTTATTAGCCATGACCATACTGCAACTCACCGCGCCTTCGCCGCACTTGGCGCAGTCGAGCTGCATGGAGTCCTCGGTCTTGTCTTTGACCACGGTGATCTCGCCCTTGCACTCGTCGCAGGTGTGCTTGGAGCCGACCTTGAACCAAACATCGTGCCCTTTGCCGCGAGGACCGACGTTTTTGGAGGTATGGACCATGGCGGTTTTGCAACCTTTACACTGCATCATGGCCATGTCGTCGGGCCCCATTTTTTGAGCCTCCGAGAAAGTGGTAATGGCCTTGGTGCGATTCTCCCAGTATTGAGGGCCGGGCCCGGCATAGGAGGTGGAGGTAAGCAGCCCGAGAGCTACGGTAGCGAGAAGGAGGCTGATGGGATTGGTTTTCATTTTCATGATTTTTTATGGCTGACGATAGTGGATCCGGCTTGGAAGTAGGCCTTGGCTCACGCCGCTCGAACCGCCTCCGTGAATGCCGATCATTGCGGCGCTATTATGCTTCTGATACGCAGCAAATCATATGGGGTGTTCCCCGTTTCCTTTCATCGCTCCACCCCCCGGTACGCGAAATGAGCGCGCCTTTTGTGCGCGCGCAAGAATCACCACCACAGACGCAGACCGAGCACGAAACGCAGATCGTCCACGGGATCGCCAGAGGCGCGCGCGAGGTCAGCCGTATCCCCGATTTGGCGTATCCAATTTAATCCGATATATGGCGCGAACTCTCGGCGAATCTCGTAGCGGAGGCGCAACCCTAACTCAACGTTGTTAAGGCCGCTGCCGACTCCGAACTCAGGCACATCTTGGGCGGCGGCGTTAAGATCGAGACGCGGCTGGAGGATGAGGCGCTGCGTGAGCAGGACATCGTAGGTGGCGGTGAGTTGGGCGGAGACATCGCCGTCCTCGCTCACGAAGACGGCCGGCTCCAGCTCGAACCAATACGGTGCAAGCCCCTCGAAACCGAGCACGAGAAAAGAGCGGTCGCGATCCGGGCCGGACCCCCAGGTGCGGTCATAACGCACGCCCGCCTGAAGATCCCAAAACGGGGCGACCAAACGGCTGTAGAGCGCCTGGACTTCGGCTTCGCCTGAGCTGGGACCGGAGAGTTGTTTGGATCCTTCGGCCTTCCACCAGAATTTATTCCGGTCGCCGCCATACCAGCCCTCGGCGTCCAAAATGAGCGCATCGGGTGCATCGCCTGAGGAGAATTCCAGCCGGTCGATCAACACGTAATTGAACTTCATGCGATCCTCGACGGGCGGCACCCAGCCCTGGGCTAGATGCGGTGGCTGACCGGCGGCGATGGGAGCGGCGGTGGGCGCGGCGGTGGAATCCGCCGCTGAAGCGGCAGGCGCGCCGTGCCCAGCGTGCTGGGCGAGCAGTGGACTGGCCGCAAGCATACCAACGGTGAGAAGTGAAATTAAACGGTGCATGGCGGGCGGCGGTATTTCAGGCGACGGAGACGACGCGGAACATCCCGGCTTCCATGTGATAAAGGATGTGGCAGTGCATGGCCCAGAAGCCGGGGGCGTCGGCCTCGATGTCGAGCGAGAGGCGTTCGGCGGGTTTGACGTTGATGGTGTGTTTTTTCGGGCGATAGGCACCGGCCCCGTTCTCGGGTTCGCTCCACATGCCGTGCAGGTGCATAGGGTGGTCCATCATGGTGTCGTTGACGAAGGTGAGTCGCACGCGTTCGCCGAGTTTGAAGGCGATGGGCGCGGCGGCTTCGGAGAATGTTTTTCCGTCAAAGCCCCAGATATAGCGCTCCATGTTTCCGGTGATGTGCAGCTCGATCTCGCGGTCGGGTGGGCGCACCTCTGGGCGCGGGTGCAGGCCGCGCAGGTCGGTATAAACGAGCACACGATGGGGCGCGTCCTCCAAGCCGGTGCCGCGTTCGTGAAGACGGTTGCGGGGCATCATCGCGACCATCGAATTCCCCGCGCCGTGCGTGTCCGGGCCGTGGGGCACGGGTGCAAGGGGAAGCGTGGGGGCGGACGCTTCGGCGGATGCGGCAGGCATAGTCATGCCGGGCATGTCAGCGTGGGAAGGAGCACCGGCGGTTGGCGCGGCTGCGGGCATGGCCATGTCTTCCATGCCCGCCATGCCGGCGTGCGGATTGGTGGCGGCGGATGCTGCGGCTGGAGCAGAAGCGGGGCCGTGGCCGGCGTGCGGATTCTCAGCCATGCCTGGCATTCCGGCCATCGTGCC
The DNA here is from genome assembly GCA_945871005.1 of Opitutus sp. GAS368. Taxonomy (GTDB): domain Bacteria; phylum Verrucomicrobiota; class Verrucomicrobiia; order Opitutales; family Opitutaceae; genus Rariglobus. The sequence continues at coordinate 32,979 of CAMBUJ010000002.1, read as the reverse complement.
GCCACCGGAGCCGTGATCCATCCCCATGTCGGCCATCGTGCGGATGGGGCGCAGACGCCGGGCCGGCAGGGGCGCGATCAGACCTTGGCGGGGAGCGAGCGTGCCGGCGGCGTAGCCGCTGCGATCCATCGTCTCGGCAAACAGGGTGTAGGCGCGATCTTCGGGCGTGACGATGACGTCGTAGGTCTCGGCCACAGCGATGCGGAACTCGTCCACGGTGACGGGCTGCACGTCGTTGCCATCGGCTTGGACAACGGTGAGCGCGAGGCCGGGGATGCGGACATCGAAATAGGTGGCAGCTGAGGCGTTGATGAAGCGCAGGCGCACGCGTTCACCTGGATGAAAGAGACCGGTCCAGTTGGCGGCGGGTGGGAGGCCGTTGACAAGGTAGGTGTAGGTCGCGCCGGTGAGGTCGGCGATGTCGGTCGGGTCCATGCGCATGCGCGCCCACTCGCGCCGGCTGGCGAGGGTGGCGGCCCAGCCGTCGTTACCGGCGTCGCGGACTAGGTCCGGCAAGGTGCGGCGTTGGCGGTTGTAGTAGTTGGACTGTTTTTTAAGGCGCGAATAAACGAGATGCGGATCGGTAAAGGTCCAGTCGGAGAGGATTACGACGTATTCGCGGTCGAAGGCGTAGGTCGCGGGCGCGCGGGGGTCGATGATGAGCGGGCCGAAGACGCCTCGCTGTTCCTGAAAGCCGGTGTGGCTGTGATACCAGTAGGTGCCGCTTTGTTTAAGCGGGAAACGATAGGTGAAGGTTTCGCCGGGCTTGATGCCGCCGAAACTCACGCCGGGCACACCGTCCATCGCCGAGGGCAGCAAGATGCCGTGCCAGTGGATGGAGGTGTCTTCACCGTCGAGTTGGTTGGTCACGCGGATAACCGCTTCGTCGCCTTCGCGAAATCGGAGCAATGGGCCGGGCACGGTGCCGTTGACGGTGATGGCCGATGCCGGGGTACCGCCGAGGTCGATATTGGCGCGGCTGATCGCGAGGTCGTAGGCGGTGGTGCCAGCCGGCGGAACCTCAGGGGCCATGTCTGTCATTCCGGCCATGCCGGCGTGTCCGGCATGGTTTCCAGCTGCGGTCTGAGCGTAGGTCGGGGTGAGCCGATGGAGCACCGCGAGCGCTCCCAGCGCGCCAGAGGCGTGAAGAAAGCGGCGACGAGAGACGACGGGATTTGGCATGGCGTTAATGGGCGAAGAAGGCCGTCTGCTTTTAGTTTGGTCAACGCTCGCGAGCGGAGTTTACGCTAGGTGCAAAAAAAAACTATGGGGTGTTTCCCGTCCGCTGATGTCTGGGAGGCCCACCTCGGGCAATACCGGGCCGGGGTGGAAATCCGGAAGATGGGTTCTACTTTTTAGGTTCGGCGGGCGTGAGCTTGGCGAGATACTTGGCCGGATCTTTGAGGAACTTCTTCTCGCAGGGTTTGCAGCAGATTTTGATCTCCTGGCCTTCATATACGAAGGTGCGTTCATCGCCCATCGAACCGAGGTCGTTGTCGGTGACGATGCAGAGTTTGAGCGGATAGGGTTTCACCGCGCCCTTGGCGTCTTCTTTGGCCGCCGCGACCAGCGGGGAAAAGAGGGCGACGAGGCCGAGGGCGAGGAGCGCGAGACGATTGGTTTGTATCTTGGTTTTCATGTTTTTCAGAGGAGGTGGGTGGTTTCGTAAAAAGAGCTTTAGAAACGCAGGCCGACGCCGACGCCGAGGCCGTAGTCGGAGTCGTAGAGCGACACGAGGGAGAGGCGCTTGGTGAGCGTGTAGGACAGGCCGACTTGGTATTCGAAATCCTGCTCGGTATCGTAGGAGGCCTGTGCGATCAGGCTGAGGCGATCCGTGAGCGCCACTTCGCGGCCGAGGGCGAAGCGGACATCGCCGTTGCTCTGCACCGTGGTGGTGAACGCGGCCAGGTAGGGTAGCAGATAAGTGGCCCCGGCGATCACGCTATCTTCGCCGCCGTCGTTGTTAGTTAGTCGGTAACCGGCAAAGGCAGTCCAGCGGGTGTTAAAATAGTGCGAGTAGGTCGCGTCGATTTCGTATTCGGTGCGCTCGACGCGTTCCCAGCCGGCTTCCCATGCGAGGTTTAGGTTTTGCCGGCCGGCCTGCACGGTGGCGAGGCCTTCGCTCAGGTTGCTCTGTACGGTGGCGTCGGCCCAGAAATAGGGATGCGGCATGGCGTGCTCGCCGAGGTTGGCGTGGTAGTTGGGCGCGACGGTTTTGGCACCGCCCGGCGTAGCGGAATGCGAAGCGGCGGCAGCGGGCGACATGCCGGGCATTTTGCCCATACCGGCCTGAGCGGGCGTGGCGGACGGTGCGGGCGCGGAGTTCGCCGGTGTGGCGTCGGCACTCTCGGCCGGAAGCATGTCGCCGGCCGTGTAGCTGAAGACGCGGCCCATGCCGGATTTGTGGTGATACAGGAGATGGCAATGGAACAGCCAGTCGCGATCTTCGTTGGCGTAGAATTCGATCACGCGGCGGCTCATCGGCGGCACGTCCACGGTGTGTTTAAGCGGTGCAAACTCGGTGGGCACGCCGTTGGGCATGAGCAGGCGGAAGAAATGCCCGTGCAGGTGCATCGGGTGGTGCATCATGGTGTCATTGGCGAGGACGACGCGGAGCTTTTCACCGCGCTTCACCGGGATGACATCGGCCTCGTCGAGAGTCTTGCCGTTGATCGACCAGAGGTAGCGCCACATGTCGCCGGTGAGGCGCAGCGTGATTTCGCGGGCCGGCGCATCGGCGGGCAGGGTCGTGGGGGCGACGGCGCGGAGGCGGTGGTAGGGCGGGAGCGGTCTGGGCAACTCTTCCGCGAGCGCTTCCTCATCGGTCGCGTTACCATCGGCCTCCATCATGCCAAGAATGGCGTCCATCGTGTCGTCCATGCTGTAGGGGTTGAGCGGGCCGGGCGCGGGGGCCGCGCGCACCTCGGCGGCATTGGCATCGCCGAGGTGGAGGGAGGCGTGGCCGGAGTTATCCTGCGCGGTGGCGCGCACCTCCCACGCGAGTCCGGCGGGCGCATTGGCGGGGATGGTGGCGAGCACGTCGTAAGTTTCGGCCATGCCGATGAGCAGGTTTTTTTGGCGGATGGGCGTCACGTCCATGCCGTCGGCGGCGATGATGGTTAGAGGGCCGGTGGCGGCGCTGAGGTAAAAGTAACTGGCGGCTGCGGCGTTGATGACGCGCAGGCGCACGGTCTCACCGGGGCGGGCGGCGAACGACTGGCGCGGTTGCCCGTTCACGAGGAAGGCGTCGTAGGCCACATCCGAAACATCCATCGCGGGCAGGCGGGCTTTTTCCCGGTCAAGATATTCGCGCAAGTGACCGGAGCGCCACGCGCCCCAGAGCGATTGCGCGGTGCCTTTGCGCAACGAATACCACTCGCTGCCGCGCATCAGCGTGCGCATCACCTCGGTCGGGTTTTCGTTCGTCCAATCGGACAGCACGAGCACTTCTTCGCGGTCGATTTTCGGGATGTCGGTGCGCGCCGGCGTGCCTTGGCGGGGCTCGATCACGATGCTGCCATAGATGCCGCGCTGTTCCTGCAAGCCGGTGTGACTGTGATACCAATAGGTGCCGGTGTGCTTGAGCAGGAACTCGAAGGTGCGCGATTTGCCGGCCTTGATCGGCGGAGTGGTGATGTAGGGCACGCCGTCTTCCAGATTCGGGACGAGCAGGCCGTGCCAGTGGACGGAGGTTTCTTCTTTCGCGAGGCGGTTGTTGACGTGGATGCGGGCGACTTCGCCCTCGCGAAAGCGCAAGGTGGGGCCGGGCACAGAGCCGTTGAGCGTGAGCGCGCGCACGGGCTTGCCGGCGGGCGACAAGGTGGTCTCCGCGATGTCGAGCGAGTATTCGACGATGCGCGCGTCGGGATAAAGTTGGGATGCCTTGGGCTCGAGTTCGCGCAAGGCGAAGGTGTCGCCTCCCCTGCCGCCGCAATCGGTGCAAGCCAGGGCGAGGGAGGGAACGAAGAGTCCCAGAGTGGCGATCAAAACGGCGCGGTAAGCAGGCATGAGGAAAGATGAACGGTTATTCGGAAGTATCAAAGTAGTCTTCGCCCCACACCATCAGCGCCCCGAGGTGGGCGGCCGCGGAAAGGACGAGGGCGGTGAACCAGACAGCGGAGCGGCGCAACCAGCGACCACCCGGAGTCGCGGCGTTGGCGTGGCGGTGCGCGATCCATGCCGCGCCACCCGCCAACACCGTGGCCGTGATGCCGAGCCAGCGATGCCAGTTGAGCGCCCAGCGCAGGGATGGGCGCGGGTAAGATTCCAAGGCAAACACCCAACCCGTCACGCTGGAGGCCACGGCACCGAGCGCGCCGACCAAGAGCAGGAACGGCACGAGTTGCGCTAAGGCCGGACGATCCCATTTCAGGCGCACCGCTTCCAAGGTGGCGGCGAGTAAGATCAAGGCGATGGGGAAGTGCAGCACCAGCGGGTGCAGGCGGCCAAATAGTTGGGCGAAGTTCATGGGAATCGGAAATACGGGCGATCAGGAAAAAATCTATGCGCCGGCCGATGCGGGAAAGCACCGGCCGGCGTATGCGGTAGAAACGGACGCGGCGCGGAAACCCGCCGTCGGGTTTAGTGGCCGGTGTGCCCGCCGGAGGCGGGGGCGGCGGGCGTGTCGCCCTTGGCCTTGGCGGCGGCGGCATCGTCGATCATCTTGAGATACTTGGCCGGGGCTTTCTTGAAATCTTTGACGCAGCCCTTGCAACACAGGCGGACGAGGCGGTCGGGTTTACCCTCTTCCTTATGGATATACTCAATGATCGGTCCCATCTCGCCAGCTTCCAGCTTGTCGCCGGAGACGACGCACGTGGACACGGGATAGGAGGCCTTGGCTTCGGCCGAGTCGGCAGCGGGCACAGAGGGGGTTGCCGCAGCCTTGTCCTTCTTGTGTGCTTCGTGGGCGAAAGCGCTTGTGGCACCGGAGACAGCGGCCAGAGCGAGGGCAAGACCGGCAAGGCCGGTGCGGAGGGAGAAGCGAGTTTTCATGATTTTGTAGGTGAAGGACGATGTTGTCCTGCGTGTAATACCCCGCACCTTTTGCGAAACCCTTAGCATTTTTTGTTTTTTCTCACACGGGCGAAAACAAAAGTCAGGGCGGGCGTTCACCCCATAGGATCTTCGTTCACTTAAATGCTATTGTTCAATAAGATGCCACCCCGCATGCGGGAATGCCGCGATTGCTGTGTAAGATCAGGTAAACGCCTCCGTCTCTAGTGTATGAACCCACATTCTCACTCTCCCAAAGGAAACGATAACCACGACTCGCACGCCCAGAGCCCCGAGCGTAAGTGTGACCACGCCGCTCACAAACCGGCGAAATCAGCCCATCACGACTGCTGCCACGGCAAAGACCACGCCAAGGGCCACGATCATCACCACGATGCCGACGTGAAACCCTCGGCCTCCGCCAAATACTTTTGCCCGATGTGTGCCGGCGTCGAATCCGACCAACCCGGCGACTGCCCCAAGTGCGGCATGGCGCTGGAGCGAAACCCCGCCTTCATCGGCGTAGGAAAAACGATCTACACCTGCCCGATGCACCGAGAGATTCGTCAGGATCATTCCGGTGATTGCCCGAAGTGTGGTATGCCGCTTGAGCCGATCCAGACCGGCGACGCCGCCGCCGAAGACGATGACGCCGAACTCCGCAAACTCTCGCGCAAGCTCTGGATCGGCGGCGCACTCGCGCTTCCCGTGCTCCTCTCCGCGATGGCCGGCATGGTGGGCCTCTCGCTCGAAGGCGACACGGCGACATGGCGGCGCTGGGGTGAATTCATCCTCTCCACACCGGTGATTTTCTGGGCGGGCGACTTCATCTGGCGAAGGGCGTGGAACTCGTTCCGTCATCGCAGCGCCAACATGTATACGCTCCTCGGACTCGGCATCGGTGCCGCCTACGTGTTCAGCGTCGTGGCGCTGCTCGCGCCCAACCTCTTCCCTCATGAGATGCGGCATGGCGGCGAGACGGGCCTCTATTTCGAGGCGGCTGCCATCATCACCGTCCTCGCGATCTTCGGCGAATACCTCCAAGAGCGCGCACGCCGCCGCACCGGCCAGGCGGTGAAGGCGCTGCTGGGACTCACCCCCAAGACCGCCCGACGTGTTGTCGATGGGCGGGATGAAGACGTGCCATTGGATCTCATTCAGGTCGGCGACTTACTGCGCGTGCGACCCGGCGAGAAAGTCCCGCTCGACGGCGTGCTCACCGAAGGCCGCAGCAACATTGATGAATCCATGCTCACGGGTGAACCCCTGCCGGTGGAGAAAGCTGTCGGAGACCGCGTGATCGGCGCCACGTTCAACCAGACCGGCGGCTTCGTCATGCGCGCCGAAAAAGTCGGCTCCGACACATTGCTTGCCCAGATCGTGCAACTGGTCGCGCAGGCCCAGCGCAGCCGCGCCCCTATCCAAGCCCTGGCCGACCGCGTATCGTCCTATTTCGTGCCGGGCGTCATCGCCATCGCCGTGCTTACCTTTGCGGTGTGGTTGATCTGGGGGCCTGAACCCCGGCTCGCCTACGCCATCGCCAACGCCGTGGCCGTGCTCATCATCGCCTGCCCGTGCGCGCTCGGCCTGGCCACGCCGATGTCGATCATGGTCGGCGTGGGCCGGGGCGCGCAGCACGGCGTGCTCATCCGCGACGCCGCCGCTCTTCAACGCGCCGAAAAAATCACCCACCTCGTCACCGACAAAACCGGGACGCTCACACAGGGACGCCCCGAACTTTCCGGACTGCACGCCGACGCAGCCGTCGGCGAAGAACGTCTGCTGGCGTGGACTGCGGCCCTTGAATCCGGCAGCGAACATCCGCTCGCCCACGCCGTCGTGAAAGCAGCCGAAGCACGCAAGCTCACCCTCCCGCGCGTCGAGGAGTTTGCCTCCGTCACCGGCGCGGGCGTCACCGGCCGCATCGACGGCAGGTTCGTTCGCGTCGGCAAACGCGAATGGCTCAAGAAAGAAGGCGTCGAGATCCCCGCCGACTTCGATGCGCAAGCCGAACGCCTGCTCGCGGAAGGCGGCACGGTCATCTGGGTCGCCTTCGACCAAAAGGCGGCGGGACTGCTCGCCCTCACCGATTCGATCAAGGCCACCACGCCCGAAGCGATCCGCCAGCTCCACGCGCTCGGCCTGAAAGTCGTCATGCTCACCGGCGACCACCCTACCACCGCCAACGCCGTGGGCAAAAAACTCGGCATCGACGACGGGCGCGCCCAACTCGCACCCGAGGACAAGCACCGCATCATTGAGGAGCTGCGCCGCTCCGGGGCCGTGGTCGCGATGGCCGGCGATGGCATCAACGACGCCCCCGCTCTCGCCGCCGCCGATGTCGGCATCGCGATGGGGACCGGCACCGATGTCGCCATCGAAAGCGCCGGCATCACCCTCGTGAAGGGAGACCTGCGCGGCATCGTGAGCGCGCTCGTGCTCAGTCGCGCCGTGATGAAGAACATCCGCCAGAATCTTTTCTTCGCCTTCATCTACAACGCAGCCGGGGTGCCCTTGGCAGCCGGCATACTTTACCCTTTCACGGGTTGGTTGATGAACCCCATGTTCGCAGGCGCGGCAATGGCGCTCAGCAGCGTGTCCGTCATCACCAACGCCCTCCGCCTGCGCCGGACGAAACTCTGACGAACAATCCTCAACTCCGGACGTCAGCGCAGTCGCAATCCAGATACTCCCCCTTCGCGCAGTCGCCGCAAAACTCCTCCAGTCTTCGGCGTAGCGTGGTTCGGGCACGATGCAAAGCTACGCTGGCGGCCCCGGCTTTCAGGCCCAGCGAGCGCGCCACCTCCGCCACCTCCTCGTCGTTCAATTCGACGCGGCGTAACAGCTCGGCGTCACGCGGCTTCAAGTCGGTCAACAAACCCGCGACACAAGCACACGCCGTTTTTTCCGCCTCCTCATCGCGAGGAACGGTATCCGTCATCCACGCGTCATCCCGGCGGGCACTCGCCGTCCGGCTGCGCACATGATCGATCAGCGCATTTTGCAGCAGCCGGTAAAACCACGCTGTCAGCTTTTGTTCATCGCCTACGTCTCCCGCCGAACGCATGGCCTTGAGCAGGCTGTTTTGCAGCACATCGTCGGCATCGGCTTCGTTGCCCAAACGCGAAATAAGAAAAGCTCGGAAGCGCGAGCGTTGGGCGAGAAGCGAATCGAGCGGGCGGGCGGAATCCATAAGTTTGCTGGTTACGACAGGCGGTCAGATTACCCCCACGTCTCAACCTGACAACCCGTGAACAGCGGAGAGGGCTTGCTAAGCGTTTTCCCTATCCGTTTTAGCCAAGTGAGATAAAACTCTTTCCATAAGTTACGCCATACCGTGAGGGGTTAGGCCTATCTGCGGTGTATTACTAGGAGAAACCATCATGAAAACGCATCCCCACGATGAACCCCTCCGCGAGCTGCTTCGGCGCAGTTGGACGGTGGCCCCCCAGTCAAATCCCGGATTCCGGGCGGCTGTCTGGGCTCGGATCGAGGCCGCCCGCTGCATGCCCGCAACCTGGAGTGGTTGGTTGAGATTAAACTTCACTCGCGTATCTTATTGCGCGGCGGCTAGTATCGTGTTTTCCGGCACCGGCGGCGGCCTCCTCGCCGCTTCTCAAGCCACCCGCGAACGTGAACAGCTCATCCAACGCTACGTCGTGAGCATCGACCCGCATCAGCAGGTCAACTCCACCCGCTGACCATGAACTACCGCATGATCACCGCCGGTGCGATCATCGCTCTAGCCATTCTGGCCGGAGGCGCGTCCTACCTCTGCTTCCACCATACCATGTCGGTATCGGCCGAGCAGAACCACGACTCGCTCATGTGGGTGCGCCACGAGTTCAAACTCTCCGGTGAAAGGCTCGCGAAGGTTGAGTCGCTCCACGAGGCCTACGAATCAGTTTGCGCCGAACACTGCATCGCCATCGCCAAGTCCCGCAAGGAACTAAAACGTTTGCAGGACACCAGTGCCTCGCCGGCCGAGATCGAAGCCGCCGCCGCCAAGGTCAAAGACATGGACGCGGGCTGCATCGCCAGCACCGAGGCGCACATCAAAGAAGTTGCCACCGTGATCGGCGGCGAAGAAGGCCGCCGGTATCTGTCCATCGTTTTGCCGCGGGTGCTGATGTTCGACCACTCCGGCCCCGCCTCGCTCGACCTGCATTCCACCACGGCCTCCACGCATGACATCCCTGCCGGAAAATGACCCCGGCGCGGTGACCGACGAGGCGCTCATGGAAGCGCTGCAAAACGGCGACGACCAAGCGCTGGCCACGTTGATGCACCGGTGGGAGCTGGGCGTGAAAGCCTTTCTCCTCCGCCTCGGCGTGCCCGCCGCCGACGTGGAGGACGTGGCGCAGGAAGCATTCGTGAGGCTCTACCAAAAGCGCGACCGCTACCGCGCTGGTGCTGCCTTTAAACCGTGGTTGCTCACCCTTGCGGGCAATCTTGGCCGCAACCGCCTGCGGTGGCGCTTCCGCCGCCGCGAAGACAGCATCGAGGCGATGGATATCGCCAAACCGGGCGGCTTCGACCCCGTCGATACCTCCCTCCGCCCCGCTTCCGATATGGCCGAAAAGGCCAATCTCGCCCGAGACGTGAGAACTGCGGTTAACGCGCTTCCCGACAATCTCAGGCAAGCCGTCCTCTGTGTTGAGTTGGAGGATCTCAGCTACGCCGAAGCCAGCCAAGTTATGGGCTGTTCCGCCAAGGCGGTGGAAACACGACTCTATCGCGCCCGTCAATTACTCCGCGCCACGTGTGCTAGCTTGTTTGGTGTGGTGGCTTAATGACACGGGTCGTTGCGATGCTCGCTTACGGCTCAAATTCTTCGTGCGTGGCCGGTGCCAATAGGTTGCCTTTAGGGTGGAGGGGACTTGCAGGAGGTTTACGTTGGTGCCCACAAGATGTCGGTCTTTTCATTCTTTCCGAAAAAGGGGGTGATCTGAAAAATGCGACCCGACTTAATGTCATTTTGAAAACAGCGACATCTTGTGAGTGTCATTTTGGACGTCAAAACGCCCTTTTGGGCTGAAAAAACGACATCTTGTGGGTACCAAGGGGGGCATCCTAAGGAGACTTTACCATCTCGTCGCTGCGTTGCGGGTTCACGGTTTTCCAATAGCTCGATACCAGCCCCATGAGCACCGGATCGGAGTAAGCGTTGACGATTTGTTGCGGCACTTGGTTCGCTCTTACCCGTGCCCCTGGCATCACGATACGGGTGGCCGACGCTTCCGTGAAGGTGATCGGTGCACCTCCATCAGAAATCACTATATCAGCATCGACCGACTTCGCCCTGTGCGTGCGCGTAGCCGCTACCGACATCGTGATACCCACCAGTCCAGATGTGCGCAGGTCGGTCATGGTCAGCGTCGAACCTGAGAGCTTGGCGATCGGCCCCGGTGTTGGCGCTGCATTCTGCGTCACACTGCGCAGGGCATAGGTGACCGGTGCCGTCGAATTGGTCGTCGTCGTCAGCACCACCGGATTGGACGTGCGCGCAATCGGGTTCGGCCAGGTGCCCGCCAGTGTGGGATCTGTCTTTTGCAGGTAAATGGCCTTCGCGTAGTAGGTAAGCCGAGGGGGCAGGCCGCTGATTGTTGATTCTTGGTGGTAGCACCAGAAGCTGAACCTCCAGCCTTGGGAGTGCGGCGAGATCAATATGAGACTCAGAGTACCAGTTATAACCATTTCTACCCACTTATAGCTAAAACGCGTATAACTAGTTATAAGTTGTTATAACTTCATAAGCTATTACAATGAATATACTAATGCGGTAATTAGTAGCGCCCTTGAGTGCACCAGTGACTTTTATCGAACAGTCCTCCGCGCCCATTAAATGCAGTGACCGCCGATCCTGAATGGATCGCTAAATATTTGCGGTGCAAACGCATGAATTACATTACGTTACCATAAGCGATAGCATGTAGTACTGATTCGACTTCTCGCGAACCAATGTCGGTATCTAGCAGCGTAAGAGGACATTGCCCCTCAAGGGCCGGCGCAGGGGATGCAAGCCATTGCGATACGGCAACAGGGGTCGAGAATACCGACCGAGCGATTTCGTAGATACGAGCAGCCCGAACGAGTTTCTCGGTGTTCTCACTGGATAAACGAACATGCCGTTTGCGTTGATCGCGAATGGTCCGTATAGAAATTCCTAGCCTTTGAGCCAATCCCTCGGACGTAAGGCCAAAAACCTCTGCGACCCCTTCAAATGCCTTCGCTGGCAGGCCGGTGCGGATAGCCAAGACCGCTTGAGAATTTGGTAAAGTGGCAACCTGGAATGCGTCTAAGGCTGACATGCGACTAAGTAAGTAGCGGCAGTTCTGCCGAAAATACAAACTATGGCCGATTAATCTATAGCATTTTTGATGAGCGAGTTTTCGGATGTTAGTTCGATAGAAATGCGCGTGGCATCTTTTGGTGTGCCAAGCGGGGCCGACCGGCCGGTTGAACAGGTGAACCAGAGTGGCGGCGAGCAGAGGCTTGTTTGACGGCAAGCCGAGCCCCGACCCCGACCTGAGGCATAGCGCAGGGCCAGAGCTATGTCATAATGGTAACCATTCTGACATCGCCGATGGTCACATATGGTAACCAATATGAAGAGCGCCATCATCTTTGAGTATCAAGAAGCTGCGTTTACTCATGTTCATGGTCATTAGTACTGCGTTGCTGATTTTTTGACCCTGTACTACTACTCGAAAAGGCGTAAGCAGGCCGTCTACACAGAAACAATGTCTGCAACTTATATGTTATGCATAAGAATGGAACGCTTCCTCATGCTAAATCCTAGGAGGCAAGTGCTTTATTCAGTTGCCAGCAGCTACCGCTGCTGCGCGGCAGAGATCACTGGTCATGGACTCTAGCTGAAGCCCTATTTCGCGCGCACTCATTGCGTTTAGAATGGCCGCAATAACTTCCGGCGGTGGGTTTGGGCCGAAGGTCTCTTCCGCAATACTGCGGGCGAGTTTAAGTTGATCTTTAATTGCGATAAGTTGCGGGGGATTCATTGGAGTTGTAAAATTTATGGAGTTTGGCCCCAATTTCAATGCATTGCGATCGCGACCGTAGGGTTTATCGGTTGTAGGGACTCTGATGGGCTGGCTTAAGTGGAACTCCTTGCTCGGACGCTTTGGGGTAGGCCCACCTTAATCGATGTCGCCGACTGGTTTGCCGCTTGCAGCCACAGTTTTTTTTTAACGCTCTAGTCAATCTTTCGCCCGCTTCAGGTGAACCCGCTTGGGTAACGCCTCACCAGCAAGCGCCAGACCGACCGTGTCTTTGGCCGGATCCGCCAGCTGGCCCAGTCCCTCCAGTAGGCCGAGCGTATGCAAGACTGCGGCGTAGATGCTGATGCTCACGGAGTGGTCTCCCGCCTCAACACGCTGTAAGGTCGAGCGTGAGGTAAACGCACGGTCCGCTATGATCGCCATCGGCAACCCACGGCGGCGGCGAGCATCGCGGATATCCGCCCCAAGTCGTCCAAGTGCTTGCCGCACGGCGGCGGAGGGATAGTGGGGTGTCGGCATGATTTGTCAGCTTGGTGCTTCTTTGATTTAAATAGTGAAGCACGAAGATTACTTATGGAAAGAGAATCAGGCTGATGTTTTTGCCCCCAGCTTCTTTTGTGGTAATCCGCAAGCGCTGGACTGTCGGGAGTTCAGGGGCGGGGCAATCTGTGGTCGAATGAGAATGGGTGTATCCCTGATATTAGTGTAGTGTGCGACAAATAGCGTTACTTATTATTGATGGATGAGCGGGCGCGCTGAACCTTAGCGAGGATGTCGGAGGCCTTGGCCGTCCAGATGAAGGGTTTGGGCGAGCGGTTGTGATCGGCCAAGTAGGTTTCGATGGCGACGAGCAGTTCGTCGAGGCTCTTGAAGATGCTGCGGCGGAGGCGGTTGACGGTAAGATCACGAAAAAAGCGTTCGACCATGTTCAGCCAGGAAGCAGACGTGGGGGTGTAGTGGATCGTGAAACGAGGGTGCTTGGCCAGCCAGCGGCGGACCTTCTCGTGCTTGTGGGTGGCATAGTTGTCCACGATGAGGTGCAGGGGCTTATCTGGCGGGGTGCTCGCGTCGATCAGGCGCAGGAACTTCAGCCATTCTTGGTGGCGGTGGCGTTTTTGACAGGTGCCGATAACCTTGCCGTCAGCCATATTGAGAGCGGCGAACAGCGTGGTAGTACCGTGGCGTTTGTAGTCGTGAGTTTGGGTCGCCACCTTGCCTTGTCGCAAGGGTAGGCCGGGTTGGCTGCGATCCAGCGCCTGAATCTGGCTTTTTTCGTCGCAGCACAAAACCAAGGCGTGCTCGGGCGCGTTAAGATAGAGCCCGACTATCTCCTCGAGCTTCTCCACAAAGCGCTTGTCCGTCGATAATTTGAAGCCCCTCACCAAGTGCGGCTTCACGCCGTGGTTGCGCCAGATCAGGCCTACGCTGCTGGCGGCCAGTCCGCTGACTGCTGCCATGCGCCGGGTGCTCCACTGCGTCGCCATGGGAGGGGTTTCCTCCAGCGTGCGACGTATCAGTTCCGCCTTATCCTCCAGCTTGATCTTGGCGGGCCGTCCCCGCCCTGCGCGGTCCTGTAGCAGTCCCGGCAGCCCCGCTTCCAAATAACGCTCCCGCCAGCGCGCCACCTTTTGCCGACTAACTCCCAATTTATTTCCGATCCATTCGTTGCCGTTGCCTTCAGCGGCGAGCAGCACGATTCGGCACCGCTGAGCCTGTTTCTGCGGTGTGCCGCCTCTGTTCGCCAACGCGCTCAGTTCGGCCTTCTGTTCCTCCTTCAAACTAATTGGGGCTGCTTTTCTCATTCGGCTACAGACGCTCCGCAGTTTATTTAGTTACACTATTTCTCGCACACTACATTAGCCTATGGGCACGTAACCTGTAAATCCGCACGCAACTCATTCCGCTGAATGGTTTTGTGGTTTTTTCACACTCAATTATAGCGGCCGTTTTTTGGCCGAAGCCAGGAAATCCTCTTGGGTTTTGCCTCTATTTTAATCCATTAGTAATTTAACCACAGTTACTTATAGTCACGGGACAGGCTCTATTGTAGTTGTTCGAGCCGAGCTTTGGTGGCGCGCCAGTTCGGAACCGTCTGATCCAGCAGCTTAAAAAATGCTCGGTCGTGCTGGGGGTGTTTGAGGTGGCAGACTTCGTGGGCGATCACGTAGTCGATACAAATTGACGGTGCCTTCACCAATTCAGGGTTGAGGTAGATGCGCCCATCCCGGTGTGAACTGCCCCAGCGTTTGGGCATCCGCAGTAACCGCACCTTCGGCACAGGTAGTTTACGGGCCGCGCACCACGGCTCCCATTGGGCCAGCCGGGTGGTGAACTGCTCCACCGCTTTCCCTCTCAGCCAAGCGTTGAGGGCAACTTCGACTTCCTGTGGACTGCCAGCCTTCGTCGCGATTTGGAAATATCCGCCGACCAGCCGGACTCCGCTGGGGTCGGCGTTGCGGACTTTTAGGCGGTATTGTCGGCCGAGGTAGCGGTGCGTCGCCCCCGACTCGTAGCGTGGCGGCACCCGGTTGCGGTTCATATCGGCAAAGGTGGTGCGTTGGCGCACGATCCAGCGCAGGCGTTTACCGACTTTTTTGGCGATGTCGGTCTCAGTGGCGTCGAGCGGCGCGACTAGGTCCAGCGTGCCGTCGGGTAGAACACTGATGGCCAGGGTGGTGCGCTCCGACCGGCGCAGCACGGCGGGGCCTGCCGGTGTGGCGATTTGGGCCGAATCAGACATCCGAGCGGTTGCGGGCGATGCGTAGGATGGCTTCGAGGATGGCGTCCATCTGATCGAAACCAATCGAGAGATTCTTGGTGCGTTGCAGACTGAAGAGCAGGTCGTCCAGGTCGTTACGCATGGCGTTTTGCGCGTCGGCGTTGTCGCGCCAGCGCACAATCGCGTGCCTGCGTATGATCCGCTCAATGTCGCAGGCCACTTCCGCCAGCAGCTCAGTCATCGGGGCCGGTGCAGACGCACGCTGGGCTTGTTTGTCGTAGGCCGACTGGTCTTCGCTTAGACCACCACTGCTATCGCTGGGTTCGGTGGTGCCGCTGCCCGCCGTCGCTTTCGAGGCACCGCCGAGCTGGCTGGTGAGTTCCCCAAAGAAGGCTTTGGCCAGGTCGCTGTCGCGCACCGCTGCCGGGGTATCGTCATGCTGGCCGTTGCGCACCTTCTCCATGACGGCGGTAACGCGGGCGAGTAGCTCGGCTTCGCTGATGCGCTGGGCTTTGTAGTCTTCGATGGCCTGTTGCAGCAGCAGGGAAAGTTTACGGTAGAAGAAGGGATCTTCCTCCATCTTTTCCGTGATCGTCTTCTTGGTGCGGTTGGCGATGACGTCGGCCTTGGCGCGGGGCGAGGTGGCTTTGTCCACTTCGGCCTGAAACGCCTCGCGCTCAAAGATGTTCACCGGGGCGACGATTTGGATCACCTCGTCGGCCTGCACGTAGGTCGAGAGCATTTTTTGGATCTGCTTCTCGTAGTCCTTGTAGTCGATTTCCTCGGCGTAGCGGATTTTGGCCGAGGCGCGGATTTTTTGGAAAAGCACCGCGTCCCGCTTATAGCGTTCCACCTTGGCGGCGTCGGCGGTGTTGAGCCAGGCGAGGGTCGATAGGCCGAGCTTGAGCAGGCGGCTGAACCGGGAAACCCGGGTGTAAAACTCCTCGCGCGTGAGTGGATCTTCCAGCGCGAGCACATAGGCCTCGTCGTCCTGTTTGTTGGGCAGGTGGCGGAACAGATCCCACACCGCGTCGTGCGCTGCGGGCAGCGCCTTGAGTTCCTCGCGCACGTCGGTCAGTGCCCCTTCGAGATCCTCGGCGTCGAAGAGCTGGCCGGCGAGTTTGCCGTAAAGTTCCAGCGCGTCGTGGAGTTCGCCGATGACGCCGTGGTAGTCGATGATGTAGCCGTAATCCTTACCGGGGTGCAGGCGGTTCACGCGGGCGATGGCCTGCAACAAGGTGTGCTCCTTCAGGCTGCGGGCAATGTAGAGCACGATGTTGCGCGGTGCGTCGAAGCCGGTGAGCAACTTGTCCACCACGATGATCAGCTCGAGGTCGTCGCCCTTCTTAAACGCCTCGATGACGTTGCGGTTGTAGTCCTTCTCGTTGCCGTGCTTGGCCATCTGCGCCTTCCAGAAGGTCTGCACGTTTTCGTCGGACGTCGTGTCGCCTTCACCCTCGCGGTCATCGGGACCGGAGATGAGCACCTCGGAGGTGATTTTACCCATCTGGTCGAGGTGGCGTTTGATCAACAAGGCCTCGCGCTTGCCGGGGGCGGTGAGCTGGCCCTTGAAACCGGAGCCTTTCCAGGTGTCGGCAAAGTGCCGGGAGACGTTCCAAGCTATGAGGTAGAGGCGGCTGTCGATGCGGGTGAGTTCGTCGCGGGAGGCGAACTTGCGCTTGAGGTCGGCCTTTTGCTCGGGGTTCAGCCCCTCGCACAACTCCTCGAACATGCGGTCCACCGCCTTCTGGTTCACCTCCTGCAAGATGTGGCGGCCTTCGTAGAGGAGCGGGACGACCGCCTTGTCGGCCACGGCGTCGCGGATGGTGTAGGGCGGCTCGATGATGCCGCCGAATTTTTGCGCGGTGTTTTTCTCCTTCTTCATCAGCGGCGTGCCGGTGAAGCCGATGAAACACGCGTTGGGCAGCGCCTTCATCATGCGGATGTTGGCCTCGCCGTATTGGGAGCGGTGGCTTTCGTCCACCAAAACGAAGAGGTCGGCGTTGAGGTTGCGGAAGGAGTCGTTGGCCTTGGACGCCGCGCCGAACTTATCCAGGACGGTGGTGATGACGGCCACCCGGTCGTCCTCCAGCAGTTCGATCAGGTGTTTGCCGGTCTTGGCCTGCGCAGGCTCCTTGCCACACTGATGGAAGGTTTTCCAGATTTGCTCGTCGAGGTCGATCCGGTCGGTGACGAGCACGATACGCGGATTAGGGATGGCGGTATCGAGTGCCAGCGCCTTGGCCAGCATAACCATGGTGAGCGACTTGCCCGAGCCTTGGGTGTGCCAGATCACGCCACCCCGACGACGCCCCTCGGCGTCCTTGAGGCGGATGCGCTCCATCGCCTTGCGGATGGCAAAATACTGCTGATACCGCGCGATTTTCCGCACGGTGCCCCCCTCGTCGAAAAGGGTAAACTGCCGGACCAGTTCGATCAGCCGCTCCGGACGGCAGAGCGCATGCAGCAAGCGGTCCTGGCCGGTGATCTCACGAGGACCGGCAGCAGCGAGGGTTTCAAAATAATCGCGGGCATAGGTGAATTCGCCGGTGAAGAGCCGGTCGTGGTCCTCCCGGCGAGGGGGCAGGGCTAGCAGCGCCTTGATCTCGGGCGTCGAGTCATACAGCTCCTTCCACTCGGCCCAGAACTTTTCCGAGGTGCCGGTGGTGGCGTATTTGCCGTCGTCCTTATTGAGGGCGAGCAGCACGGGCGCATAGGTGTAAAGGTGAGGAATCTCCGCGTCCTCCTGGTTGCGCCGGTGCTGTTTGATGGCGGCGAGAAGGGCGTCTTTTTCGTCGCGGCGTTTGCACTCGATGACGACCAGCGGAATGCCGTTGACGAAACACACCAGGTCAGGGCGGCGGGTTTCGTGGCTGGCGGTGCGGGCCACCTTGAACTCGGCGGTGACGTGGAAGCTGTTATTATGCGGGTGTTCCCAGTCGATGAAGCGCAGGCTGCGGCCCTTGGTTTCACCGTCGATGGTCTGGTCGATGCTCACGCCGAGGGTGAGCAAGTCGTAGAGCTTTTCACTGGTGCGGCAGAGGCCATCGAACGGGACGCTGCGCAGTTTTTCGATGGCCTGAGCGATGGCATCGTCGGTGAACGGCAGTTCGCGGCCCTTGGCGCGGACCCGGTTGATCCGGCGTAGCTGGGTGGCCAGGACCGTTTCCAGAAGCACGTGCCCCAGTTTCCCGCGCCGCTCAACGGCCACCTCCTCGGGATTGAGGTAGGCGAAGCCGAGCTTTTGCAGGAACTGAATCGCCGGGATCTGGCTGACGTGCGATTCGAGGAAGTTGGGGGTGTTCATGGCGTAGACGTCAGCCGATTGGCGGTAGTAAACGCTCAATTTTTCGTTGAGCTTGGTATTCTTCCGTGCGGCTTTCGTGGGCTTTGATTTCTGAGACTAAGTTCTGGGCGCGTGTGATGGCTTCACGCTTGAATGCTGGGTCACCCCACGAAGGGCTTAAATCCTCTACAAAGCTGGCAAGAAGACTCCATAGGTTTCCTCCCAAGAGGATTACGCCGAGTGGAGTGTGATTCACAATGTCTTGTTCAAGCTTGTAGGATTCAAAGGGATATCCGTTGCGTGCGTTCCAATACTTGAGCAGGCGCACCAAGGGTTTGATAAGGTTACTGTAGTTTTTATTCTTCTCCGTGAGCCGTGCGTTGAACGCATTGGGTTCGGTGTCCTGCCACGATTGATATCCGCTGGATCGCAGTGGGATTTTTAGTCCACCCCAAAGCCCTTCAATAGCAGGAACCAATTCGAACCTAATGTGGTTCAGCGATAGAACGATGGTAGGCGTGGACTGGGCAATATCGGAACGCGGATAACGGGCTTCGACAAAGCGGCGGAGGCGATCCAGATAGGCTTGGGGCTTTGCATCGGAGTCGGAAAAAACGATCATGTAGTCGATGTCCGACTCAGCATCCATGCTTCGCGGCAACATCGTGCCGCGTGTGTATGAACCAAAAGCGAAGTGACTCTTCACCGGCTTTCCGGTGAGCAGGGTGCCTGCAAAGTGTTGATCGATTTTGGTTCGAAGCGTTTCCAATGATCGCCCGATGTTCACATCTTCTAATTCTCGAACGTGGGCTTCGGCGGCGAGCCGCGTGATATAACCGTTGGCGCTCATTTTTTCTCCCCTTTTTCATTATAGGTGTGCTCGCCCTTGCGGACGCCGCTCCGGGTAATCTGATACGCGATCCAAGGCACCGGCGGTGCCGTTCTTTGATGCTCGTGATACGAGGCCACCAACTCGTTTAGCTCCTGTTGGAGCACGCGAGCATCTGTTTCGAGTGCGGCCGAGATGTTTTGAAACATGCGTGCCTTACGTTTGATCTCGGAGCAGAATACGCCCGATTCGTGGTGGGGCTGGGCTTTCTCGGATGGTTTGAGGAAGGTGATTACTGCGGTAAGCGCGGCGGAGATCGCGGTGATTACCGAAGCAACGACGTTGTGGTCGTTGACGAATTGCTGACCGGCGAGAGCACCGAACCCGACTGCGGCAAGCCCTAGCGAGTAGTGAGCGATGTTCCAGAACATGGCCGCGTTGAAGTGCCCTTTCATCGTGTAAAGGGAGTCCCATTCTAGGCGCTCAGCCTCCGCCTTAAGTTCACCAATAATCGTATTCATGGACGCTTCTAGTTTGATCTAGGATTGTGAACGGGGGATTTCGCCGGCAGCGTAATTTCTGCTTCTTCCACGCCGGTGCGTTCGTCCGCTGGTGAGGCGGTCTTACGGGGACTGCGTCCGCGCTTGATGTTCTGTAAGCGCACTTCGGCGGCAGTGCGGTCGATGACGGCTTTGACGGTTTGGTCTAAAAGCAGGCCGTCGGAGTAGTCTGCGGCCATTGAGAAATCGGCCCGACCATTATCAATCAAGTCTTGGGCGATCTGCTTCGTTTTACGTTTCTGTGGGTTGTAAACCGCGATAGCCGTCCCGCCTTGATTGCGCAAAAGTGACATGCACGGCACATCGGTTTCGCCATCGCCGATGTAAATCATGCGTTGAAGCGGAATGTAGCATTCGTCTTCCGCCTGCACCGTGTTGATTGTGGCATTGTCGTAGGCGTTTTTGATGCCGCGATTGATGCGGAAAAGATGTTGGGTCTTGTTCGTGTAATTTACCGCAAGCGCGGGCCAGATGGCCACGTCGTTGGAGTCGTAGGCGAAACCCGATGCGAAAACGTAATCGAATTCCTTATAGATCGATGTGCCTTCGATCATCTCCCGGAGACCGGAGGAGATGATGTAGTGCTCAATGCGGATTTCGTGGGCACGGCCATAAGCGTTGATGCGAGCAAACCAATCGTTGATAACGGGGAAAAACTGAATGCGACGTCCGTGCTTACGAAAGCTGTCTTTGGTTACGCTGACTTGGGCATAGCTGGCCTTGTGGAGCATGAGACGCATGTAGGCCAGGATCTCGTCCATGTCCTGATCCTTGGCGTAGGCTTTTACCTCTTTCCAAAACTCTTCCTTGGTGGTGCCTAAATTAGGGATGAAGGAGTGCTCCTGCATGTTGCCGGGAGCGAGGGTGCCATCGAAATCATAGGCGATGGCCATGCGAGTAAGTTTTTTTGCCATGATGTTAAGATGAAGTGGTTTTTACGCGAATGCGGCCGGTCAAGAGGTGCTGCATCAGGCCGCGTTTTTGTTGGTCTAGCGCGGTGCGTTGCTGGTGGAGGATGCGAAGTTCGGAGTCAGTGGTATGTAGGATCGACGCAATCTTACGCTGTTCTGCTGTGTCAGCAGGGATGGTGACTTCGATGGTAGCGAAGTGATGAAATTTTAGGTTCAGCGTATCATCGACCAGGCCCTGTGAGTGTCGGTGAAACAGAGAAATGGTGTGCGGGAGTTTAAAGAAATGGGCGGCGAACTTACCGTCTATGCGGTTCGTCGGGACACAAATCGTGTAGGCCGGACTGACGATGCCTTCCAGCGAAGACAGCGCGGATACACCCTGCCACATGCGCATCGTGTTGTAGCCAATGTCGCCTGGGGCTATGCGGAGATATTTTGATTTATCCTCTGACGAGGTGTCGCGCTTCACCAAGGTATCGCGACGGATAACTCCTCGGTCCGCAGTGATCGATAGTAGCGTAAGATCGAGTCGGTTGGGTTCGGTTCGGTTTTCGAAAAGGTCTCCTAGTTTGGCGTGCGTCCATGGCTTGCTAAACCCCGGCAATCGACGTTGACCGGTGAGCAGTTGCTGCATGAGGGCCTGTTTGCGGCGGTCTTGGGCGGCGATGAGCGCGTCGAGTTTCTCCAGCGCCTCATCCCACGTGCCGAGGATGTCGGCGATCTTTTGTTGTTCGGGGAGCGGGGGCGTTGGAATGGGATACTCTGCCAATGACTCTAAAGGTAGGCGCCCCGTCCCGTGACCGGCTGTGGTTACACAATTCCTCAACCGATGGTTTTCACAGCGAAGAAAGTAGCCGAGGAATCGCACTTCCATTTTTTTTGGATCAGGAAGAAGTGCCTTCACGTCCTGATTGAAGGACGCGTCTCGTAGTGTGACTCCCACCGGTACCTCCTTCATGAGCGTCATGCCGCGTACCAATACCAAGAGAGCACCAGCGCCGACTGTCCGCGTTCCTTTCCCTACAGCATTCTCGGCGATGTGTTCTATAGAGTCTCTGAGGTAGAAAGACTTAAGATCTTTACCGGAAAACCATGGTATCGTGCCGTTCCAATATGCGAGATTTTCTCGTGATGGCGTTCCGCCCGAGCGCATTTTAACGAGTTCACCGAGAGGTGAGTATGGCCAATTACGTTTCATTGCCCGCCCTCCGCGTTCTTCCCCGACTTCTTCTTCGGCTGCGCCAACTGTTTCGCTTTTTTTACGGCTTCGTCGAAATGCACCTCCACCGGTGACGGCTGGGCGTCGAGAGTGCGGCGGTATTTTACGTATTCTTGTTCGGCCAGGGCGCGGGCGGCCTCGGCGGTGATCTTGCCGGCGTGGGTGAGGATCTCGCGTTCGCTGAGCTGGATGAACTGGTCGAGCTTGGTGATCCAGTCGCGCATATACATGGGCCGTTGGTTGGTGGCCTGGAGCGCGGCGAAATCGAGGTAGGCGGCGACGATGAGGTTGAGCTGGTTCAGCTCCTCAGCGGTTAGATAATTTTTGGCAATGGCGATGTCGGACTTGCGCGGAGCGGCTTGACCCTTGGGCCAGCCGGTCAGGCCCATGTGCGGTTTACCGGCGTCGGCGCGCTCAGCGATCAGCTCAGCGGCGGTGTGGCGGTGGATGGCCCAGTGCATCTTGTTTTGCACTGTGCAGAAGAACTGCTGCGAGGGCGCGGCACGGGGATCGTAGTCGATGCTGGTGGCGTAGATCTCCAGCACTTTTCGCCAGAACTCCTTTTCCGATGACCGGATGTCGCGGATGCGGGCGAGAAGCAGGTCGAAGTAGTTGCTGGCCTTGCCCTGCTTGAATTTCTCGTCATTGAGCACGAAGCCTTTAACGAGGTAATCGCGGAGCTGTTGGGTGGCCCAAACGCGGAACTGGACGCCGCGATGGGATTTTACCCGGTAGCCGACGGAGATGATGACATCGAGGGAGTAGTGCTCGATGTCGCGGGTGACCTCGCGTCCGCCCTCACTTTGAACTGTTGCAAAAAGTGCAACAGTTCCCTCCGGCTTCAGTTCTCCTTCATCAAAAACATTTTGGATGTGACGGGAGATGGTGGATTTGTCGCGCTGGAAGAGGTCTGCGATCTGCCCGGCGGAGAGCCAGACGGTTTCGCCGACGAGGCGGACGTCGATCCGCGTCTGCCCGTCCTCAGTTTGAAAAAGAAGGAGTTCGCCAGGGTCGTTCATCGGGATGGGCCTCCTCTACGGGCTGATTTAGGGTCAGGTAGTAACGAAACGGAATCACCCGGTTGTTCGCCAATTCGAATATGCCGTTCGGTTGTGGCTTTCGAGTAGGACGACTGGGCAAGGGTTGCCTTGGTGAGTTTTCGGTAACAGTTAGAGCTCGGCACCATGTCCCCATCATCTGGACTATCTTTGGAATAAGAAAAATGAGCTGTCAGCAGGCTGCGGTAAGGCTTTTTTCCGTTGAGAACGGCAGCCACAGTGTCTTTGGAAAAATCAAGATCATGGCCCAAAAACATACGTTCCAGTTGGGCTCCGAACCGAATGCCGGCATTTTCCAAAATAGCGGTTTTATCCTGCAACGCTAAGACGAGACGCGTAGGAACTAGCACAGCATGAACTGCGGTTCCGCCACTGGGAAGCATCACGCTTTGCTTAGAGTAAAGTAGCACATGGTGATGGGCGGTGTGTTTCAGATGGCGCTCAAGCTGGTCGAACTTTAGCTCGGAGTATTTCTCACCGGTGTTTTGGGAGCGTTTGGCTTCGATAGCCGTAAAGCCTTTGACGCTACGACCGTCTGGCATAGTGAGCTTCACCAAGATTCCAATGTCTCCGTGGGCGGTTTCCCGGGCACCGTGGAATTCATGGCAATTAAACATGACTGCGGATTCATCCGTGTTTGGTCGTGTCACCCCGGCTGCATTCAACTCGACCATCCATGCGTTGGTCAGTGACGTCTCCAGTGCCCAAGATCCATACTTTGCCTGTTTGGCCAGTGCGGCTTCAATGATTGCCTCGATTCTGCTAGAATTGGCCGAGGTGGTGTCGTTCATAGCCCGAGCTCCTTGAGGTAGCTGTCCATCTTTTGGCGGACGACGACGAGTTCGTTTTCCAGTTGGGCAATCTCCTGTTTAACGGCCCCGAGGTCGATCTCGGCCTCTTCCTCAAAGGTATCAACGTAGCGGGGGATGTTGAGATTGAAGTCGTTGTCGGCGATCTCCTGGGCGGTGGCGCGGTAGGCGTATTTATCGACCGACTGGAAGGCGGTGTAGGTGGCGACGATTTTGTCGAGGTGGGCCTCGGTGAGGAGGTTTTGGTTCTTGGCGTCGGCGAACTCGCGGGAGGCGTCGATGAAGAGCACGTCACCGTGGGTTTTACCCTTGTTGAAGAGGAGGATGGCGGCGGGGATGCCGGTGCCGAAGAAGAGGTTGGCGGGCAGGCCGATGACGGCTTCGAGGAGGTTTTCCTGGATGAGTTTTTGGCGGATGCGGCCCTCGGCGGCACCACGAAACAGCACGCCGTGGGGGACGACCACGCCGATGCGGCCGGTGCTAGCGCGGGCGGTCTCGATCATGTGGGTAATGAAGGCGTAGTCGCCTTTGCCCTTAGGCGGGAGGCCCCGGTGATAGCGGTGGAAGGGGTCGGCCTCGGCGTCCTCGATGCCCCACTGGTCGAGCGAGAAGGGCGGATTGGCGACGACGATGTCGAACTGCATGAGGCGGTCACCCTCGACGAGGCGGGGATTGCGCAAGGTGTCGCCCCACTCGATGCGGAAGCTGTCCATGCCGTGCAGGAACATGTTCATGCGGCAGAGGGCGTGGGTGGTGCCGTTGCTCTCTTGGCCGAAGAGGGCGAAGTCGCGGGCGTCGGCCTGGCGACCGACCTTGATGAGGAGGGAGCCGGAGCCGCAGGTGGGGTCGCAGAGGGTGTCGCCTTTTTTGGGTTTGAGCAGGCGGGCGAGGAGCGAGGAAACCTGGCCGGGGGTGTAGAATTCACCGGCTTTTTTACCGGCGTCGGAAGCGAAACGTTCGAGCAGGTATTCATAGACGTTGCCGATCACGTCCTCGTCTCCGACGGTGGAGGGGCGCAGGTCGAGCTTGGGGTCGGCGAACACTTCAAGCAGGCCCTTGATACGGGTGTTGCGGTCGCGGGTCTGGCCGAGCTTGCCCTCGGAGTTGAAGTCTACCTCGCGGAACACGCCTTCGAGTTTGGCCTTGTTGGCTTCCTCGATCTTTTCGAGGGCGAGGTTGATGCGTTGGCCAATGTCGGCCTCGTTGCGCTGGGCGTAGAGGCTGTCGAAGTCGGCCCCATCGGGAAGGAGGAAGCGCTCGCGGGCGAGGCGACGGGCAACACGGGCTTCGTCACCGGCGTATTCGAGCAGGTAGGCTGCGCGGTGGTCTTTGATGACGTCGCTGATGTATTTTAAGAAGAGGGAGACGAGGATGTAGTTCTTGTAGTCGGAAGGGTCGAGGGTGCCGCGAAAGGTGTCGCAGGCTTTCCAGGCGAGGACGTTGATTTCGGATTGGTTGACGGAGGGCATGGGGAGCAGGTCGTTGTTAAAGGGAGTGCAGCGGCTGGCTGGAAAGTTAGGCGAGGAGCGAGTGGCGGAGACTCTGGTCGATGAGGGTGGCGCGGCGGGCGGCGAGTGTGGACATGAGGGTTTTTTCGCGGAGGCGAAGGGCGTGAAGTTCGGTGATGATGGCCTGGCGAGGGAGAGGAGGGAGCAGGATTTCGAGTTCGGCTAGGGCGCTCACCGGAAGCGAGCGAACGTAGGAACCGCGTGCGCGTCCGGCGAGGCTGTCCTGCGTGGAGGGGAGATTAAGAAACCAGCGCAAGTAGCCGGGCAAAAGCACGTCCTCCTGCGGGCGAATGACCAGAAACTGACCTCCGGCGACAGCGGGGTAAGCGCCCTCAAAGACGGCAGCGGTCATACGATTGCCGCGAGCCGCCAAGAGCACTTCGCCGTGACGGAGGGCGGAGCGGTGGGCGGTGTCGGCATCGAGTTTGATGAGGTTGGGCTCGCCGGGTACGAGCGTGCCATCCTCGGTGAGATCGCCGATGCGGATGAGCTGGTGAGTGCCCTCGGGGTCGTGCCGGGATGCGTCGGCACCACGCAAAGTGATGCCGAGCGATACCGTGGCGACCTCATGAAGTTGGGCCTGCGCGGGTTTCATGGGGAGGGCGGGCGGGGATGCGACGAGTTAGCCACGCGGAGGGAACGAATCGTTGCCGGGCGCGATGGTGTCCTTGTCGCGGAACTTTCCGTCACGCCCTTGGATCGTGACTTCGCCGCCCCCTTGGTTGCGGAGGTTGCCACGAGCGGCGTCGATGGCGGCGCGTTGGGTTTCGTGAACGCTCGAAGCGCGAGCGGCATCATTGCGTTGATTTGCCCACTGTCCGTCTGGGCGTTTGCTGACGACTCTGTCTTGAGGCTTACTCATGGGTGTTGGATGATCCTGACGATATAAACAGGGGCGGGCACTTTCCCCTTGAATCCAGCCAACCGGTCCGCGATGTATTGGGCCTCTCACAGCTTGGCAGTCGCGTAACAGTGGCTCTCAGGTAGGCCCGGAATGCCGTAAGGCGTCCCGGGCTTTTTACTGGGTGCGGGCGAGACTCAGAACTCGAAATGCAGCGTGGTCAATCAGTATTTCGTTGCATGAGTAAGCTTCTGAATGCGGGTGTGGCAAGAGGTCATCTACGTGCTTTTGGGGTGATTTTAAGCATTGAAGGGATCTGCGGGAAGAGAGTATGAAGTTAAGGTTATTATTTTAAGTTGTTGTTGAGAAATGTGTAGTGGATGGGGGCGGGGTGACGGAAGGCCATGTGGAGATGTGTTTAAGTTGAAAATTATGTCGCAGGTAAATTGTGATAAAATGAGCAGGGTAAATTTAAAAAATGCGTTTAAAGTCAAAAATAATACGGACAGGGAGTGAAATAAAATCCGATTGAATGTGCGTTCAAATTCTAGATTTTTGATGAAGAGTAGCTGAATTAAATGCGTTTTGGGGTGAAATTTAAAATGAGTTAGATTCTGTGAAAATGAATGAAGAAAACGGATGAGGGGGGAATTGGGGGGCGGAATTAATGTGTTTGAGGTTTTAAAATATAAGTTAATAGAAGTTTGGCTAAAGTAAGTTCGGAATAAGTTTTTGCGTGCGATTAAATCTGAAGCTTTTTTGAAATTATAATAAGCGGGGTGAATTTTTGAAATACGTTTTAAGTCGAAAAAAGATGAAAATGCGGATAGGTGAAAAAATAAAATCCGATTGAATGTGTGTTTGAATTCTAAATTTGTGGCGAAGAGGCGGTGCATTAAATGCGTCTTTGGGTGAAATTTTAAGTGAGTTAAATTCTGTAAAAATGAATGAAGAAAGCAGATGCGGGGAGGTTAGGGGGCGCGATTAATGTGTTTAGAACTTAGAATATAGGTTGAAAGAAGTTTGAATAAA
Source organism: Opitutus sp. GAS368 (assembly GCA_945871005.1). GTDB lineage: Bacteria > Verrucomicrobiota > Verrucomicrobiia > Opitutales > Opitutaceae > Rariglobus. The sequence goes on along the minus strand of CAMBUJ010000002.1, from coordinate 6,193 downwards.
GTGAGTTCAGGATAAGTTTTTGTGTGCGATTAAATCTGGAGTTTTTGAAATTAAATTAAGGTGGAGATAAATATGAAGCGTGCATAAAGTGTGTTTTGAAGTCAGATATAAATTTTATTTTAAAGGAGGCGAGATGAGTTGGATTGTGAGGGGTGAGGGGGTAATTGATAGGCTTTGGTAAAAAGTGCTTGTCATAATGGGGGTGGGTGTATTCCTATTGTTATAGAATTTATGATGCCCTCCACTATAAAGCCCTTGAGCAGCAAAGATGTTGTCCTTGCGGGATTAAGGGTTAAAGTGGAGATTATGGCCAAAGATTTAGAGGTTTTGAGATTGCTAATTTTGGGTGTTGAGAAGCATGCGGAAGATACATTTGAGCTACATTCAGTTCCGAGGGTGGAAGGCGGAGTGCCTGCCATAAAAGAAAATCCCCGCAAAGTGCCGGAATCATTAAATGGTGACGCGGTAGATATGCCTGGGAATAAATATGCAACAACTAGAAATGGAGCGCGTTGTGCGGTAAGGGCTGCAATTATTGCACAAACAACGCACTGGAAGGCGATAGATATCCGGGCGTATTTAGATACTCACTTTCCTGCTCTATCGGTAAAAATTAGTGGCGCAAGATTATCACAGGAAATTTACTCCGCCAGACTCGCTGGTCTTGCTAAACATAGCAACAAGGGACCGGCGGGAAGTTCACACGAATATATGACAATATCCACACCAGTCTAATCAATCTCATTAAAAAGTTAAGCCAGCGCCGCTCTCGCTAAAGAAGACGCTGGCTTAACAAATAAGGGCCTATTCGGACCTACTTCGTCTTTCGACTTAGTGTTGCAGCTTTTTGTTGCAACATTAGGGAGAATGGACGTGCGCGATGCGCAGTCAAGTACTGCGTTAATTCGTTTTAAGCGTAAGCTGTATCCTGCTATATAATAGCGGCTTAAGCTTTTTTTATTCCGCGAAGGCCGGGGTTTTGCGGAATTAACCATTGTGGAAATTCACTCCATGTTCTCTCATGAATTTATTTACTTACGCCATAAGGCGATTGTCATTTCTTCGTAGCTTTGTTAACTGCGTACACTCTGGCGCTCCATTGAGATTAGATAATGCTATGGAAGCTTATGTCTCGACATGGCTTAATAAGGAGGGGCTATGAGAGGACGATACCGTCCGTTTTATTTGGCCGAGGATTATGATCGGCAAGTCGTCGAGAAGGGTAAGTGCCTCATTTATGCTCCCTGTAAGGACTATAAACCTTTGATTGGGATTGTGGATTTTTCTTCCGAGGGGTTTCGCACTTCATGGTATAGCTGGATTGCTGAGCGTCCGATTGAACTCCTTTCAGAAGGGGAGCTTAACACGGTGCTGTATTTGCATTCCGGCATTCGCCCCGTGAAAGCAATCTACGAACAAGTCGCTCAGTTGCCCGACGAAACTAGGGCCATTGCAAGGGACTTGGGTGTAAAACATCCTGCGATTCGTGGTGCGGATGTTATTATGTCCACCGATTTCGTCATTGTTGAGGACGACGGTAGTGGTTTACGCAGGACCGCTATATCATTTAAGCGGGAAGCGGATTTGACAGAACGCGTTTTTGAAAAACTCGAAATTGATCGAGTCTACTGGGAGCGCAGAAAAATTGCATGGACGCTAATGTTGGACACGGAATTGCCAATGGTCGTTGTTAAAAATATGCAAATACTCAGTGATTGGTATTCTGAGCATATGATTGCTGCTAGTAAGGAGGTCGTGCAGCTAATTTTGGCGTGGATTGCCCCGCACATGGAAAAGGGCGTGGTCTTAACTACGTTATGCACTAGGTGTGACAGTCAAATGCGTTTCGAGCCGGGGACTTCTCTTGGTGTTGCGTACCATTTAATGGTTCGCGGAATAATCCCAGTTGACCTTACGAAGCCGATCCATCCGTGCCCAAGTATGAAATATTTGTGACGTAGTTTAACCACATAAATAAAATCATGGATAACTTAAAGGATAATTATGCGAATCGTTCAAAGAAAAGACTTATATCCGCGACAGCATTGGCGGGATTTGAAGCACCTATTTTTACCTCCACTGGAGGGGGCGAATTTGTACGTGGAATGGTCTTCCGGGACACGAACCCGGAATCGATTCGTAAAATCTGCACTAATATACGGAAGATACGGCGTACTGTTAATGGAGTGTCTTGCCCAGTACCAGAACGGATATATTTAAGGATACTGCAAGTGGCCTCTGAGTTTGTCAGGGTTATTTGGATTGAAGATCCTTGTGGTTTAGATATCCGGATTCCAATTTCCGATGCGAGTGAATGCGTTATGAATCGTATGTGGGTCGTAAGCTTGACAGAGCCAATAAAATTATTGGGGTTTGCTGAATCCGACCTGTCGCAAAAACAGTTAAGTTGCAGGGATAAAAACTACGAAATAATTAAGCCTTTAATTGATCTTGGTGAAGACATATTTGATGCGAGTAAGCGGTGGACTGTAATTAAGCGTATATGCGAATCTAAGAAGCTGCGGCCGAATGAAATATATCGTCTTATGCGGCGATATTTTCAGGGTGGAATGCAGAAAAATGCGCTTGCTGGTCGATGGTTCACCCGAACTGTGAGTGGTAATCGCGTCGATGGATCAAATAAAACGCGGATGGCAAAAGCGGGGAGACTTAGGCTGGACGGTTATCCCACTTTTCGCATGAATTTTGCGGACGTTAATAAAGTCGTGGCGGGCGCAGTTAAATACTTTCATACTCCGCAAGGCGGGGTATGGAAACGTGCATGGCTCCTTACATTGTGTGATTATTATATTGAGGTGGATTTTTCATCAAGTGTTTCGCTCGATGAGCAACTCGAAAAGTACAAGCCTGACACATATCCTTCCTTGGTGCAGTTCATGTATCATGCTAGGCATGATACACGTATCCTGGCGCTTATAAAAAAACGACACGGAGAGCGGCAGTTTAACCTTAAAAACAGAAAACTGAATGAGCGAACGGAAACCAAGGCCACCGGACCAGGAAGCCATTTCCAAGTGGACCCAACTCCATTTGATGTTGTTATAGTACATCGGGTTACGCGTCGACCAATTGGCCGAATTATACTCTACTTAGTTGTCGATGTTTTTACTCATATGATTGTCGGGTATTTTGTGCATGTTGGCAATCCGGGATTTGATCCTGCAAGTATAGCGTTACTTAGTGCTGCCGAAAATAAAGTGGCACTTTGTCGGCGGTTCGGCGTAGAAATATCGGAGGAAGAGTGGCCGGTTGCATGCCTATGCGGCCGTTTACTAGCAGATAGCGAACTTTCCTCTCTGCGGGCGCACGCTTTGGTTCAAGAGGATTTAATGAAATTAACTATTGTGCCTGCCTATCGGGCGGATCTTAAGGGTTTAGTTGAGGCCCTCTTAGGTGCCGCCGCAAAAAAGGCGCGCCATCTTCCTGGTCATACTTGCGGGCCTCGCAAGCGAGCTGAAATAAGTCCTGATGCCATGGCGGTTTTGGATTATTATGAGGTCAATCAAATTGTGATTTCTTGGATTCGACAGGCGAACCGGAGGGTAATAAAAAACTATAAATTAACACAGGAAATGATAGCAGATGGAGTGGTTCCCACTCCGTTAAATTTATGGAGGTGGGGTATTCCAAACCTCGGGGGACTTAGGTGTCAGTGGCCCATGGAAAAACTAAAGCGGATAATCCTGCCAACAGGAAAAGGTCATATCACTAGGCGTGGCTTGGAATTCAATGGGCTTGTTTATGAACCAAACGGGCCAGTGCTACCTGAATTTGAATCTTGGTGTGTTCAGCGCACGGAGCGTAATACATGGCCAGAAAAAATAACCTATAGCCCAATCGATCTTAATGAACTTTGGCTCCATTTCGACGGGAGATTAATTCCTATGCATCTCTCCGCGGAATCTCGTGTATATATTCACTGGAGCTTTGCGGATTTGGATGGCCACAAATTTGAGCAGTCGGTGGGACGTGCCGTGGCGGAATCGGTGGCTATTCCTGCTTTAGCTGCATTGGAGGGCCAGCAAAATAAAATTGTACAGGAGGCTGCCGCGAAAACCGAGCAAGCGCGCGGAACGGTGGCACAAAGACGCCGGGAGAAAATCGATAAACCTGCTGAACGCGCAGATCAGCAGAAAATCATCAAGGCGGCCAAGGTGCCACGCACCGCAAAGCCTGCACTAACAGGCAATCCAATCATAAGTGAGGAAGAAGCTGAGATCATTGCGAACCTAAAACATTAGGTTAATTATTATGTATACTGAAACAAATTCTATCAATCAAGTATTTACGGATCAGTGGCTAAATAGGGATGACCCAATAATGTCCTATCGCAATAATCCATTAATCGGTTCACTTGGGCCAATATTAACAGGTAAGCAGATTCAGGAACTGCTTACCATTCGGCCGGCATATGATGAATCGGAGCGGAGTCTAGCGACCCATTTGAGGCCTCACGCGGCATTTTCGATGAGGAGACTTTTTGTTCCCACGCCGCAGCACACTTCCGTCGTCGCAGAGATCGATATATTGTTACGTCAGGGCTATGTACATAGAAATCCACTTGACCTTAACTATCGTCGGCAGGTTTTAAGGGATAAGATGCTGTTAAAAAATAATAACGTGCCACCTGAAAGATTTCGTACTGGCATTCAACTTGGTACTGCTGCTATGGGGCCGGCCGGAACGGGTAAAACCATGTCGTTCGAATGCGGTATTAGTAATTACCCGCAGGTTATTAATCACTGTTACGAAGTGAGCGGGGCCAATATTGCATTTAAGCAAGTCACCGTTTTGAAGTTAAACATGTTTCAGGATGCATCATTAAAGGCTCTAGGTATTGAGTTTTTCAATCAATTGAGCGCTACGGTTAACGAGCCAGTACGCGAAAAGTGGGGAATAGATCGATGTAATCGTAATGACATACAGTCTCGAATCTACCTTGCATGTATGGAGTATTGCGTAGGAATGATTGTGGTGGACGAAGTACAGAATATTTCGGCGCTCGGTGATAATTACGCTACTGTACTCCGTTATTTTGTACGAATCATGAATACTGTCGGCGTTCCAGTTGCGCTTATTGGTACTAATACCGCACGTGCTCTGATTGATGCGGACCTTGCTGCATCCAGGAGATTTCTTGGGAACATCCCTGCATTTACTCCATTTGTTAAAGGGGTTATGTGGACGCAGTTTATTAAGGAGCTTTGGCGTTACCAGTATCTCAATTGCTATACTGCAGTGGATGGCCTTGATGAGCTCATTCTTGAATTGACCGGAGGTATACCAGACTTGGTCGTTAAGCTGTATTTATTGATACAATTACGACTCTTCGGAAAGAAGTCCGAAGTCATCGATAAATCGGTGATTAAACAAACAGCCGATCTGCTTCTGTATTCCGTGCGTAACAGAATCGATGAAATTAAAGGCACAGTGCCCGCCTCTGCTGGTCTCGCTCGTACGTTAGCAGGTGCAAACGAAGAATTCATGCAACACGCGAACGAGGAATGTAGTCGGATCGGTGCGACTGTTATCTTTGCAGATGCTAAGCCTGCGCCTCCTGTTGAGATCATCACTGCTGCCACCGCCCAAGAGAACTCGGATACAAGTTTGATCGGGGCTAAAAGCATTTCCGATGCAAAAGGCCGCCTTGCTCGAAGGGGGCAACTTGGACTCAATCGATGATCTCTTTTGTTGAAGGTCCATATTTTGATGAACCCATGTTTGGGTTTCTCGCACGAATTTACGCCCGACTAATTGGCCCAACGCGATCCCAATTCAATCAGTACTTACTTGGACGGAAAAAGGCTGTTGTTCATTTCGATTTCCCAAACTACCTGACCTCCTTGGAAGATAGTATCGGAAACAGGATCGGTTTATCTGGGGCAGATTTTATTGAGCGAACAACTATGGTTCCGGTAATCGCGCCATTTTTTTTAGCTGAAAGGGTCCAACGCATCCAAACTGTTATGCTAAGTGATGCGGAGCCGGCTGCGTCCTTGGTAATGTGGCGTCGTGAGGTTAATTTGTCAGCGGTCACTTCAAAACCGGCCAGTTGTGGTCACTTCAAAACCAGCCACCCTGAGGGTGGGTTGGTGATAGGATTGGTGGGTGGGTAAGCAAGCCGGTTTTAGATTTCGCGAAGTCGGCCCGGCAGACATGCGCGTCTCGGATA
>CAMBUJ010000001.1 GCA_945871005.1 Opitutus sp. GAS368 | reverse complement strand
AATGGTTTCCAATAACGGCCGCGCCCGGGCCACGCCCAATACCCCGGTCACCACCACCGGCTTGCGCCCTTCGGCGGCAACGAGTTGCCGCAAATGCGCCTCGAGCGCCCCCGCCCCTTCGGGGTTGTGCGACGCGTCGAGAATCAACGTCCGCCCGCCGATCGTCGTGCGCTGCCAGCGTCCTGGCCAGCGCACCGCCGCCAGCCCGCGTTGAACCACCACCGCACTCAGTTGCCAACGCGCGTCGAGGCAGCGTGTCACCAGCACGGCAACCGCGGCGTTAGCGCGCTGATAATCGCCTTCCAATCCCGGCGTCGGGTAACGCGAAAAATCTTCGCCAAAGAGCTCCCGCACCGAGTGGACGGGTGCACCCTGTTCTGACGCGACCCGCCGAATGACCGCTTCGGCCTCAGGCGGCAGACGTCCGATGACCACCGGTTTACCCGCCTTGATGATGCCGGCTTTCTCTGCGGCGATTTGCGCGAGGGTGTCGCCGAGCATCTCGCAGTGGTCGAGGCCAATCGAGGTGATCACCGCGACCTCGGGGTTGACCACGTTGGTGGCGTCGAGTCGGCCGCCCAAGCCCGTCTCAATCAAAGCGATGTCGCAGCTTTGGCGCTTAAACTGCAAAAACGCCATCGCGGTCATGAACTCAAAAAAACTCGGATGGTCGTCGGGAAAACCGCGACTGACCGCCTCGGCGACCGGACCGAGTTCTCGGGCGTAGGCGACGATCTCCGCCTCGCTCAGGGGCTGACGGGCCACCTGGACGCGTTCGCCTAGTTTGACCAGATGCGGCGAGGTATAGAGACCGGTGCGCCAGCCGGCGGCCGCGAAACACGCCTCCAGCAGGGCGGCCACCGAACCTTTACCATTGGTGCCGGCGATGTGGATAACCGGCGTTGCCTGTTCGGGATAGCCAAGTCCAGCCACCAACAGGCGCATGCGATCCACCCCGAACTTCACACCCTTGGCCTTGAGCGAAAAGAGGTAATCTTGGGTGGCCGCGTACGTGGCCAACTGGACATCAACCGAACTCATAAAACAAAGCGGGCCGCCGAAATCACAATTTCCTGCGGCCCCTTAATCAACTGACCCGACTCACTTTTTCGCGCTCGGCAGTTTCTTCAGATAAAGCGCTTGGAGGACGTCACGCAGGCTGTCGCGCATGTCTAAGCGGCTGACAATCATGTCGATCAGTCCGTGCTTTTGCAAAAACTCGGCGGTCTGGAAACCAGGAGGAAGGGTTTGTTTAACCGTGTCCTTGATCACGCGCGCCCCGGCAAAACCGATCAGCGCACCCGGCTCGGCGATGTTCAGGTCGCCCAAAACCGCGAAGCTGGCGGTCACCCCGCCCATGGTCGGATGGGTCAGCACCGAAATGTAGGGCAACTTGGCCTCGGCCAAACGACCGAGGGCCGCACTGGTTTTTGCCATCTGCATGAGGGAGAAAATACCCTCTTGCATGCGGGCGCCACCCGAGGCGCTGAAAATGATACAGGGAATCTTCTTCTTCAGAGCGACCTCGATGGCGCGGGTGATTTTCTCGCCCGCCGCCGAACCCATAGCACCGCCGCAAAAACGGAAGTCCATCACCGCCACCGAGACCGGAATCCCGTGGATCTCACCGGTGCCGCTGACCACCGCCTCGGTCAGACCGCTGTCACGCTCGTACTTTTTAATGCGGTCAGGGTATTTCTGGGAGTCGACGAACTTCAGCGGATCGGCCGAACGAATCGAAGCATCGGCCTCCTCAAAGGTGCCCTCGTCAAAAAGCGCGGCGATGCGCTCGTGCGCCCCAATCGGGTAATGGTAGCCGGACTTGACCACGACCATCTGGTTATCCTCCAGCTCCTTGTTGAAGACGATCTCGCCGGAGATCGGACACTTGGTCCACATCCCCTTGGGGATATCCTTCTTCTTAACCACAACGGTGGAATACTTCGGTTTGCTAAAAATCGACATGGCAGTGAGTTAACCGTGACTAAACGTGACGACGTTGAGATTCACCGCCCCGGCGCGGCGGAGAACGCCGGCGCAGGAGTTGAGGGTTGAGCCTGTGGTGAAAACATCATCGACGAGAATGTAAGGTGAGCGCGGATTTATGGAGGCCGATCGGGCGAGTGCAAAGGCATTTTTTAGGTTAGCCTGACGGGCTTTACGATCGAAGGTGGTCTGCGAAGCCGTGTCGACCACCCGGCGCAGGAGCGGCTCGACCCGGGTCGCCCCGCCCGCCGCCCGCGCCAGCACGACGGCGAGCAGCGCACTCTGGTTGTAACCGCGTTCGCGCAACTTGCGCGGGTGCAGCGGCACCGGTACCAGCACTGCGTCGCGCAAAAAAAACAGCATATCAGGGGACGCACCCACCACCTGCTCCAGATCGCCGAGCAGGTGGTGTCCTTTACGGTATTTTAACCCGTGCACCAGGGCACGGGCCGGGCCTTTGAACAGGGTCACCGTGCGCCCCTCGCCAAACTGGGGCCGAAGCGCATCGCAATGGGGGCAGAGCCGTTCGCCCTCGACCTCGCCGAAAAACGGGCTGCCGCAGGTGGTACAATGCGGGGCCTTGACCACATGGATGAGCGGCGCGCACCCCACACACACATGCCGGAGTCGCCCTCCCTCGACCAAACCGCCGCACTGAATACACACCGGGGGGAACACCACGTCGGCCAAGCCTCGCCACAACCCGCGCAGGCGTCTGCCTTCGCCTGGGGCCGCCGCCCACCACTCCGCCGGGGATAAATCCGCAGTCTGGATCGACTCATCCATCGTCACCGCGAAGTAGCGCAGACTTCCAGTCTGCTCCGAGCTGCACGACTTCCCCTTCGAGCAGAATGGAAGTCGGCGCTACTCTGGCGCCTGCGGTGTTTTCCCATAAAACACTTCGACCAGACAAAGCCCCTGGGGTGGCGCGGTAAACACCCGCTGGGTGCGAAGTTGGCTGGCGAGGATCGGCGCCATGTCGGCCGCGCTCAGCCGCCCCAGACCCACGTCGACCAAGGCGCCGGTGAGGCTGCGGACCATTTTATACAAAAACCCGTTGCCCTCGGCCTCGAGGCGCAGGCGCGGGCCGTCCTCGACCAGGTCGAGCCGCCGGACCGTGCGCACGGTGTCTTCCTTGGCGATGCCGCTGCCGGGGATGGCGGTAAAGGCCCGAAAATCGTGGGTCCCCACCAACACCGCCGCCGCCGCCCGCATCGCCGCCACGTCCAAGCGGCGCGGCATTGACCAGGTGTACGCCTGGGTGAACGGGTCGGCGTAGGCCCCATGGCAGAGAGAAAAATGGTAAATTTTCCCAGTGGCCCCGAAGCGAGCGTGGAAACTCGCCGGCACCCGCTCGGCCGACTGAATCTGAATGGTCGGCGGCAAGCCGATGCGCAGGGCTGTTAACAGTTTTTGCGGTTCGTGCGGCCAGTGGGCGTCAAAGTGAAACACCTGCCCGCGGGCGTGCACCCCGGCGTCGGTACGCCCGCTGCCGGTAATGTCCACGGGCACCTTTAGGACCTCGGTCAGCCGGCGCTCGATCACCGCCTGGACGGTTTCGGCGTTGGGCTGAATCTGCCAGCCGGCAAACGCCGTGCCGTCGTAGGCGACGGTGCATTTCCATCGGGTGGGCGCGGGCGCTGCGTCAGCAACCGCGCCGCCGGTGGGGCCAGAATCGGCCGCGCCGACGGGGACGACGGGGACCGCGGGGAGGCTATCGCTCATTTAGGCTCCGCCCCCAGGCAGGACGGACGGGAAGCGTTGATCCAAAAAGTCCTGCAAAATGATCGCCGCCGCCCGCGAATCGATGATGCCCTGGGCGCGGATCTCGCGGAGCTGTTTTTGATTCATCCCCGACTCGGCCATGTGCGAGGTCAGGCGCTCGTCGATGAAATGCAGCGGCAGTCCGAACTCGCGGGTCAGGCTGGCGGCAAAGCCCTCGACCTCCTTGGCCTTAAAACCGACCGTGCCGTTCATATTATAAGGGAAGCCCACCACCAGCTCGGTGATGCGGCGCTGTTTCACAATCGCCGCCAGCCCGAGCCGGCGCTGCTTGGGCTCGGCATCGGTGAGCGCGGGCAACGGCGTGGCGATGCCCAGCTCGTCGCCGTAGGCCAAACCAATGCGGCGCGAGCCGTAATCAATACCGAGAAAACGCATGGCGAGTCAGTAAACGTCGATGAGTTAACCTAGAAGCCGCCTCACAGCCACTTCGCCCCGCCTTTGAGCGCCTCGACCTGTTTGAGCAGCGCCTTGATGTCCTGCGCCTTCGACTTCGGGCAAACCAGAGTAGCGTCGGCGGTCTGGACCACAATCAGGTCATCGACGCCGAGCACGGTAACCAAGTGGCCGCCCTCACTAAAGACGATGTTGTTACGCCCTTGCTCGACCACCGCGAGGCCGCGCGAAACGTTGCCTGCCGCATCCGGCTTAAAGTGTTTGGCCACCGCCGGCCACGCCCCGACGTCGTCCCAGTCAAACGAAGAGGGCAGCACCACCACGTTGGTGGACTTTTCCAGCAGGGCGTAATCGACCGAGATTTTCGGCAAGGTCGGATAAACTTTCTTCAGCACCCCGGCCAGCGGGCGCTTCTGAGCCAACGCGGCGCGGATGGGCTGAAGGGCGATGGCCAGTTCAGGCGCGTGCTGCACGAGGGCCTTTTCCACCACCGGCACACTCCACACAAACATACCCGCGTTCCACAGATAATCACCGGAAGCGAGGTAGCTCTCGGCGACTTCCTTTTTGGGTTTCTCGACGAAGCGCTGCACGTTAAACACCGGGCGGCGGTTAAAGGACTTCCACTTCGCCGCGCGCTGGATGTAACCAAACCCGGTGGCCGGTTCTGTCGGCTTGATGCCGATGGTGACCATGACTTCGGCGGCCTCGGCGGCGGCAAAGGCGGCGGCCAGGTCGGCCTCGTAGGCCTTGCAGTCGTGGATGACATGGTCGGCCGGCAGCACTGCAAAAATGCCCTGCGGATCGCGCTCGGCCACGATGGCTGCGGCCAGACCGACGGCGGCGGCGGTGTCGCGCCCCACCGGTTCGGCGATGATATTGGCGGCCGGAATGCCTTTGCAGACGGCGCGCACGGCCTTTTCCTGAACCGCGCTGGTGATGACGAAAATATTCTTGGCCGGGGCGAGTGGTTTGACCCGGTCGATGGTCTGGGTGAGCAGCGGTTTGGTCCCGACGATGGGAAGCAGGTGTTTGGGGCGTGCGGCGCGACTCTGCGGCCAAAAACGCTCTCCCTTACCGCCGGCGATAATAACAATGAAGTGCTGTGCCATGGGAATAACTGTGCAGAAGCCTCCCGCGCGGGTGCAATTTCCATTTGCGGGCGCCGTGCAAACCGATGGTTTTATTTTCCACCCCTGAAACTCTTTAAATCACCATGCCTGAAACCTATCCGCTCGAACTCTCGGTCGAAGACACCCAACGCCTGCTGACCGCCACCCCTGGCGCGGTCGTGCTCATCGATGTGCGCGAGCCGCACGAGGTGGAACTCTGCCGGATTGCCGGCTCCACCCTCATCCCGATGAAACAGATACCTGAGCAGGTGAGCACGTTGCCCAAGGACAAACACCTGCTGATCCACTGCCACCATGGCGGGCGTAGCCTGCGAGTGACCCAGTTTTTGCGCGCCAACGGTTTTACCGCGGTGAGCAACGTGGCCGGTGGCATCGACGCCTGGTCGCTGGCGATCGACCCGAGCGTGCCTAGGTATTAACCGATTCGGCGGCCCGGTTCAGCCGCCCCTGGACGCAAAAAAGCCGGCCGCACACAAGGTGCAGGCCGGCTGAATCGAACCAACTGGACTTGGCTGCCGAATCAGGAAGTGGTCTTCGGGGCTTCGGACTTTTCAGGCTTGGCGCAGGGGCCATCCGGGCAGCCTTCGTCCTTCGTGCACTTTTTAACGTCTTTCTTCGGCGCAGGACAGCAGCCACTCGGAGGACAATCTTTCTTTTCGCTCTTTCCCTCGGCGCGAACGAGCGCAGCGGAAGCAAAGGCGGCTAAGGAGCAGGCAAGGAGGATACGGAGGGATTTCATGGATTTTGGATTAAGTGCGGTGAAGTTCGAGTCGTACTACGTCACAAAAGTTCCATCCCCTTAAAAAATTATTCGCTTCTCCCTCCCAGGCGCATTTTTGACACGTGGCCCAACAGGATACCCGGCATCCCCTGATTTGACCAAAGGCGCCCCGCTCAGTCTTTGGTCTGCAGCAAGTCGGCAGGGCTGGCGGTGGCAGTGCCCATCTTGGCCACGACCACCCCGGCGGCCTTGTTGGCCAACCGAGCCGCGTCGATCGGCGCACACCCGGCCGCAAGCGCCGCGGTCAGGGTGGCGATCACCGTGTCGCCCGCGCCCGACACATCAAACACTTCGCGCGCCTCGGTCGGCATGACGTGCTCAACCAGCCCGTTGCGACACACCGCCATGCCGTCGGCCCCCAACGTGATCACCAGCAGGTCCGGCGAGAACTTGGCGTGAATCCGGCGGCAGGCCTCCTCCAGCGGATAACTCTCCCCTACCCCAGGCTCGGGCAGATCAGCCAACTCCAGCGCCTCGTGGCGATTGGGGGTGATCAAACCGACCTTGTTGAAAGAGAGCTGGCGCGAGGGCTTGGGATCGACGGCGACCAGTTTGCCGTGGGTGCGAGCGGCCACCAGCACCCGGTTGATCAGAGTTTGGCTGATCGCGCCCTTGGCATAGTCGGAAATGATCACCGCGTCGGCGGCGGCGATGGCCAACGACAGCACCTCATCGGAGACGCGGCCGTTTTCCAAGGTATAGCTGTCGCGCGCGCCTTCGTGGTCGATGCGGCAGAGCTGCTGGGTGCGGGCAATCACCCGGGTTTTCACGATCGTGGAGGTGCCGGGAATGGTAGCGCAACGCGTGGCATCGATGTGGGCGGTCGCCAGCAAGCTGCGCAGGCGGCGGCCGGCGTCGTCTTCGCCCAGCGAGCCGATGAGCTCGGCGGCGATCCCCAGCGAGGCCAAGTTGAGGGCAACATTCGCCGCGCCGCCAGCGGTGTGACTCTCACGGGCAACGTGCACCACGGGCACCGGCGCCTCGGGCGAGATGCGGTTCACTTCGCCCCAGATGTAATGGTCGACCATCAGGTCGCCGATCACGAGGATGCGCAGGTTGCGGAAGGTGGCGAGGATAGCGGGAATGTTCATGCGGGCAGTTGGGTCCAGTCGGCGGCGTCGATCGCCTCCAGCCACTGGTGAAGAACGAGGGTATGCACTTCCTGAATGCGCGCGGTGGTGGCGCTGGGCACAATGATCGGGAAATCGCACTGGGTGCGGGCCTTGCCGCCGTCTTTACCGGAGAGCAGCACCGTGGTGATGCCACGGGCGCGGGCGGCGGCGAAAGCGGCGAGCACGTTGGCACTGTTGCCACTGGTGGTGAACCCCACCAGCACGTCGCCGCGCCGTCCGAGGGCCTCGACCTGGCGGGCAAAAATGGCGTCGTAACCGTAGTCGTTGCCGATGCAGGTCAGCGCGGTCACGTCGGAATTGAGACAGATCGCCGGCAGGGCACGGCGCTCGATTTTGTAGCGCCCGACCAGCTCCTCGGCGAGGTGGAGGGCGTCGGCCGCGCTCCCGCCGTTACCGCAGGTGAGCAACTTGCCGCCCTGCCGCAGGCTGGCGAGAATCGCCTCGCCAACCGTACTGACGACGGGCGCCAGCGCGGTGCTGGCGGTGAGCACGCTGCGGAGTTCTTCCAATGATTCGGTAAAAGTCGGTGTAGCCATGAGGCGGTGTTGCGCAAAGCGAGGGGCGAATCAGGAACCGCGGACGTGGCCGAGGCGGTGGTCGGTCAGCAGATAACCGGTGACGTAGTCGGTCACGGCTTCGGCGAGGCTGTGGTTTTTCCCGGTCCAGCCGGTGGAGGCGAGGCGGCGGGTGTCGGCGCAGGTGTAGTATTGGTATTTACCGCGCAGCACCTCGGGCATCTCGATGAACTCGATCTGCGGGGGCAGTTGAAGGGCAGCGAAGATCGGCGTGACCAGCTCGATCCAGGTGGAGGCGCGGCCAGTACCGACATTAAACAGTCCGCCGGCCACGGGCGTGCGGGCGAGGTGCAGGGTCATGGCGACCGCATCCTTCACGTAGACGAAATCGCGCTTCTGTTCGCCGTCGCGGTAATCGGGGTGGTAGCTGCGGAACAGCTTCACCTTATGCTCGTCGCGGATCTGGGCGTAGGCCTTGTGGACGACGCTGCGCATGTCGGCCTTGTGGTCCTCGTTCGGTCCGAAAACGTTAAAATACTTGAGTCCAACGATGGCGTTAGCGCCGTCGAACCAGCCCTGGCGTTGCGCGTACTGGTCGAAAAAGTGCTTCGAATAACCGTACATGTTGAGCGGGCGCAGGTCGTTGAGGTGCTCCTGGCCGTCGAGCATGCCCTGGGCGCCGTCGCCGTAGGTGGCGGCGGAGGAGGCGTAAACAAACCGACGCCCGCCGGCGCGCGCCCACTCGGCGAGGCGGCGGGTGTAGTCGAAATTATTATCCATCAGGTACGACGCGTTTTTCTCAGTGGTGGCCGAGCAGGCGCCGAGATGGAAAACCCAGCGCACGTCGCGCAAGACGGGCGTGTCGAGCTTGGCCCAGAGCTGGTCGGCCTCGATGTAGTCGGCGTAGCGCAGTGGCACCAGGTTGCGCCACTTCTCGTCGGAGCCAAGGAAGTCGGCCAGCACGATATTCTCAAAACCCTGCTGATTGAGCGCCCACACCAAGGCGCTGCCAATGAATCCGGCCGCGCCGGTGACGAGAATTTTATCGGTGAGTTGCATCGTTAAAAAGGAGGCAGGGAGTGAACGCGGGTGCGGGTCGAGAAGGAGGACGGATGGGGGGGCGACTAGGCGGGCGGTTGCGCCCCGCTCAGCAGGGGGCGCGCATACGTTCCACCAGGCTGGTGGTGGAGCGGCCGGGCACGAAGGGCATCAGGCGGATGTCGGCCCCGACACTGAGCAACGCGTCGCGTTCGCCAGCGTCGAGCGTGTCGATGGTGTAGTCGCCGGCCTTGGTGTAGACGTCAGGTTTGAGCTGGCGGATTTCCTCATCGAGCCGGGAGCCGGGGAACACGAAGGTCGCCGCCACGCAGCGCAGGCTGGCGAGGGCGTAGGCGCGGTCTTGTTCCGAATTGAGGGGACGGTCGGGGCCTTTGAGTGCGCGCACCGAGGCGTCGCTGTTCACCGCGATGATCAAGAGGTCGCCCAGCGCGGCGGACTGGTGGAGATATTCGATATGCCCGCGGTGCAGCAGGTCGAAGCAGCCATTGGTTAACACCACGCGGCGGCCCTCCGCGGCGGCTTTTTGGCGGAAGCGGAGCATCTCGTCGAACGTGAGGACAAGGGGGGTGTTCATAGCGGGGTTTTCAAAAAATGTTCTACCGCCTCCGAGAGCGATGCAAAAACGGGGAAGGTTTTATCCAGTCCCAGCTCGGCCAGCTCCGCCGGTAAGTCGTCGAGCCCGGTGGCCACGCCGATCCCGCCAATGCCCGCCCGCGCAGCCGTTTCCAGGTCGGACCCGCGGTCGCCGATGTAGGCGAGATGCTGGGGGGCGTAACCGTAGTCGCGCATCAGCTCTTGGGCGAAGCGCGGTTCGGGTTTGCGGTAAACCGCCGGTGCTTTTGGCGCCTCGGGGGCAATGCAGATGCGCGCGAAGGGCGCTTCACCCAAGTCGAGCAGCTCGAGCATGCGGCGGTTGCAGGCGTCGACCGCATCGAGCCCAAACATCCCCCGCCCCACCCCCGACTGGTTACTGTGCACAAACAGGTCCACGCCCGCGTCCCGAGCCGCCTGCAGCGCCTCGCGCACCCCGGGCAACAAAACCACGCCAGCCGGATCGCTCAAATAGGGCACATGCACGATGATCGTGCCGTCACGGTCCAGGACCAGGCCTCGACGGGGTTGGGTTGCAGGAAGGGAAGCGGTGGGCGCAGCGGCAGACATGGTTAAATTCCCGCCCATATCGCCCTAACTGCCCTCAATCTGCCAAGCCTGTAAAACAGCTTGCGGGGTCAACCGCGCCAAATCCCCGCTGGGCGCCCGCACGACGTGGTGTCGAGGGCAGCTCAACGGATAGGGCCCAAACAACTCCGGCGCGGTCGGCCCGAAGATCGCCAGCGTGCGTTTGCCCAAGGCGGCAGCTAGGTGCATCGGCCCGCTGTCGTTGGCGATCACCGCCCCGGCGCGGCCGATGAGCTGCGGCATAACATCCAGCGCGGTGCGCCCCGTGAGATTAAGAAAGCGCTCGGCCGGAAAGGCGCCGCCATCGACGAGCCGCTCACTGCCGCTCCAGACGATGCGCACCGCCGGATCGGCCTGCAGCATTAGCCCAGTGAGTGCGGTAAAGCCCGGCCAGCACTTCTCGGGGCGGCGACTTTCGGGAAACATCACCACCGGCGCCGTCGCCCCATTATTAAAGAAATCCGCGCCCGCAAACTCAACCGCCGGACGGAAAGTCAGGGGCGAGCCGAGGGTAGCCCGGCCTCCGAGCAGGGGCGCGAACTGGAGCAAAATCTCCAGGGCGTGGCTGTTGCGGCCGCCCGCCGGCAAGGGGGCGCGTTCACCGTAGAAAAATCCCGCGCCTTCCCGCGCGTCGCTGCGGCCGAGTTTGCGCGGCGCGTGGGCGCTCCAAGTCATCAAGCCGCTGCGCAACAGCCCCTGCATATCCACCACCCCGTCAAAAGTCCGGGTCCGCAGTTCGCCCATCACCGCCCGGATCCCGCGCCAGCCCTGCTTGCGCTGGAACACGATCACCTCATCGACCGCGGTGCAGGCGCTCACCAGCGGAGCGAAAATCTCCCGCACCACCCAGGTAATGTGCATACCCGTCACTTGCTCTTTGAGTGCCGCCACCACCTGTAAGCCGTGCACGATGTCGCCCAGCGAAGAGGGTTTGATGACGAGAATACGGGGCATGCCGGTGTGCGTTTAAAAAATCAGCTTTAAACTGGAAAATTACGCCCATCTAATGGGCCTCCGCGTTTCGAAATCAAACCATAATCCGGCCGTCCCCCGTGCTCATTCCCCTCATCACCGCCACCGGCTGGACCCTCGCACGCACCCCGGAGCCGTTGCTCAACGCGCTCAGCGGCCTACTGGGTGCGATCATGTCGGTGACGCCACGCGACCGCTTGGTGAGGGACAACCTCGAGCTTTGTTTTCCTGAACGCCCAGCCAGCTGGCGGGCCCGCATGGCCCGGCAAAGCCACCGCTGCCTGATGGAAACCACCCTGCTCGCGCTCGCCTCGCCCTACCTTTCCGCCGAACGCATGCGGCGCATGGCCACGGTTTCGCCAGCGCTGGCCGGCTTGTTAACCGACCACCAGAGCCGCCCGCGTCCTCTGGTCATGACAGACGGCCACTTTGCCTATTGGGAAAGCCTAACCTGGCTCGGCCTGCTCAGCCCGGTGCCGGTGCCCGAGTCCGGGGTCATTTACCGCCCACTGAAATCCCCGGCGATGGACGCCTACCTGCGCCTCACCCGGGAGCGTTTTGGCCTGCGTATGTTGTCGCGCCGGACCGGCCTGAACGCCGCCCGCGCGATCCTCGGCCGCAACGGCATCATCACGCTGATGTTTGACCAAAACGCCGGCAACACCGGCACGCTCACCACCCTGTTTGGGCGGATCTGCGCGAGTACGGAACTGCCCGGACTTTTCCTGCAAAAAGAGGGCGCCGAGCTCAACGCGCTTTACCCGCTGCGCACCGGCTTTTGGCGCATGGAGTTCCACTCCGAGCCGGTGCCCAACGACGGCACGATGGCCGGGGCCACCGTGGCCCTCAATCGCTGGTTCGAACGCACACTCTCAAGCAACGAGCGCCTCTGCGCCACCTGGCTCTGGTCGCATGACCGCTGGAAAATCCTCTGCGCCCACCACAACAGTCTTAACCTGAACCTGAGCCGCAGTTTTATTCCCCAGGAGTTGGCCTACCGGGGCTGGTCGCAACTGCCGCGCAACAAACGCTACTTCGTGCGTCTGCCCAACTGGCTGGGCGACGTCGTTATGCTCCTGCCCCTGCTGCGCGCGATGCGCGCCGGCCGCCCCGACGTGGAATTCACCCTGATCGGCAAGGCCGCCTTTGCCCCTCTCATCGCGGCCGCCGGCGTCGCCGACCGCTACGAACCGCTCCCGGCCCGCGGGCTCGGCTACTTCCGCCATTTTTTGAAATTCCGCAAAAACCCGCCCGCGGCGTATTATATTTTCACCCACTCGCTGCGCGGCGACCTCGAAGCCCGCCTTACCGGTAGCCCGCAACGCTTCGGCATCGTCCGCACCGGCCACCGCCGGCCGCTGCTCACCCACGCCCACCGCCTGCCCGCTAACTTTGACCAAGCCGCAAACCACCAATTCGCCCAGTGGGAAGCGTTCCTGAGAACCTTCGGCCTGACCGAACCGGTGGACAAATCCCCCCTGCCCGCGTCGGCCCCGAGCCAAGCGGCCAAACCGAGCGCCATCGGCCTGATCGCCGGCTCGGAGAACACCCCGGCCAAACGCTGGCCGATCCAGCACTGGCGCGCCCTCATCGAGGCCCGACCCGACCAGGTGTTTAAACTTTTCGGTACCGCCCGCGACCGCGAGATCACCGACCAGGTGGCCGCCGGTTTTGCCCCCGAACGCGTGCAAAACCTCGCCGGCGCCACCGACCTCAACGCCTACCTGCTCGAGCTGCGTTCCTGCGCGCTGATCGTCACCAACGACACCGGCGGCATGCACCTGGCCAACGCCCTCGGCTGCCCCGTGATCGCACTCTTCGGCCCGACCAATCCGGTGCGCACCGGTCCGATTTTCGCCGCCCCCACCAAACTGCTGCAACCGCCCGGTTGTCCCGCCCAAGGAGGCGGCGATCTCAACGAGCTCGCTCCGGCCACTGTGGTAGCCGCACTCGACCAACTCACCGCGACGTCAGCGGTGTCGCGTTAACGCAAAAGTTAACTGCCTTAATCACCGTCCGCCCCTCCCCACCACGCCCAACCCGCCCAACGCCTCCGCCCAACCCGCCCGATGCCCCTGCTCACCGTCAAAGACCTTCGCACCTACTTCCACACGCGCAGCGGCGTTTACCGCGCGGTGGACGGCGTGAGTTTCCACCTCGAGCGCGGCGAAACCCTCGGCATCGTCGGCGAATCCGGCTCGGGCAAATCGGTCACCTGTTACTCGCTGATGGGCCTGGTGCCCCAGCCCCCCGGGCGGATCGAAAGCGGCACGGCGCTGTTCGACGGCGTTGACCTGTTGTCGGCCCCGGCCGCCCAGCTCCGCTCGATTCGCGGTCGGCGCATTTCGATGATTTTCCAGGATCCGATGACCTCGCTCAACCCCTACACCCGGGTGTCCGAGCAGATCATCGAGCCGCTGCTCATTCACGAAAAGATCTCGCGCTCCGCCGCGTTGGCCCGCGCGCTTACCATGCTGGAAGCGGTCGGCATCACCGACGCGGCCAAACGCATGCACAATTACCCGCACGAGTTTTCCGGCGGGATGCGCCAACGCGTGATGATCGCGATGGCACTGATCACCAAGCCCGACATCCTCATCGCCGACGAGCCGACCACGGCGCTCGATGTGACCGTGCAGGCGCAGATCCTCGCGTTGCTCAAAAAACTGCAGCGCGAGTTCGGCATGGCGGTGATTTTTGTGACTCATGACCTCGGGGTGGTTTCCGGCCTGTGCGACCGCGTGCAGGTCATGTATGCGGGGCGGATCATGGAGACGGCCGACACCCGCACGCTTTTTCGCGACCCGCAGCACGCCTACACCAAAGCGCTGCAACGCTGCGTGCCGGCGCTGCAAGAAAAAGGCCGCCCGCTGTTCACCATACCGGGGCTACCGCCCGACCTTTCAAAACCCATTGACGAAGCCGCCCTGCTCGCCCGCTTCGCCCTGCCCCCGGACGCCCCCGCGACCGCGAAGGCCCCGCGTGCGCCCATCGACCCCAACGACAACATTCTTGAAATCAAAGCGCTGGAAACTCACTTCCCCTCCCGCACTGGGGTGGTGCGCGCGGTGGACGGAGTGACCTTTGAGATCAAACGCGGCGAGGTCATCGGCTTGGTCGGCGAATCCGGTTCGGGGAAATCCACGCTCGGGCGCACGCTCATGCAATTAATCCCGCCCACTGCCGGCGCGGTGATTTTGGAGGGCAAAAACCTGACGACAGGCACGGCGGCCGAGTTCGCCACCAAGAGGCGTGATTTGCAGATGGTCTTCCAAGACCCGTTCGCCTCGCTCAACCCGCGCATGACGGTGTTCGCCACTTTGTCCGAACCGCTCCTGGTTCACCGGATCTGCGCGCCGGCCGAGGTAAAAATCCGCGTCAGCGAGCTGATGGACCAAGTCGGACTGCCAGTTCGCGACCTGCAAAAATACCCGCACGAATTCTCTGGGGGCCAGCGCCAGCGCATCGCCATCGCCCGCGCCCTCGCCCTGAACCCGCGCATCATCATCGCCGACGAACCGGTCTCGGCCCTCGACGTGTCCATTCAGGCGCAGATTCTTAACCTGCTTGCGGATCTGGTCCACCGGTTGGACCTGACGCTGATTTTCATCTCCCACGATTTGTCGGTGGTAAAACACATCTCCGACCGCATCGCGGTGATGTACCGGGGGAAAATCGTCGAGATGGGACCGACCTTGGAGGTCATGGACAACCCGCAACACGAGTACACGCGCACATTGCTGAGCGCGATTCCGCGTATCGACAAGTAACGTCCTGCGTGGGCTCGCCTGCACCGCCAAGGCCCTAAGCCGCTGGCCGGCCAGTGCCGGGTTTTAGGCGAGGAACCCCACGAATGTCCCGGCCGGAGACGGCGTTCGCCGCACTCCCGTCACTCGCTAACCCGCTCGCCCGCGAAACGTTTTCGTGACGGCCCAGCTTAGTCCTTGCCAATGCCGAAACCGCCTCGCACGTTCTTCCTTTTTTCACAGAAGAACGCCTCCCGAGTTTATGAACCAGAACATCCGCAACATCGCCATCATCGCCCACGTCGACCACGGTAAGACCACCCTTGTCGACCAACTCCTCAAAGAAGGTGGCGTCTACCGTGCCAATCAGGCCGTCGAAGTCCGCGCCATGGATTCCATGGACCTCGAAAAGGAAAAGGGCATCACCATCAAGGCCAAGAATACCTCCGTCCACTGGAAGGGGAAGATCGTTAACATTCTCGACACGCCCGGCCACGCCGACTTCGGCGGCGAGGTAGAGCGCGCCCTGCGTATGGTTGACGGCGTTCTCCTCGTGATCGACGCCTATGACGGGCCCCAAGCGCAGACGCGCTTCGTGCTCCGTAAGGCCCTCGCCCACGGCCTAAAGGTCGTCATCGTGATCAACAAGATCGACCGTCCCAACGCCGATCCGGCCAAGATGTACGACAAGGTCCTTGAGCTCCTCATGGAACTCGAAGCTACCGAGGAACAGTTCGACGCTCCCGTCGTTTACGGCTCCGGCCGCGACGGCTACATGATGTACAAGCTCGGCGAAGAGAAGAAGGACATGACCCCCCTCTTCCAGACGATCATCGACCACGTCCCACCGCCTTTCGCCAAGCCCGACGAGCCCTTCCACATGCTCGTGTCGAACATCGACTGGTCCGATTACGTCGGTCGTATCGCCGTCGGCAAGATCCTCGGCGGCACCATCAAGGTGGGCGATTCCATGTTCGTCATCCGTCACAACGAGGGCGGCAAGAAGGTCCGCTCCAAGGTGACCAAGATTTTCGAATTCACCGGTCTCGGTCAGCGCGAGGTCGAAACTGCCAACGCCGGTAACATCATCGGTCTGGCCGGCTTCGAAGACGTCGACATCGGCGACACCTTGGACGTGCGCGAAGACGGCCACGCCCTGCCCTTCACCCAGATCGACCCGCCCACCCTGGAGATGCAGTTCTCCGTCAACGACGGCCCGCTGGTCGGGCAGGAAGGCAAACTGGTTACCTCGCGCCAAATCCGCGAGCGTCTCATGCGTGAGCTGAAGACCAACGTATCCATCTACATCGACGACGCTGACCGCGCCGGTGTATTCAACGTCAAGGCACGTGGTACCATGCAGGTCGCCGTGCTCGTCGAGACCATGCGTCGCGAAGGTTTCGAGTTGCTCGTCTCCCGCCCGACCGTGATCGAAAAGACCGTCGATGGCGCCCGCCACGAGCCGTTTGAGACGGTCTGGATCGAAGTTCCCGACGAGTGCGTCGGTTCGATCATGCAGAACCTTGCCAACCGCAAGGGCCTGCTGACCAACATGGAAAAGTTGGTCACCACCACCATGATCGAGGCCACCATCACCACCCGTGGTTTGATCGGCTTGGAAATCGACGTGATCAACGCCACCAGCGGCCGCGGTATCACCAGCCACTTGTTCAAGGAGTACGGCCCGTACGCCGGTGAAGTTCTCACCCGTATGACCGGCGTGATCACGGCGACCGAAGCCGGCGAAACCACCACCTATGCCCTCTTGATGGTGCAGGAGCGCGGCAAGCTGTTCATCGGGCCCGGCGAGCAGGTTTACGAAGGCATGATCGTCGGCGAGAATCCTCGCAACGAAGACATCTCGTGCAACGCCGTGCGCGAAAAGGCCCTCACGAACTTCCGTTCGCAGGGTTCGGGTGTGGCCACCGGCCTGATCCCCGCCGCCAAGATGTCCCTGGAGCGCGCGCTCGAGTACATCGCTTCGGACGAGCTCCTCGAGGTCACCCCGAAGAGCCTGCGTCTGCGCAAGCGCCTGCTGAACACCGGCGAGCGTTTGAAGGCCAAGAAGTCCGGCCGCTAAGCCCAAGCGGCTTCGTCGCCCTCCCCAAAGCCGCCGGCTCACCCCGGCGGCTTTTTTGTGCCCGGACTTGGCCCGCGCAATCGGCCGGAGCGCTTTTTGCCCCAGTGATCCCGCTGGCCGGCCAGCGGGATCGCGGTCCCAATCAAAGCCCTGCGCGCCCAGAACGGAGGCCCACCGCACTCGACCGGACGCACCGGACCGACCCAACCCGACCACCGGTCGGGGCCACACGGAGCCCCGACCGGCCCGTTCCTTAGTTCTGTACCTCGCTGAAGTCGGGCGCATCCGCGGTCACGATGAGCGGGCGCACGTCGGGGTTCTGCAGGGTTAATTTCACGTTTTTGAAGACCACCGCGCGGGCATGCCGCACATAGGCCGCCGCACCCGGGAGTACGCCGAAATAGAAATGCTCCGGATACATCGCCGGTTCCTCGGGCGGGTTGAGCTTGCTCGCGTCCCCCTGGAAACCGCCGACAAAATCAAACGCGCAATCACTCACCACGATGTCTTCAATCATCTGCTCCGGCACGCCGGTCATCAGGATTCCAGAGAAGGCCTCGGGGGCGATCAGCTCCTTGGTAAAATACTGGAGGCTCGGCTTGTTGGGCTGGAAAATCTTGGCGCGCACCCCGGAGATCTGCACGCGGCGCAGTTTACCGGCGGGCTTGGGCGCGTCGTCCTTTGCGTAGGTGCGACCGCGCGCGCCCAACCGGAAGAAGATCGGACCGGTGGTCAGGTCGGCCTGGATGTTGCGAATCTCCACGTCCTCGATCACCGCGCCGTCGCTGGTGAGCACCTTGATCGCGCAGGTGGCGGCGTAACGAATGTGGATGTCATGCAGCTTCACCCGGCGCATGTCACCGTAGGACTCGGTGCCGAGCTTGAGCGCGCCACACTCGGTGGACAGCTCGCAGTCGTGGACGTGAATATCCTCGCACGCTTCCCGGCGGGTGGCCTTCAGGCAGATCGCGTCGTCGTCGGTGTAGATGCGGCAATGGCGCACGGTCACCCGGCGGCTGCTGTCGATGTCGATGCCGTCGTTGTTCTCGTTAACCCGGCTGTCGATCACGACTTTTTCCACAAGGACGTCTTCGCAGTCGAGCAGGTGCACGGTCCAGGCGGCCGAACCGCGCAGTTCCAATCCGCTCAGGGTCACGTGCTGGGTGTGGACAAGACGCACGAGGAAGGGGCGAGTCGAATGCTCGGGAGTGCCCTGGTGGAACGCGCCGCCGTTGCCATCGATGACGCCTTCACCGGTCAGCCCGACGTTGCTCACGCGCTCGGCGAGGATGAGGGCGCGGCCGCGGATGTCGCCGACTGCGTCAACGAAACTGGTCTCGGGTGCGGGATAATCGGCATAGCGGGGACTGCCGAGGATGACCGCGCCGCGTTCGAGGTGCAGCGTGACGCCATTTTTGAGAAAAAGGGTGCCGCAGCGGTAGGAACCAGCGGCGAGGATGACGCGACCGCCGCCGGCCGCTGAGCAGGCGTCGATGGCCTGTTGGATGCGGGGCGAGGCGAGCTCGTGCCGGCTGTTTTGACGATAATTGGAGAGGCGTAGGTCTTGCATGGATTTAGGGGAAAGGGAAAAAACGGGGAAGGTGTTTGGGTCGAACAGAAGGGTTCGGGGTGATTACTTACGATCAAGGATCTGGTAGCCTTCAAGGGCGTCGTGCTGCACGTGGCGGCCGGCGCGGTCGATCAACTCGGGGGCGGGCAACGTGGGGCGGTATTCGTCAGTAAAGAGCCCGATCTTGGCGAAGGGGATGGCCTGAAAGCCCGGCAGGTCCTTAAAGACCTGGGAATCGGGGCGCAGCTTCAAGTCGCCGCCGGCGAGATCCACAAAGCCCGGATCGGCCGCATAGACGGCCTGCGCACCGCTCGGATAAGCCGCGACCTTGCGCTTCTTACCTGCCGCCACGTCACTCCAGGTGAAGGGCGTGGGCACGCGCACCACCACGTTGTTCTCGATCTTCGCCTCGGTGGGTTTAGCGCTGACAAACTCGAAGCCGAAATTGGACTCGATCGCGATGTTGTTGCGGCAGTCGATCGATTGCGGGAACTGCGCCTGGTCGCCGCTTTTGTAGAGGAAACTGGTGCCGCGCTTCCCCTTGCTCTTCAGGTGAACGATGTTGCCAAACACAGTCATGTTCGGGTGGTCGTGGTCGAAGTAAATGGCATCCCCCTCCTCGCTCGAATGAATGTAGTTGAAGCGCAGGGAGTGGTTTCCGAACTGGGCCTGGCGGTCGTAGGAGTAGATTCCGCCCATGTCGTTGGAGACGGTGGCGAAGCGGAAAATCTCGTTGTATTCGACCACATTGTCGTAGCTGCCGAGCAGCACCCCGGCGTGGGGCGTGTCGTGAATGAGGTTGTGGGTGACGGTCATGCCGACGCAGGTGTGGTGGCCGCCGTTACCCCCGCCGGTGAAGCCGATGTTGACCCCGGGGGTGTAGACCCGCTGGAGCTCGGAGAAATGGTGAATGTGGTTGTTGGTCACCAAGTGGCCGGCCGGCACGCGCGGGTTCGCCTGCTCGTCGCCGCCGGAGAGAAAAACCCCGCCGGAGCCGAGCCGAGTGAGCTCGTTACTGCGCACGATGTGGTTTTTACCTCCTTCGACGCGCACCCCGTATTCGTCCACCAGGCGCACCGTGCAGCCGGCGATCAGGTTGTGTTCGCCCCCGGAAATGCGGATGCCGGGGCCGGCGTTGATGGTGACCACCAGACCGCGCAAGGTGATGTGCCGGGCGTCGTGCAACGTGACCACCGCCTCAGGGGTATCGGCCACAAGAATCTCGGTTTGGTCGAGCGGGGCGGGCGGATAGAGGTAGACCTTGCGGTCCTTGAAATCGAGGCACCACTCGCCGGGCTGGTTTACCTCCTCAAGTAGGTTCATCACCCAGTAGGATTCGCGGCCGTTGCCCTCGGGACGGAGGTATTTGTTACCGATGCCGCCGGGGATGGGCTTGGCGAGGGTGAGAACCTGTTTGGCCGGATCGATCGCGAGGACGCGGACGGCCTCGTTTTGCCAAGGGATGCGCCAGTAGCCTTTTACCCAGACCCCGCGGTCAAGCTGGCCGGCCCACGTGGAGTGTTTGGCGGCCACCTCGTCGCGATACTCAAAAATGCCGCCGGTGGGGTGATCCTCGAGCTGGTGCCAGTCCGCCCCCTCCCACTTGCGGGTGGTCGGCCCGCCGGCGTTAAACAGGATCTTGCGGATCGACATAAACCCGCGGTCAGGGAACCGGGCGATCGGCAAGCGTCGGTCCCGGGTGAATAAAGAGAGAATGCCGCCGGTGTCGCTGAACACGTCCGAGTAGGGCCCGAGGCGCTTGAGGCCGAGGGCGTCGGCATCGAGCACCACGATTTTACCCGCAGCCTCCGGGGCGATTCGGGCAAGGGTAGCCGGCTGGGTAACCGGCTGAAAATCGGCGGCGCACAGCACCCGCGCACCGAGCAGTCGGGGTTGTTCGCTGGAGCTGGCCCGCCAGACCACCGGCGCCTGCGCCGTGCCTGAATCCTCCGGGCCGAGTACGAGCGGCTCACCCTGAAGGTAATCCCCCCCGGCGATCCACACGGTAACCGGCTCGCTCGGGCTTGCCAGACGGGCGGTGCGCACCAGCACCCGGGCCCGCTGCAACGTAGCCACGGGCCGCTCCGCCGCGCCGTTCGCGCGGTCGTCACCGGCGGGCGAAACGTGGACTTCCGCGGCCGTCAACACGCAGGGGGCCGCAAGCAGAACCACACCGAGCAGACGCTTAATCAGGGTATTCGGAATCATAAAAAATGGGAGGGGTGGAGGACGGCCATTTCTCAACGTGCGGAAACTTGTTTTATATTGCGAACAATGTCTGCAAAAAAATTAGGCCTAACCGCCGGAAAGGCCGGTCGAATTAGCTAAATTATACTCAATTAAAACAAGTAGAAGGAGTTGGACGAGGCAGCATGCCGCAATTTATTTCCCCATAGGGTAGCGAGGAGAGGTAAATGGGTCGCCTTCGGGGGGGGCACTGTGCCCACCAAGCCGGAAATCCACGGTATGTAGATCGCCCCGATCCGATTAAACTTAACCCACCTTTTAAAATCCGAGTGGCGTCCACCCCCATTCGGATCGTTGTGGCCGCGCGGCGGGGCAAGCGAAGGGGTCACCCCAACGCAGCCCCAAGCGTGGGCGCGGTTTCCCCCGCCAGGCGGCTAACCGATGACGGCTCTCGGATGTCACCGGCCAACGAGAGCCGTAACCCAGACGAGGCAGGGGCTTGTGCCGAACTGGGAAATTCACCCCATCGCTAAGAAGCTAAACTTGCGCCTTGCGCCTGTTGCTCGGGTTCGTCTCGCTCTCCCGTTTAAGAAATGAAGTTACTAGATTTAAATCCTGTAGGTGGCATCGGAGCCAACTGTATGTTCGTGCAAATTGGGGACTTAAAAATCCTCATCGACTGCGGACTCAATCCCAAGCTGGCCGGCCGCAATGCCACCCCCCGCCTGGACTTGATCCGTGACGTCGAGCTCGACTTTATCATCATCACGCACTGCCACTTAGACCATATCGGCAGCCTGCCCGTGGTGATGATGCAGCACCCGAATACCCCGGTCATCATGACCCAGTCCAGCCGCATGCTCATCGAGCGCATGCTGCACAATTCGGCCAACGTGATGATGCGCCAAAAGGAAGAGTCCAACATCCCCGATTACCCCCTGTTCACCCACAACGACATCGATCGCTGCGCCGGTCGTATCCTCGGTCTGTCGTTTAACCAGGTGAAGAAATTCCACGGCAAGACCGACGAGCTCGAGTTGTTGTTCCACCGGGCGGGCCATGTCGCCGGCGCCGCCGCCGTCGAAATCCACCACAAGAACCGCCACTACTTCTTCAGCGGCGACGTGCTCTTCGAAAACCAACGCACGCTGCTTGGCGCCCAGTTCCCCGCCGGCCAGTTCGAGACCGTGGTCATCGAGACCACCCGCGGCACCACCGAGCGCTCGGTGGGCAAAGAGCGCCTCAACGAGGTCAACCGTCTGATCACCTCGATCAACGACACGATCAACCGTGGCGGCTCCTTCCTCATTCCGGTGTTCGCCCTCGGGCGCATGCAGGAAGTGCTCTCGATCATCCACGACGCGCGCAAATTCGGCCGTCTGGTGGACTGCCCGATCTTCGCCGCCGGTCTCGGCATGGACTTGGCCGACTATTTCGACGAGATCTCGCGCAAGACCCAGGACGTGCAGTTCAGCCGTTCGGTCATCAAAGAGCTCAACATCAAGCCCGCCCCGCGCAAGCTGGTCGCCGGCGAAGATCCGCAGCAAAACGCGCTCTACATCATCAGCTCCGGCATGTTGGTCGAGCGTACCCCTAGCTACACGCTCGCCTCCGGCCTGATCGGCCATGCGCGCAACACCATCGGCTTCGTCGGCTACTGCGACCCGGAAACCCCCGGCGGCGCGCTGTTGCAGACCAAGCACGGCGAAGAGTTCGTCTTCAAGACGGCCAACGTCACCTCGAAGCTCCTCTCCCGCGTGGAGCGCTACGAGTTGAGCGGTCATGCCGACCGTGAAGAATTGCTCGAGTTCGCGGTGCAGACCCAGGCTCGCAGCGTGATCCTGACCCACGGCGACCCGCTGGCGCGCGCCTGGTTCCAGGAGCAGCTCACCGCCAAGATGCCCGGCACCCGTGTCATCGACCCGGTGCCGCTCGAGACCTACGAGGTCTAAACCTCGGCACACAAAAGACGCTCCCGCAACGGAGCGTCTTTTTTTGGCGCGTTTTTTCCGGGGCGGCCGACGAAGTGCGCCCGCAGGATGGAACGCGGAGCTCCAGCTCGGCCTGAATGGGGCTCACGCCAAATCACCCCAGAGCCGAGCTGGAGCTCGGCGCTCCCTTAGGCCGGACAAGCGCCGGCGCGTATCCCTCAGGCACGTTCAACGCCCGAGAGTCACACGTATTCTCATCACGTGCGCCTTGGGTGATGACACTCGCCGTTTTTTTGTCTCCACTGCGCCGATCATGCTCGCCGCCGATTTCTTCACCCTGCCGCCGTCGCTTGCCCCTTTTTCGGAGCATTTTCCCTCCGACGTCGCCCCGTGGGAGTGGTTAAAAAAAATCGCCACCGCCCTCGGCCAACTGACCCAACCGTCCCCCAACCGCCCGATCCCCCCCGGCGTACACCTTGAGGGCGCGGTCTGGATCGATCCCTCGGTCAAACTACCCGCCTACGCCACCATCATCGGCCCGGCGTGGATCGGCGCCAAAACCGAGATCCGCCCCGGTGCATTCATCCGCGGCAATGTAATCGTCGGTGAGGGATGCGTGCTGGGTAACGCCTGCGAATTTAAAAACTGCCTGCTACTCGACGGCGTGCAGGTGCCCCACTTCAGCTACGTCGGCGATTCCATCCTCGGCAACGCCGCGCACTTGGGCGCCGGGGTGATCTTGTCCAACCTCCGCCTGGATCAGAAGCCGGTCACGGTGCGGCTGCCCAACGGCGTATTCGACACCGGACTGCGGAAGTTCGGGGCGATTTTAGGCGACGGCGCCGAGGTCGGCTGCAACGCCGTGCTCAACCCGGGCACAATGATGGGCAAACGCGCCCTGGTCATGCCCACCACCGCATTCAGCGGCTACCTGCCCGCCGCCACCATCGCCCGTATCCGCGGCGCGGTCACCCAATTCCCGCGCCGCGATTAACCCGCCGGAAATCGTTCTCGTTCTCTTCCGTCTACCCGTTCTCCTACTCGTTCACTTTTCGACATGCGTATTCTCACTGGCATCCAGCCCTCGGGTCAGCTCCACATCGGCAACTACTTCGGCGCGATCAAACCCGCCGTCGAGCTGCAGTCGCGCGGCGACTGCACCTACTTCATCGCCGACTACCACTCGATGACCTCGCTCACCGACGCCGCCCAGCGCCGCCAGAACTCGCTGGATGTGGCGCTCGACTGGTTGGCCTGCGGACTCGACCCGCAGAAAAGCGTGCTGTTTCGGCAGAGCGACGTCCCCGAGGTCTGCGAGCTCATGTGGATCCTCGGCACCCTCACCCCGATGGGGCTGCTGGAGCGCGCGCACAGTTACAAGGACAAGACCAACAAGGGCATTTCCCCCAACTTCGGGCTGTTTGCCTATCCGGTGCTAATGGCCGCCGACATCCTCCTCTATGATTCCAACCTGGTGCCGGTGGGCCGCGACCAGAAGCAGCACGTGGAGATGACCCGTGACATCGCCATCAAGTTTAACCACACCTACGGGGAAACCTTCGTCGTGCCGGAGTCGGAGATTCGCGACGAGACCGCGCTGGTCCCCGGTTTGGACGGACAGAAGATGAGCAAAAGCTACGACAACACCCTGCCGATTTTTGGCGACGAGAAGGCGCTGCGCAAAAAAATCATGGGCATCGTGATGGACAGCCGCACCCCGGCCGAACCCAAACCCGACGCGGACAAAAACATCGCGATCCAACTGCTCAAGCTGCTCGCGCCGGCCGAGGTGTCCGCCGATCTAGAAAACCGCCTGCGGGCGGGTGGGCTCGGATATGGCGACCTGAAGAAAGCACTGTTCGAACACTATTGGACCTTTTTCGCGCCCTATCGCACCAAACGGGCCGAGTTGGCGGGTAATCTCGACCACGTCCACGCGGTGCTCAAAGACGGAGCCGAGCGTGCGCGCGGCACGTCCAGCCAGGTGCTCGGCCGCGCCCGCAAAGCCTGCGGGTTGGCGTAAAAAAAGGCCGGCGGCCCCGGGCACTGATGCCTGGGGCCGCCGGCCTGGGGTTCTCCGAATCAAAATCGCTCCGCGATCCCGCTACGCCACGGAGCCTCCACCCCGCTTGCACGCGTAGCCTGACGACGGAGTCATTTCGATTGGAGAATCCAATCCTAAGTCGCGGCGCGAATTAGATCTTCGCCAGGTCTTTCCAGGTGCGGTCAGCACTGGATTGCAGACCGACTTCGGCGAGCTGCACGCCCTTGGCGCCTTCGAGCAGGTTCCAACGGAACGGCTCGTCGAGGGCAACGTGGCGCAGGAACAGTTCCCACTGCACCTTGAAGGCGTTGTCGTAGCTCTCCTGCTCAGGAACCTTGCTCCAGTCAGAGAAGAAGTCGATCGGCTGCTTGATGTCCGGGTTCCAGATCGGCTTGGGCGTGTTGCCGTAGTGCTGGATGTAAACATCGCGCAGACCGGCGACGGCGGTGCCGTGGGTGCCGTCCACTTGCAGGGTGAGCAGGTCGTCGCGGCGAACGCGCACGTTCCAGGAGGCGTTGAGCTGCACGATGACGCCGTTGGTCAGCTCGAAGGTGGCGTAGGTGCTGTCATCGGCGGTGCACTTGTAGGGCTTACCAGCCTCGTCAACGCGCTCTTCGATGTGGGTGGAGGCGAGACAGTTCACCGACTTGATCGGGCCGAAGAGGTTGTCGATCACGTAGCGGAAATGGCAGAGCATATCGATGGCCATGCCGCCGCCGTCTTCGGCGCGGTAGTTCCACGACGGACGCTGAGCGGGGATGTTGTGACCCTCGTACACCCAGTAGCCGAACTCGCCGCGCACGGAGAGGATTTTGCCGAAGAAGCCCTGCTCCATCAGGCGGCGCAGTTTAACCATGCCGGGCAGCCAGAGCTTGTCTTGAACAACACCGTTCTTCACGCCGGCTTTGCGGCAGATTTCGTACAGGGCAACCGCGTCGGCGGTGGCGATGGCGGTGGGCTTTTCGCAATACACGTGCTTGCCGGCCTCGGCGGCCTTTTTCACGGCGGCGAAACGGTGCAGGGTGGTCTGCGCGTCGAAATAGATCTGGTACTGCGGATCCTTGAGGACGGAATCGAGGTCGGTGGTGTATTCTTTGACCGAGCACAGAGCGGTGAGCTCGCGCAGTTTGTCTTCGCTGCGGCCCACGAGGATGGCGTGGGGCATGATGATCTCGTCAGGGGAAACGCGCACGCCGCCTTGCTTGATGATGGCGTCGATGGAACGCAGCAAATGCTGGTTCTTGCCCATGCGTCCGGTGACGCCGTTCATGATGATACCGATTTTGTGGATTTTCATAGGGTGAAGGTAAGGGGAAAGTGAGAGGGAAAGAGTGAGAAAAGGGTGGAAGGGAAACCGTCTACTTAGACTTTGGTTTTGTAGGCGGTGATGATGTCGGCGAGGAACTGGTCCTGGTCGCGGGCCCAGTGGCGGGTGGAGAAAATCTCGACCTCGATCGGGCCGTCGAAACCGGCTTTCTCGACGAGGCCGCGGATGCCGGGGATGTCGATGCAGCCTTCGCCCATCAGACCGCGGTCGTTCAAGAAATCAGCGGTGGGCGTCATCCAATCGCAGACGTGGAAGCCGATGATGCGGCGGCCGGCGCGGGCGATTTCCGACTCCAACTGGGGATCCCACCAGATGTGATAAACGTCGGCGGCGATGCCCAGCCAGGTGTCGCCGAGTTGGTCGATCATGTCGTTGCACTGGCCGATGGTGTTGATCGCGCTGCGGCAATCGGCGTACATCGGGTGCAACGGCTCCAGGGCGAGTTTAACCCCGGTTTGGCGGGCGTGGTCGAGACAGGCGGCGACGCCTTCAGTGATCTGGCGGCGGTTTTCCGGCAGGCTGAGTTCGGGGCGGGCGCCGCAAACGAGCACGACTTGGGGCGCGCCGACAGCGGCGGCTTCATCGAGGGCGCGGCGGGTGTCGTCGAGGGCAGCGGTGCGTTCAGCGGCGTTGAGGCCGGGGAAAAAACCACCGCGCACCAGCGAGACGGCGTGCAGGCCGTTGTCGGCAAGCATCGCGCGAGACTCGGCCAGCGGGCGGCCGGCGAGCCATTGGCGCCAAACACCAACGCCGGGGACGCCGGCGGCGGAGAACTTGGCGACGGCCGTGGGCAGATCCCACGGCTTGGTCGTCATCGTGTGGATGGCGAGACGGGATAGGTTGTCCATGACGGGGGCAGGTTAGGCGAAGAACGTGTAGTAGGGCTGGCCCTTGTTCATGCGGTTGAGATAAACCGCCAGTTCCATCGCGTGGTAGTCGCCCCACATCGAGGATTCGCCGTACGGAGCCTTGCCGGCGTCCGGGGTGTAGTCCCAACCGTTCGGCTGGTGGTAGATCGAGTGCAGGATGAGGCCTTGGTGCTTCGGATCGGTGGAGAGGTAGGGCTCGCTGAATAAGGTTTTCGCGACCGTGAGGCCGGCTTGCAGGTAACGAGCGGCGCGGACGGTGTCGCCCTTGCCTTGCAGGTAACGGGCGAGGCGGAGCAGACCCTGGGCGTCGATGGCGGCGGCAGAACTGTCGACCGGCTCGTAGGCGTTGTACGGATCGGCCGGGCGGTTTTGGTAATCGCCCAAAAGGTGGATCTTGGGGGCGCCCGTGTCCCAATAAGGGATACCGCAGGTCGGGGTGTTGGAGATGTAGTGCTCGGCGGTGGCGATGGCACCCTTGAGCATCATGGCCTCCAGCGCGGCGCGGCCGCCAAACGGCATGAGCTCGGCGTCGGTGATTTCAGCGAGGAATTCGAGTTCTTCGGCGAAGCCGAGCAGCGCCCAGGCCTGGCCGCGGGTCCAGGTGGAGAAACCGGTGTAACCTTGCTGGGAATTGGGGCAGCGGAAGGCGCCGTCTTTGACGTTGAAAATCGCCTCGTGGGCGGTGCGGCCCGACTCGTCGTAGCGGTCGCGGCCCTCGCCGTAGAACACGTTGAAGCGGGCGGTGTTGGTGATGTGCTGGAGGGCGCGGTCGAGCAGGTTAACCGGTTTGTCGCCTTCGCTCATGAGCACGTGGCCGAGGCGGTGCGCCACCATGAGGATGCGGCAGGAACGGATCGTATCCACGAACAGCGAGTGCGCGCCGTTAAAACTGTGGATGTAGCCGGGCTGGCCGGGGCGGTCGGTCCAGCGGGCGGCCTGGATGGCGCCGCTGGTTTTGAGGGCGAGCTCGTAAAAGTTTTTCTCCCATTCGTTGGCGGGCAGACGGCCTTCACGCAGCAGGCGGAGAAGATTCCCGTAGGTGGAGAGGTTATTGAAACCGTGGTCGTGTACGCCGATGTGGGAAACGTGCGAGGCCATCTTGCTCACGGTGCGGCTGCGGCCCGAGGCGAGGCTCTCGGTGTCGCCGGTCGCGTCAAAGTGCAGCAAGGCGATGCCGTAGCGGAAACCCTCGGTCCACTCGGTCCAGCCGCGGGTGGTGTAGCGGCCGGCGACGGTGAAAACGGGCGAGCCCTTGGTTTCGTCGTAGTCGCGGTCGAGCGAGGTGATCTTGGTTTTGGCGACCGCGAAAAAGCGGTCGAGCGCGGGGGCGAGGGCGGCGGGGGTGAGCGTCGAATCGAGGTGGATCATGGCGGGTTTTTAGAAAAAAGGGGTGGGCGCGAGGCGGCTGACTTAGAGGCTGCGGAGGTGGAAACCGCCATCGATGTTGATGACGTCGCCGGTGGAGAACGGGAAGTGGCCGGCGACAATCGCGGTGACGGCGCGGCCGAGATCGGCCGGGGTGCCCCAGCGCTTCTGCGGAACCAAACCGCCAGCAATCAGCGCGTCATATTTGGCGGTCACGCCCGAGGTCATGTCGGTGGCCATGATGCCGGGGCGCAGCTCGATCACGCTGATGCCGTCGCCTGCGAGGCGGTTGGCCCAGAGCTGGGTGGCCATGGCGACGCCCGCCTTGGAGATGCAGTATTCGCCGCGGTTAACCGAGGCGACCGTGGCGGAGAGCGAAGTTACGAAAATGAGTTTGTAGCCGTCGGGCAGGAGCGACTGGCCGAGGTGGGCGAGCCAGTATTTGGCGACCAACTGGGTGAGGAAGTAAGGCCCCTTGAGGTTAACATCGATCACCTCGTCGAAGATCTCCTCGGTTGCCTCGGTGAGGTCGGCGCGGACGCGGGGGGCGATGCCGGCGTTGTTCACCAAAGCGTCGATACGGCCGAAGGCGGCCATGGTGCCATCGAACAGAGCTTGGCGGCCGGCGGCCTGGCCGAGATCGCCAGCGACGGGAATGAAGCGCTGGTCGGGGGAGATGGCGAGGGCTTGGCAACGCGCCACGGTCTCGTCGGCCGCCGCGCGGTTGGAGCCGTAATGGACGGCTACACTGACGCCGAGAGCGGCGAGGGATTCGGCAACACCACGGCCGAGACCGCGACTAGAACCGGTGACGAGAACGACGGCTTGGGGATTCATGGGAAAGACTATAGCGGGGTTTGAAAAAAGGGGTGAGGACGAAAACGGACAAAATTAGCACTTTTCCGACTTTAAATTAAGATTACTCGATATTACACAGGCCCCATGAAACTGAGGAACCTACGCCCGTTGTACGCCCACAGCCTGGACATTCGGGTGGGGAAACTGCGGGTGATGCGCTTCGCGCTCAACCGCCATTTACCGGAAAAAGGCTGGGTCGAGACCCACCATCACAGCCACGGGCAGTTTTTGCTCTATTTGACCGGCAGCGGCACCCAGTGGGTGGGTGGCCGCAAGGAGGCAGTGCAAGCTGGGCGGGTGTTTTATTTGGCGCCGGGCTGTGAGCATGCGTTTGTGGAAGACGAAGGCGGCAAACCGCTCTGCCTGGCGCTGGATGTGAGCGTTCCCGGAGAGACGAAAAGCGCCCAAGCCCTGCTGGCCCAAGGCGAGTTAAACGAACTGCGGCGCGCCCTGGCTGAATTGCGCAGTTGGAGCGAGGGGGAGGCGGCGCAGGTGCGCCCCGGTGAGGCGGGCGCGGTATTAATGGTACTGGATGTGTTGATGCGCGCGGTGGGGTTGCTGGCAGAACGGCGCGGGACCGAAGGCGCGGTGGTGCGGCGGGCCCAGGCGGTCTTCGCGGAGAACGAGAGCGGCAGCGACTCGATCCCGGTGGCGAAATTGGCCCAACGCGTCGGCTACCACCCCGACCACCTGACCCGGTTGTTAAAAAAGGAAACGGGAATGACGGCGGGCCAGTGGCGGGCAGCTCAACGACTCAAGCGGGCGCAGACCGAGCTGAAAGCCGGCGGCACCGTGGCCGAGGTGGCCGAACGCAGCGGGTTCGGGGATGCGAATTATTTCGCCCGCTGGTTTAAGCGCCATACGGGTAACACCCCACAAGGCTGGCGGGCGCGCAGTCAGTGATCACCCACCGCAAAAAACCTCCTTTCTGATTGGGCAACTCGGGGGGCTCCGAAAATCACCCCCATCCTTGGCCGGGGACGGCCAACGCTACACTCCGGAGGCTGCGGGCGCCCGTGCCACTAAGGCAGAGACGGACATGGCCCAACCGCGCCAGATTGGCACAACGCGCCCGCCTCGACCCGCCGCGCTCCCTCGTAGGACCACCGCCCCGCCAGTCTGGAACGCATATTGCTGGCGCGGGTCAAATCGCAGAGCAAGTCACCACCTGCGGTCTCCCGGGCATATCTTTTTAACGATCAACTTTTATCACCATGTCCACCCAGCTGAAATCCATGCGCAAGCCGACCGACTCTCATAACGTCGCCCCGTTTGCTCGGTCCGAAGCCCTCCCCTCGCCCAGCCCGATGGAAACCCCGCCCTCGTTCCTGGAAAAGCCCGACTGGCCGGCCTCCCGCGACCACGGCCAATTCGAACGCAGCAACCTCCAACTCTACCTCCAGGGAATCGGCAAAACCGCCCTGCTCACCATCGAGGAGGAAATCGAGCTCGCCCGCCGGATTCGCAAAGGCGACAAGGCGGCGCGCGACCACATGATTTCGGCCAACCTGCGCCTGGTCGTGAAAATCTCGATGGATTACAAGGACTTCGGCCTGCCGTTGCTCGACCTGATCTCGGAGGGTAATATCGGGCTGGTCAAAGCGGTCGAACGCTTCGACCCGAGTAAGGGTGGCAAGCTCTCCACCTACGCCGCCTGGTGGATCAAACAGTCGATCAAGCGGGCCCTCGCCAACCAGTCGAAAACCATCCGCCTGCCGGTGCACTTGGTCGATAAGATCTCCAAAATGCGCAAGACCGCCATGGCGCTCACCGAGGAGCTCGGCCGTGAGCCCAGCGACGAGGAGATCGCAATCGAATTGCAGGTGCCGACCAGCCGCGTCGCCCACCTCAAATCCGTCAGCGTGCGGCCCGCCTCGCTCGACGCGCCGATCGGCGAAAACGGCGATTCCGGCAGCTTTGGGGAAATCGTCGGCGACGAAAATGCGACGAGCCCGGCCGAAACCTTGCAGCAAAAAACCCGCAACGCCGACCTCTACGCGCTCGTCTCGACGCTGGAACCGCGCGAAGCCGAGATCATCAAGTACCGTTTCGGACTGGATGGCCGCGACGAGCTCACCTTGGAGGAAGTCGGCACCAAGTTCAAAGTCACCCGCGAGCGCGTCCGCCAGTTGCAAAACATCGCCCTCTCGAAGATGCGCAAAGCCATGGCCAGCCATGAACACCAGCGGTCCGCCGAGGAAATCGAGGTCGAGGAGCAGGCGCGTGCCCGCATCGAGGTCATCCGCGAATTCATGGACTCCCAGTCGGCCAAGGCGGCCACCCCGCACCACCGCAATTGAAACCAGGGCGACATCTCGGCCCGGTGCGTATCCAAGCCATCCCTTTGCGGGATGGCTTTTTGCTGCCCACTGCCAACTGGAGTCGCCCTACCCGCCGAGCTCTCAACACCTCCCCCGCCCCCCTTTTTCACAATCAGCGCCTCCTCGCTTGTGGTCGCGGCCTGCGCCACCATAGTCGCCGCCTTCGTCCCCTAACTTCCCACCTATGAACTGGTCACGCTTCAAAACCCACTACTACCAGAATTCCGAGCTCGGTCTCGCGCTCGACATCAGCCGGATCCCCTTCCCCGAGGGCTTTCTCGCCGCCAAAGAGCCTGCCATGCAGCAGGCCTACGCCGACATGGCCGCTTTGGAAAAGGGCGCCATCGCCAACCCCGACGAAAACCGCATGGTCGGCCACTACTGGCTGCGCTCCCCCCAGCTCGCCCCCACCCCCGCCCTGGCCAAAGAAATCAGCGACACACTCGCCGCGATCAAGGCCTTCGCCGCTGATGTTCACGCGGGGAAAATCCTCGGCTCCACCGGCAAAAAGTTCACCCAGCTGCTCGTGATCGGCATCGGCGGTTCCGCCCTCGGCCCGCAGCTCGTCAACCACGCCCTCGGCCGCCCCGGCATCGACAAGTTGACCGTCTCTTTCTTCGATAACACCGACCCCGACGGCATCGACTACGTGCTCGGCTCCTTGGCCGGCAAACTGCCCGAGACGATCGCGGTGGTCATTTCCAAGTCCGGCGGCACCGCCGAAACCCGCAATGGCCAACTCGAGGCGGCCGCCGCCTTCAAGGCCGCCGGGCTCGACTTCACCAAGCACTATGTGGCCGTCACCGGTGCCGGCTCCAAGCTGGAGCAGACCGCCCTCGCCCAGAACTGGCTGGCCCGTTTCCCCATGTGGGACTGGGTTGGCGGCCGCACCAGCGAACTGTCCGCCGTCGGCCTGTTGCCCGCCGCGCTCCAAGGCATCGACATCCAGGCGATCCTTGATGGCGCCGCCGCCGTGGATGCCGTCACCCGCTCGACCAAAACCAGCGAAAATCCCGCCGCCCTACTCGCGCTCATGTGGTACTACGCCACCGACGGCAAGGGCACCAAGGACATGGTCGTGCTCCCCTACAAGGACCGCCTCCTGCTGTTCTCCCGCTACCTCCAGCAGCTCGTCATGGAGTCGCTCGGCAAGGAGTTCGATCTCAAGGGCAACGTCGTCAACCAGGGCATCGCCGTTTACGGCAACAAGGGCTCGACCGACCAGCACGCCTACGTGCAACAGCTGCGCGAAGGCGTGAATAACTTCTTCGTCACCTTCATCGAAGTCCTCAAGGACCGCGACGGCTCTTCGTTCGACGTCGAACCCGGCGTGACCACCGGCGATTTCCTCCAGGGTTTTTACCTGGGCACGCGCGACGCGCTCAGCGAAAAAGACCGCACCTCGATCAGCATCACCTTGGCCGACGTCTCCCCGCGTT
Source organism: Opitutus sp. GAS368 (assembly GCA_945871005.1). Classification (GTDB taxonomy): domain Bacteria; phylum Verrucomicrobiota; class Verrucomicrobiia; order Opitutales; family Opitutaceae; genus Rariglobus. The sequence goes on along the minus strand of CAMBUJ010000001.1, from coordinate 26,688 downwards.
CGCTCGGCATCCTGATCGCCCTCTATGAACGCGTGGTCGGGCTCTACGCCTCCCTGGTGGGCATCAACGCCTACCACCAACCCGGCGTGGAAGCCGGCAAAAAGGCCGCCGGCAGCGTGATCACACTCAAGCTCCAGATCACCGCGAAACTCCAGGCCGCCGCCGGCCAGTCGTTCACCGCCGAGTCCCTCGCCGCCGCCCTCGGCGCGTCGGTCAACCCCGAGCTGGTGTTCAAGGTTCTCGAGCACCTTGCCGCCAACGGGTCGGTGAAGAAAAAGGCGCAGACCCCGTGGTTCGCCTCGACGTACTCCGCCTAAGTCCCACGCAGCCAAATCGACTGCCCTACCCGACTGCCCTCCCCGACTGCCCTCCCCGACGCCCGCCGGCCCGCGCCCGGCGGGCGTTTTTATGTCCACCCGCCGCCGAGTTCGACCATAGGCCAGCTGCGCGCCCCCGTCGCACCGGGGGCATTGGCGTGTCACCCCGGCCGTGGTTTATCGCTCAAAAATCAACCCACAGGCGTATGTGTAACCCACTCCATTGCAGAGTATTATTTTGAAAGCTGAACGAAGGCATCAGGTGATAGTGAAGTCGGCCGTTCGTTAGCACCTGGTACTCGTAAGATAGCACCCCTCCGTACCAACGGAGCGCATCAAAATCCTTCGCCCGCCACCCCGCGTTGGCCTCCATCGCCGGTTCCATTTCCCCCTCCTCCGCGGGATCAACCGGCCAGGGGCGAATCACCCCTAGGCGCACATCCAAAGGGGGGGTCGGGTCAAACTCCACGGGCGGGGCCCCGGCTTCGGAAAACCCCAACCAATCCACGACAGGTTTGGTCGGGGGAGAAACAAAATCAGCTTCAACAGACGCCGGAGGCCGCAAGATGAGGCCGGGCAGCACCAGACAGACAAAAATCAAAACCCCGACCACTCCGAGGTGGGTAAACATCCCGAGGATGATCAGCTTCTGGTTTTTTGGCGGCAGCGGGCGCATGATCGACGGAGACAAAGAAAAGCAGGTCGGTTTGCTGAATCCGTAAAGTGAACTGAGAGCGGCCGTCCTGACGAGCGGCGGAACGATTATTCCGCCGAAATCCAGCTCCGGAACGTAGCGGGATCGCGGAGCGATTTCGATCCGCCGGCCTCGAAACGACTCCGTCGTCCCGCTACGTGTTCAGGCGAAGCACATGCTCCGAAACGTAGCGGGATCGCGCAGCGATTTCGATCCGCCGGCCTCGAAACGACTCCGTCGCTCCGCTACGCGCTCGCCCACGCCAGCATTATGCCTTGCCGCCGTAGCTGACGTAATCGTCCAAATCGAGCAGTTCGAAGTAGGTCTTGATGTCCTCACGACCCGGCGCCGTTTCCGTGATGCGCCCAGCCATCCAGGTGTGCATGTCCGCCGAACCGGGACCGTTCTGCTCGAGCCACGCCGACCAAGCGACGATCTCGACGGGCGAGCGCGGGGCCTTGCCGTTGACCCACATCAGCATTTCGGAGTCGGTCAGGCCGGTCTTGATCGCGGCCAACATGGCCTCGTGGTCGATGCCGGTGAAATCAAAAAAACGCCGGTCGAGCGAACAGTTGTAGTGATATTCACCACCGGTGCCGGCGAGGACCGCACGGGCCTTGTCGAGCAGGCGCGGGAGGTGGGCGTAGCCGCCAAGGCGGACCCGGGCGCTGCGGGGCGCATGTTGCGTAAGATTGGGAGCAAAGGCGTTAATCATAAGAGGACTCGCACGCAAACATGCGTCCGCCAAAACGCAAACCTCCGCAAGGAACGCCGCGCTCCAGCTCGGGCTGCGTGGGCTAGCGCCTCCGCCTCGTTCTCTTAATCGTTCTCGTTCTCCTGCTCGTTCTCGATTCGGAACGATGTCCATGCCACCGGCCGCCGATGGAGAACGAGTAAGAGAACGAGAACGAGTTAATGCCCACCAACCCGGCTCAGGCGTGGGCCTCGGCCCGGGCCGCCGCTTGGCTGCGCCACCGATCCATCACCCGCTGATAAATCGCCTCAGGCGCCAGCCCGTAGGCCGCCCGCAGGATTTCCTGGTTCGTCCCGTGCTCGACGAAGCAATCCGGCCAACCGATGCGTTCGACCGCCGCCGGACACTCGGCGTCTTGCAACGCCTCCAGCACCGCGCTGCCAAACCCGCCAGCCAACACATGATCCTCCATCGTGACGATCAGCGGAATGCAGGTTGCATGGCTAAGCAGCAGCGTACGGTCGAGCGGTTTGACGAAGCGGGCGTTGACCACTCCGACCGAGAGTTGCTCGGTCGCCTCGATACGCGCGGCCAGTTTGAGCGCGTCCTGAACCATGCTGCCCAGCGCCCAAATCATGATATTGGAACCGGGTTTTAACAGTTCAGCTTGGCCGACCGTGAGGGTGGCTGGTTGGGGTTTGATTTTAACCCCCACACTCGCCCCGCGCGGGTAACGAATAAACCCGGGGCCGGGCAGGTGCAGGCTGGTGTGCAACATGTCCACCAGCTCGTCCTCGTCCTTGGGCTGCATGATCGTGGCGTTGGGCACGGGGCGCAGGTAGGCGAGGTCGAACAGGCCGTGGTGGGTCGGGCCGTCGTTGGGCGAGAGCCCGGCGCGGTCCATACAAAAGGTCACCGGCAGGTTTTGCAGGGCCACATCGTGGATAATCTGGTCGTAGCCGCGCTGCAGGAACGTGGAGTAAATCGCCACCACCGGCTTGATCCCCTTGGTCGCCAAACCGGCGGCGAAGAGCACCGCGTGTTCCTCGGCAATGCCGACGTCAAAAAACTGCCGGGGGCACTCCGCCGCCAAGTGGGACAAACCCGTGCCGCTGGGCATCGCCCCGGTGATGCCGACAATCATCGGATCGGCCTGGGCAAAACGCACCAGGGCCTTGCCCATCACATCCTGATAATTAGGCGGCGGCGGACTGACCGGGGCGACCGCGGGCTGAATGCTCTCGCCGGTCACCGGATCGTAGGGGCTGGCGCCGTGGAATTTCTCCGGGTGCGCGATGGCCGCGTCGAGGCCTTTGCCCTTCTTAGTCAGCACGTGCAGGATCACCGGCGTGTCGCTCAGCTTGGCGAACTCCAGGTTTTTGACCAATTCGTCGATGTTGTGGCCGTCGATCGGCCCGAGGTAACGCAGGCCGAACTTCTCGAACAGGGACGACTCGACGATAAAATCCTTGGTCTCGCGCTTCCACTTCACCCACATCCGGTGCATGTCCGGGCCGCCGGGCAGACTGGTGAAAAACTTCTCCAAATCGTGGTGCACCTTGTTGTAGGTGGGATGGGTGGAAAGTCGGTTGAGGTACTTGGACAACGCGCCCACATTTTTGGCGATCGACCACTCGTTGTCGTTGAGGATGACGATCAGCCGCTTGCTCGAACTGACCACGTTGTTGAGCGCCTCCATGGTGATGCCGCAGGTGAACGCCGCGTCGCCACACAGGGCAACGACATGCTCGCTGGTGCCGCGCAAGTCGCGCGCCGTGGCCATCCCCAAAGCGGCCGACAACGCGGTGCCGGCATGGCCTGCCCCGAACGAGTCGTGCGGGCTCTCAGACCTGTAAAAAAAGCCACTGGCCCCGCCGGTCTTACGCAGGTTCTTGAAAAAATCGCCGCCGCGCCCGGTGAGCAGCTTGTGGACGTAGCCCTGGTGGGAGACGTCGAAAACAAATTGGTCGTCGGGGGTGGTGAACACCCGGTGAAGCGCGATGCTCAGCTCGACGACGCCTAAATTCGGCCCGACGTGGCCACCATTGCGGGCGGTCACCGCGATGATCTCGCGGCGCAACTCGGCAGCCAGTTGCACGAGCTGCTCGGGGGTGAGGGCTTTGACGTCGGCGGGGCCGCGAATGCCGGCAAGCAGGCCGGGCGAAGAAGGCGCCAGGGCCGAGACGTCGGGAAGAGTGTTCATCAACAAAAATACAGGAACGAGGAAGCCGGGAGGGGCGAGTGGAGCGAGGCGGCGGGCTTAGGTTTCGCGCGTGGTCTCGAAGGGCAACAGCTCGACTGAGCCGTCCTTGGCCTTTTTGAGCTGGTCGATTTTCAACTCGGCATCCTTCAGGCGAGCCTCACAGGTCTTTAGCAACTTGTTGCCCTCCTCAAACTTGGCCAGCAGATCGGCCAGCGGCACCTCGCCAGATTCCATCGATTCAACGATGGCTTCCAGGCGGGCGAGGGCGACCTCGAAGGACGGAACGGACTTGGTTTTGGCTTCCACGAGGGTCCAAGGTTGGGAACGCGGTTGGGGTTTTCAACCAAACTTTAGGAAAGCTGCGGGCCGCGGGAAAAGGCCGCACCAACGACCCATGCCCAAGGGCCAATGTCCAATGCCCGTCATCCCATGCCGGCCGTGGCCTTGAGCGTGAGCTCAAGGTGGGCGCGGAAGTTTTGATTTAGAAACCTGCAGGATTGCCCCGCGCCCCTGCGGCTGCGAAAGCCACGGGCTACGAAATGAGTTTTTCGACTTTCACCCGCAGCATCCGCATCGCCCGACCCGCCGCCGACGTGTTCGCCTGGCACGAACGCCCGGGCGCTTTCGAGCGCCTCGCCCCGCCGTGGCAAAAACTCCAACTGCTCGCCCGCTCCGGCGGCATCCGCGACGGCGCCACCGTCAGCCTGCGCACCAAAATCGGCCCGCTTTGGGTGCGCTGGGACGTCGAGCACCGCGACTACCAAGCGGGCGTGCAGTTTCGCGACGTGCAGCACCGCGGCCCCTTCGCCCACTGGGAACACCTCCACCGGGTCGAACCGGTCGAGGACGGCCGCGCCTGCGTGCTCACCGACGCCATCACCTACCGCCTGCCCTTCGGCCCACTGGGGCGGATTTTCGGCGGGGCGCTGGCCCGGCGCGAATTGGAGCGGCTGTTTAACTACCGGCAGGCGCTCACCCAAACCGATCTCGAAAGCACCGCCCGTTACATCGCGGTCCGCCCAATGACCTTTCTGCTCGCCGGCGCCTCAGGGCTGGTCGGGCGGGCGCTGTCCGCATTTTTGCAAACCCACGGGCACACCGTCATCCGGTTGGTGCGGCGCGCGACCACCACGGCCGACGAGGTGTTTTGGAATCCCGCCAGTGGGGAAATCCCCGCCCAGGCGCTGCGTGGGGTCGACGTGGTCGTTAACCTCGCCGGCGAAGGCATCGCCGACGCGCGCTGGAGCGAGGCGCGCAAAACCGCGCTCCGGCGCAGCCGCGTCGAGGCCACCCGCACCCTGGTCGCGGCGATGGCGGCGATCAAAAGCGAGCGACTGCGCCCCTTCGTGTTCATCTCGGCCTCGGCCACCGGTTTTTATGGCAGCCGCGGCGACGAAGTCCTCGACGAACAATCGGCGCCCGGCGCCGGTTTCCTCGCCTCGGTTTGCGCGGACTGGGAGCGCGAGGCGGTGGCGACCGAGGAGTTGGGCGTGCGGGTGGTGCGACTGCGCACCGGCGTGGTGCTGACCCCGGCCGGCGGGGCGCTGGCGAAAATTCTTCCGGTATTCGCCGCCGGACTGGGCGGGCGCATCGGCACCGGCCAGCGCTGGCTGAGCTGGATCTCGCTCGATGACCTGGTCGGGGCGATTTACCACGCGGTGCTCGACTGGCGCTGCGACGGGCCGGTCAACGCGGTCGCGCCACACCCGGTGACCAACGCGGAGTTCACCGCCACCTTGGCTCGGGTCTTGCACCGCCCGGCGCTGCTGCCGGTGCCGCCGTGCGCCCTGCGCCTCGCACTTGGGGAAATGGCCGACGAAACCCTCTTGTCCAGCGCCCGGGTGCAGCCAGGAAAGTTAACCGAAGCCGGTTACCGTTTCCGTCACCAAAACGTGGAGTCAGCCTTGCGCGCCGGGCTCGGTTACACAGCTTCCCCGCCCCAAACATGAATAATACTACGGTCATCATCGGTGCAGGCATCTCCGGGCTGCTGCTGGCGCGCGGGTTGGCCGCGCGCGGCGCCGAAGTCGTCGTACTGGAAAAAAGCCGTGGCTACGGCGGGCGCATGGCCACCAAGCGGGTCGGCGAGGCGAGCTTCGACTCAGGCGCGCAGTTTTTCACGGTGCGCGACCCGGAGTTTGCCGCGGTGGTGGCCGACTGGCAGGCAAACGGCTGGGTTAAAGCCTGGCCGGATTCGCCCCATCGCCGGCTCGTCGGCGTGCCAGCGATGACCGCGGTGCCGAAGGCGTTGGCGGAAGGGTTAACGATTTTGCGCGAGCACAAGGTCACGGCGGCGCGCCGCCACACCTGCGGCTGCTGGGAGCTGGAGATTGAAAACCAAGGGCTGATCAGCGCTGAGCGTTTGTTGTTCACCTGCCCAGTGCCCCAGGCGCTGGCGGTGTTGGCGGCCGGCGAATTCACCCTGCCCTCAACGGTGGGCCCGGCCCTAGCTGAGTTAACCTACCACCCTTGCCTGGCGCTGCTGGTGAGTTTGGCGGGCCCCAGCGCGGTGCCGCCCGAAGGGATCGCGTTCACCGAAGGGCCGGTGCGCTGGCTCGCTGACAACGTGAAAAAAGGCCTGGCGCAAACCGCGCCGGCGGCGGTCACGGTGCAGGCTTCGGCGGTGTTTTCCGCGCAACATTACGGGCGCCCTGAGGCGGAGATTGCCGCGCTGCTCCTGCCGGTGGTCGAGCGCTGGCTGGGCGCGCCGGTAGTTTCGACCACGTTGCACCGCTGGAAATTCAGCGAGCCCAAAGCCACTCACACCGAGCGCTGCGTGTGGTTGCCCGAGCTCGGCCTGGGCTTTGCCGGCGACGCGTTTGGCGGCCCCAAGATCGAGGGCGCGGCGGTGTCGGCCTTGGCGTTGACCCAAGCGGTCACACCCCACCTGCAACCCGCCCGATGAGCGCCGAAGTCATCATCGTTGGCGCGGGCCTGGCCGGACTGACCTGCGCGCGGCGGCTGCAACAGGCCGGACGCAGCTGCGTGGTGCTGGAGGCGGCCGAAGCGGTCGGCGGGCGCGTGCGCACCGACTTAGTCGATGGGTTTCAGCTCGATCGCGGTTTCCAGGTTTTACTCACGGCCTACCCGGAGGCCCGGCGCTGGCTCGATTATGAGGCGCTCGACCTACGGGCGTTCACCCCAGGCGCGTTGGTGCAAACCAAGGCAGGTCGCCAGCGGGTGGCCGATCCGTTTCGTCAACCCGCCTACCTGTGGCCGACATTGCGCGCTTCGGTCGGTTCGCTGGCCGACAAACTGCGCATCGCCACCCTTCGCCGCCGGGCGCGGCGCGGCTCGCTGGAAGAACTGTTTCAACGCCCCGAAAGCACCACCCTGGAGGCCCTGCGCGCGCACGGCTTTGGCGCGGGCATGATCGAGCAGTTTTTCCGCCCCTGGCTGGGCGGCATTTTCCTCGAACGTGAACTGACCACCTCCAGCCGGATGATGGAGTTCGTGTTCCGTATGCTGGCGGAAGGCGATGCGGCCGTGCCCGCTCGGGGAATGCAGGCGATCCCCGAGCAGTTGGCCGCTGGGTTGAGTGCCGGCACGGTGCGGCTCAACACCCCGGTTGCCGGCCTCGAATCCGGCGGGGTGCGGCTGGTCTCCGGCGAGTGTCTGCGCGCCCAAAACGTGGTCGTCGCCACGGACGGAACGGGCGCGGCGGGCTTGCTGCCGGAACTCCACGCGCCGGCGTGGCGCTCCACGGTGACGGTGTATTTTGAAGCCACACACAGTCCGGTGGGTGAAGCCACGCTGCTGCTCAACGGCCACACGGGAGGGCGGGTCAACCATGTCGCGGTGATGAGCGATGTCGCCCCGGACTACGCACCCACCGGCCGTGCGCTGATCGCGGTCTCGCTCAAGGATCATGCCGCCGACTCCGACGCGGTGCTGGCGGGGCAGGTGCAAGCCGAGTTAGCCGGCTGGTGGGGCCAATCGGTGGGCGCGTGGCGGGCCTTAAAAACCGTGCGCGTTAGCCGCGCGCTGCCGGTGCGCTCACCGCTGGTGATTGAGCCGGTCCGGCCGGTGCGCGCGGGCGTCTGGTTGTGCGGCGATCACCGCGCCTCCGCCTCGATTCAAGGGGCGATGCAAAGTGGCCGGGCGACGGCGGATGCGATTATCTTGCCCGCCTAGACCTGGCGCGGTTTTAGTCGGCCATGGCTGCCCTCCTTTACCCCGACATCGTCGCCACCATCGGCCAGACCCCGTTGATCAAACTCAACCGCATCGCCGCCGGACTGCCCGCGACGATCTACCTGAAGGCGGAGTTTTTTAATCCGCTGGGTAGCGTGAAGGATCGCATCGGCCGGGCGATGATCGAGGCGGCCGAGCGCGAGGGCAAAATCAATGCGGACACGGTGGTGATCGAGCCGACCTCGGGCAACACCGGCATCGCCCTGGCCTTCGTGTGCGCGCAACGCGGATACAAGTTAATCCTCACCATGCCCGAGACGATGTCGGTGGAGCGGCGCGTGCTGCTGCGCATGCTCGGCGCGGAGATCGTGCTGACCCCGGGTGCCGAAGGCATGCCCGGAGCCATCCGCAAGGCCGAAGAACTGCTCGTGCAGCACGGTAAGCGTGGGTTCATCCCCCAACAGTTTGAGAACCCAGCCAACCCGGAGGCCCACCGCCGGACCACGGCGGAAGAGATCTGGGCGGCGACCGGCGGCAAAATCGACGCCTTTGTCGCTGGGGTGGGCACCGGTGGCACCATTACCGGGGTGTCCGAGGTGCTAAAAGCCCGCTGCAAGCTGCGCACGATCGCGGTGGAGCCGGCCGCCAGTCCGGTGCTCGCGGGTGGCAAACCTGGGAGGCATTTAATTCAAGGAATTGGAGCGGGCTTTATCCCAAAAAACTGCAACACCGCCATCATCGACGAGGTGCTCGCGGTGAGCGACGACCAGGCGCTGGAAACCGCGCGCGAACTGGCGCTCAAGGACGGTATTTTTGGCGGAATTTCCACCGGGGCGAATGTCTGGGCTGCCCTGCAACTGGCCAAGCGCGAGGAGTTTGCCGGCAAAGTGATCGTCACCGTGGGGTGCAGTTGCGGCGAGCGTTACCTGTCAACCGCGCTGACCGACAAGGCCCGGCTTGAAGTTGCGGTCTAACCAGCGGCGGAGGGGAATTGGCGCGGATCACTCCGGTCTTAATCCCAATTCCTATAAGACTTGGTTTGAATTATTTTGCCAGTGCGTGCATTGGAAATGAAATCGGACTGAATAAATCCCAAAAAAGCATCACATTAACAGACAACATGATACAGAAAACCTATTAGTTCTTCGGAAGTTCCGTTGGGTAGCGAGGTAAAAAACCAAACGTTCGACAGGTGTCACAGATTCGAATGGCGATGGGCACTTAAAGCCGATGCGTCGGTGAGATCGGGTGCCAATCAAGCGGAGCCATACATCTCACTCAATAGATGACGGAGGCGAGCGGCTTCGGCAGGGCCGAGTGTGTCGAGTTTTTTAACCAAGCGCAGGGTACTCACCGTGCGGATTTGATCGACGGCGATCTCGGCCAGTTGGCCCGCACAAGTGACCGGTAAACGGGTGCGCCAAGTGGGATGCAGGCTGGTTGTGAGCGGGCACACCACCACGGTTTCGACATGGCGGTTAAGGGCGTCGAGGCTAACCACGACGACCGGGCGGGTCTTGGCGATCTCGCGGCCGAGCGAGGGGTCAAGTGCAGCGAGATAAATTCCGTAACGTAGCGGGGCGCCTTTGATCATCGGTCGAGGGAATCGAGTCCATCCGTCGCAACTGAATTTAGATCTGCGAATTCATCGCCGTGGGCGCGGGTTTCGGCCGCCATTGCTTGGGCGGTTGCCTCCCAAGACAAGGCCCCGGCATCGGGCGCGGGACGCAGCCACAGGCCTTCGGAATGAGCCTCGGCAATCACATGGTCTCCGAGATGATAACGGGAAATCCACGCAGCAGGCAGGCGCACGCCCCGTGAGTTACCAATTTGCACGATTTTAAGGGTCTGCGTCTTCATGTAATTACAGTGATTACGCAATGACAGCTTCGTCAAGTCCATGCACGGGATAAAAAATCAGACTAGGGTTTTGTTAAAAAGCTCGATCCAGGAGGCGAGCCACTGGGCATGCATCTTCTGGGTCGTAACCAAGCGGGTTTTCAGGGAGCCGATCGGCTGAGTGAACTGGCACAACCTGATGAGGTAACGGTTGATTGGAATAGTCGTTGAGGTTCCTCGCCGATTTCACCGGGCAGCGAGGGGCGAAAAACCAGCCCCTCGAAGTGGATCACAAGCCAAGCTGGAGTGCCGACACCGATTTTAAAGGCAGGGAGGCCTCATCGACTTACACTCATCAGCGTCCAAGTTGAGGGTTACGGCATCCTTGCGCTCAAGCTCAAGGCCACACGCTTCGCGAACACCTCCTCGTGGCATTGCGAGTGAGCTTAGGGTGGCCCCCTCCCTGCCGCCGGGGGCGTTCACCCTAGGGCCCACTAGGGAGTTCATCCGGGACGGTACCGGGGGGAATTCGGCGCCAACCAGGGGGTATCCCTAATTACAAATAAGGGCATGACCTTGAGCAGGTTGAGGGAATGGCTCGATAGCGAAAACGGCCAAACCGGACTAGAGTGGTGGCATGAGAAAGGCCCCCACATTCGCCGGACTGGTGATCACTTTCTCAGCGCTGTTTTTTTCGGGGGAAGCCGCCGGTTTTAACAATCCTGTTACCGGAGTTTCGTTGGGTACGGCCTTGCGCGACGCCCATGCCCTCGCGGCCCACCGCACGGATCTGCGGGTTCTCCGCGTTGAGGGCGTCTCGATGCTGCCCTATTTCGGACCCGGGGCGGTTTTGGTGGTGAAGCACCTGCCGGCGGAAAAGCTCCGGGCTGGCATGGTGGCGGTTTATACCAACCGCTTCAACGAAACCGTGGCCCACGGGTTGATCGCTCCCACCGCCGCTGGTTGGACCGCTGGCGGGCATAACAACGCCACCGCCGACAGCACGCCAGTGACCGCTCAAAACCTCGTCGGCGTGGTTTACGCGACCTTTCACTCGGATGGCGCCGCCCCGAGCTCCACCGACCTTCTTTCCGCCCTCACAACCTCCACACCGGTCGCACTGGCAGCCCCTGCCCGCTAAGTGATCCGACGGAAAGCCGAATACCTCGAGTACTTATATGAATATCCCCCACCTTCCCGCTGCAAACCAGCGGGCTGAAAATGGAGTATTAGCTGATGGAAATCGCTTCAACGAGACGACTGGAGACCGTCTCGTTGAAGCGACCGCCGCCCGCCGCGCCTACGCTGAGCACGCCGGCGGACTTTCGGCCGCCAACCAAGATGCCGCCAGGACCGGACCCATGCCCAAAGACTTTCTGAGCGCCCTCTTGGCCCAGACTCCGCGCCCCACCGCCCCCACCCCGCAAACCGGCCCCCCCGCCCTCGACCACCCCCTCTCCCACCCGCTGCAAATGTCCACCCTTCCCACTGCCCGCCAGTGGGCTGTACATGGAGTATCCGTTGATGGCACCCGTCCCAACGAGACGACTGGAGACCGTCTTGTTGAGGCGACCGCCTCCCGACGCGCCTACGCCGATCACACGGCACAACTTGCGGCCGCCAATCAAGACGCGGCCTGGGCGGGCAGCCTGACCAGCAACATCCTGAGCCAATTCTTTAAAGGCCCGCCCCGGGCTACCGCCTAGCCACCACCCAACCTCTGCCGATCACCCCCTTAAGCACAGCCGACCTTTGAACCTGTATGCGCAATCCTGATTCGGGACGTCGTCGCCCGTCCTACCTCCACTACTGGGAACGACATAACCCCATGCCGGAGGACTCTCATTCGGCCGCCCTTGTTGCCCACCAAGTCGCCACCGCCAACTCCCTGTTTCGTAAGGGCCTGGAACGCATCGCCCGCGGATCACGGATAACCAATCCGTCCGACGCCACCTCTAGTACCGGCGTATCGGTTAAGCTCAGCGCCGCCGCAATGCTGCAAGGCTCGCTTGACCACACCATCGGCACTGCCGTTTCCCTGCTGCAAACTCAGGACGGCGCGCTCAAAGTGAGTGGCAAAATACTCGAGCGCATCAGCGAACTGAGAAAGCTCACCGACGATGTGTCGAAGAGCCCGAGCGACAAAGCGAACTACAACGCCGAGTTCTTCAGGCTGAAAAGCCAGTTGAGCGAGATTACCTCCGAGGCGTTCAACGGAATGCCGTTGTTCGGCCCCACCCACTTTACCATCAACGCCAGCGAGGATGCCGCCGCCAAGAGTCCAATCACCGTTGCCGCGCGTGATCTCGGCTGCACCAGCACGGGTGTGGGCACGATCACTACGGCTAATTCGTTGGGGGGATATCCGCGCGGTTTCGCTGGTGACCGTGGCGATTGAAAACGTGGCCGCCATGCGGGCAGGCAACGGCTCGGAGCAAGCCAGCCTGGGAGTTGCGTCTGAACGCTTAACCATAAACCAGTCCAACCTCGAAGCCGCCAGCAGTCGCATCCTCGACGTCCATGTGGCGAGGGAATCCACTCACCTGGTCACGAAGAAGACCTTGGCTGCGACCGGCAGCTCCCTGCTCATGCACGCCAACCAAAGTTCCCTAGCCACCCTGCGACTCCTCCAATAACCCGCGCCCCACCTGGTCGGGTTCAAACGCCAAACCCTGCCCCACTTGGGCAGGGTTTCGTTTTAGTTAAGTTCGCAGCGCTCCCCTGCATTGCCTTGGCGGGTACGCACACTTTCATGCACGGTCTGAATCATGCGCCACTACACGTTCGCCTCCACCTTTCACGCACTCTATCACCAAGCCGTTGCCCTTTACGGCCAGGGCCAGCGCAGCGCGGACACCTATTTTAAGTCCGACCAGACCGTCTGGCTGGCGGCCAACGGTCTGAGCGCGCAAAACCTCTACGACTACGCCGAGGACCACCACACTCACGACGGCGAACCCGGTTATGACATCGCCCTCGGCATCGAGTCGCTCCGGCGCGATTACTTTCTCAACGTCCAGCAGGGCAACGCAAGCGGGGTGACCGCCGACCCCGAGTGCTGGCCGGCCAAGGATGCGTCCGTGCGTGGTATCGCCTGGCTGCCGCGCCTCCTGCCCAAGACCCGGGCCAAGCTGCGCGGCGAACTGCCCTCCACCCTGATGTATGGGTGCGGCGGAGACCGGCGCTTTTTCAAGGCCCACGACATCCATCCGGCCGAGTTCCTCAACCTGGTCTGGCGCCTCGGGGCCAATGACGCTGCGATCGAGGACTGGGTGGTCGCCCGCAGTCAAGCGGGCCAATCCCGGCAATAACGGGACAACCCGAAGCAACCTGCGTAATGCGCAGGGCAACGCCCCCACGACGGGAGCACCCGGGTGGGCCAAAAGCGGTCCTGCTGGTTCAGGGCTGCGCCGCGTTGACCGCAGGAGCGGCCTGGGCGCGCAACTCAGTGATGAGTCGCTCGGCGCTGATCAGGCGGTCGAGTTGGGCACGCGAGAGGATGCGCTCGGCCTCCAGCAGGTTTTTCAGGGTGGAGGCCTCCAGGTGGGACACCCGCTCGGCGTCGAGGGCGGCTTGAAGTTCGCCGCGAACATTGAAGCTCTTGGCGGCAAAGAACAGGGCGGCAAACCCGAACACAGCCGCGGCGGTCCAACCGAGCCAGGCTGGCAGGGTCGGCAAGGGCAGCACGTGGCGACTTGCCGTCGGCAGCGGGACCGCCGCGTTAAGAATCCGCGCGCGCAGGGCGGCGGCAGCGGCGACCAGGGCAACCGGCTCGGCGCCCGCTTCAACCGGGGGCGTTGGCGAGTTCACCGGCGAGCCGGCGGCCGCGCCCAAGTGGGCCCGCGCCTGGCCGAGCGACCACGCGTAGGCCGGGCCCTGGCTGGAGTCAAAATCGCCGGCCTTTTGCCAGAGGGTGATAAAGGTGTGGTAAAGGGCGTCCTCGATCTGGGCCGGATCGCTCAGGCGCGCGGCGGCGAGGGCGTGGAGCGCCCGGTACCAGCGGCCGAACAGTTCACCGAGAGCGGCCTGCTCGCCTGCGGCGATACGCACGAGGAGTTGCTCGTCGGTGGCGGGCGTGGCGGCAGAGACTGAAGTTGAGCTCATGAAAAAAGGGGGGAGGCGGAGATTGATTTTCGGACTGACGCCGCAGCATAACAAACGGGCCGCAGGCTTATTTCCTTCGGGTGTAGAGGCAAGTATCGAAGCGGGGGCGAGCGCGCCGGAAGGCCCTATTGGTCGGGGCAGAAGCCGTACAACAGGTCGTCGCGCCCCTTGCCCGGCCAGTTAACCTGATCGACGCGCAGGTGGCGCATGACCTCGAAAACCAAGGCGTTGAGCGCGGCCTCAAAGCCGAAAATCGCGTGCAGTGGATCGCCCGCCACGCGGATCACAAAGGCGTTCAGGCCGACCTCGCGCAGCATACGCACGCTGCGCTCGACCAACTCGGCTTCGATCACCGAGCCGCCCTGAAGGATGACCACCGGCTTGGGGTGGGCGTTCATCTCTTGAAACGGGCCGTGGGCAAACTGCAAAAAATCGCTGATCGGCGGGCAGGGCCAGTAGAGCCCCTCCATAAACTTGCACGCCAGGTTCTGGGCGAAGTCGGAAATGGGAGCGGCGGTGACCAAGTTAAACCCCGCCGAGAACGCGCTGGGCAGGTTTTTCATGGCGGCCAGCAGGTCAACGGGCGCAGGCGCGGCGAGCAGGGGGATAATTTCGTTGGGGGTGGGCAGACGAAGGCGGCTGCCCGGTAGCACGGCGGCAAATTGCAGGGCGGCGAGATATCCGGCCAGCGGGCCGACAAAGCGGATCAGGGTGGTGTATTCCTCGGCCAAGGGGAACTCGATCAGTTCGCCGCCCTCATCGCCGATGGCCTGCAGGAGCGCGGCCCGCTCGGGTTTACCGGCGAGGCGGGCGGACGCTGGGGTCGAGGAGGTGAACAGGATGCAGTGGTTAAACTCGCGGCGGCGGCGTAGCGCGATCTGGGCGTTGGGCGAAACCCCTTGGGAAAACACCACGAGGGTCGCCCCGGCGAAGGCGGCTCGTTCGGCCAAGGTAAAGCCGGAGAGCGGCAGGTAGGCGGCGGCACGGTCGGTGTGCAAGTTGAGCAACATCGTCAGGTAGCGGGCGTGAGCCTCGGAGCTGCCGGTGCCCGTGACAATGAAACGCCGCGCGGCGGTACTGGCCGCGCGCAGAGGGGCGGGCCCGCGCTCGAGCATGGCGGCGAGGATCGCGGGCAGGGACGCCAGGCGTTCGGCGAGCAGGGCGTGGCCAAGGGGATCAGGGTTAGCGGCGGGGGCAGTCATCAGGGGGGGTAACGACGGGAGCGCACAGTCGGCGCAAGCAGCAAAACAGGCGGGGCGAAGTTCGGCCCGAGCATGGTGCCCCTTAGGCCCACGGCGATGCGGAAATACGCTCGGCGCACCGGCAAGGCGGGAGCACTTGGAGATTGAAATGCCCACCGGCTCGGCCCGTGCTTGGCCCAGATCTTTTTCGCCACCATGTCCAATCCCGCCTGCCCTGCCTGCACCCTCGACGACGTCCTCAGCCATTCCGCCCACTGGGAATGCGCCACCTGCGGCCACGAGTGGCCGAAGGATGCCGCCCCCGAGATCGCCCGCGTCGTCAAGGACGCCCACGGCAATGTCCTCGCCGATGGCGACACCGTCGCTCTGATCAAGGACCTAAAACTGGGCAGTTCATCCCAGGTCTTAAAGCAGGGCAGCAAAGCCAAAAACATCCGCTTGGTCGACGGCGACCATGAGATTGACTGCAAAATCGAAGGCACCGCGCTGGCCCTGAAGGCGTGTTTTGTTAAAAAGATCAGTCTCGCCTGAGTCGCTACGCCTCGGAGCCTCCGCCCCGCTTGCACGCGTAGCCTGACGACGGAGTCGTTGGGTTTTCGCTGAATCGAAATCGCTTCGCGCTCCCGCTACGCCTCGGAGCCTCCGCCCCGTTTGCACGCGTAGCCTGACGACGGAGTCGTTGGGTTTTCGCTGAATCGAAATCGCTCCGCGCTCCCGCTACGTCTCGGAGCCTCCGCCCCGCTTGCACGCGTAGCCTGACGACGGAGTCGTTGGGTTTTCGCCGAATCGAAATCGCTTCGCGCTCCCGCTACGCCGCGGAGCTAAGTTTCGCGCGACGTTCCACGCATTCCCTCCCCGCCATTCACCTCAGCGGGTCGCGCCGAAAAACGGGGCATAGCCCTCGCGGTAAGTGGGATAAAGCGGGCGCCACCCGAGCACCTCTTTCATTTTGTCGTTGGCAATCACCCGGTCCGGGGTGGTTCGACGGCGCCCTTCGGCCGGACTGCCCGTAAAGCGCGGGACAGCCATCCCGAGTTTCCCGGCCAAAAAGGCGGCCACCTCCGCCTTGGGCGCAGCGCCGTCGTCGGCGACATTGAACACCCCGCCGGCAACTTCGGCCGGAGCCGCGAACGCCGCCCAAATCGCCCCGGCGATGTCGTCGCGATGAATCAGATTAAGGTGATGCTCACCCAGTCCGGCGATTTCGCCACAGCCCGAGCGGAGTTGATCTAGCAGGTAATGCCGCTCCGGACCGTAAATGCCGGCTAGGCGCAGCACAAAGCTGCGCAATCCCGCGCCCAGCAGGCGGTCCTCGGCCTCGACCAAGGGATTGCCTTGCAAACGGGAGTCTTCGACCGAGGCGCGCTCGTCGATCCGGTCGCCCCCACCCTGGGGATAAACCGAGGTGCTGCTGGTGTAGACAATCGTCCCCACTGGCACCTGCACCGCCCAGCCTAGCACCGACTTCATGCCCTCGACGTAACTGTGCCAGTAAGCCTCCGGACCGCCCCCGCCAGAGCTCACGCAATTGAGTACCAAATCGGCCCCGCCCGGCAGCCGTTCGTGCCAGTCGCTCGCGGCCAGATCGGCGAGAATGACATCGGCTCCGGCGATCGACAAGGCGCAGGCTTTTTCGGGATTCCGGGTTAGGGCGGTGACCTGCAACCCCCGCGCCAGGGCCTGCTCGATCACCCGCGCGCCGACATAACCGGCACCGAAAACAACCAAGTGGGGCGCGGCGGTGATGAGGTTATCCATAGCGAATCACTCAAAGCGGTCACCGGCCCTGCCGGAAGTCTTTTTCCTGCGGGCGTGGGCACCATTGGAAAAACACCCTGAGCTCACGCTCAGAGCCACCCAACCCGTGGCTCCGGACGTGAGTCCGGGGCGCTTCCCGCGCCCACACCGCCCTGAGCTCACGCTCAAGGCCACACGCTGCACGAACACAATCCTCGTGGCGCTGAGCGTGAGCTCAGGGTCCGTAAACCCGAACACCGCGTATTCCCCCGGCGCGAGCTCAACGGTTTACCGCAAGCCACAACCTGAACGCCTATTGGGTTTGGATCAAAATCGCTGCGCGATCTCGCTACGTTCGGTGTCCGGGGCGCGGCACAAAAAAACCCGTTTCGAGCGCGAAACGGGTTTCAAAAAACTGGTGCAAGCGGCGGGAATCGAACCCACATCTACGGCTTCGGAGACCGCTACACTATCCATTGTGCTACGCCTGCAAAACTGAGCGGTGAAACTCAAACGGTCCGGGCGCCCTGTCGAGTGCAAAGACGGTTACCTATCACCTTCTGCACGAATTAATCGCCTACACTCCCCGCTAAGCCTGCCCCGCGTTGTCCTGCCGACTGCGAGGAGGTCCGGCAGTCGGCGTTGGCAGGAGGGCCCCCGGCCGAGTGGCCAACTGGGCTCAGCCCTTTTTAAATTCCTCGCGGTGGCGGATGTCTTGGGCTTTGGCCAAAAACACCATCTCTTCGGCAATGTTACAGGCATGGTCAGCGACCCGCTCCAACGACTTGGAGATAAACATCAGCTCCAGCGCCCGCGTGGTCGTCGCCGGGTTCTCGATCATGTAACTGCTCAACTCGCGGTAGAGCTGCTTGTTGATCGCGTCGACCTCGGCGTCGCGGCGCACCACCGCCAGCGCCTTATCGGTGTCACCATGCAGGAAACAATCCAAGGCGTCGCGCAGCATCTCGATGGCGATTTCAGCCATGCGGGGGATGTCGACGTAGGCCTTGAGCCGGGGTTCGGCGGCCAGGCGGATGGCCCGCTTGGCGATGGTGGTGCACTCGTCGCCGACCCGCTCCAAGTCATGCGAGGCCTTCATGCCCACGATCACCAAACGCAGCTCGGTGGCCACCGGCGAACGCAGGTTCATGTAACGAATGGCCTCGTCGTCGATTTCCATCTCCAACCGGTCGATCTCGTCATCGGCATCGATCACGCGCTGGGCCAGCGCCGCGTCGGCTTCGACCAGGGCCTTGAGCGAATCGCGAACCTGGCGGATGGAGAGCTCTCCCATCAGCATCAGATGGGAGCGGAAGGTTTCGAGTTCGGTGTCAAAAAAGCGTTTCATTGTTTTTTAAAGTAGTGGGTAGCGAGTAGCGGGTAGCGAGTATGCAGGCAGGAGAGTTTAAACTACTCACTACCCGCTACCCGCTACTCGCTACGTCGAAGGGCGTTTCAGTTCAACCGAAACGACCGGAGACATAGGCTTCGGTTTGGGGGTTGGCGGGATTCATGAAGATCGTGCGCGTGTCGGCGTATTCAACCAGTTTCCCCATGTAAAAAAACGCGGTCTTGTCGGAGCAACGGGCGGCCTGCTGCATCGAGTGGGTCACAATGATGATCGTGTACTCCTTCTTGAGGTCGTGGATGAGCTCCTCGACCTTGGCCGTGGCGATCGGATCGAGGGCCGAGCAGGGCTCGTCCATGAGGATAATCTCGGGCGAGACGGCGATCGTGCGGGCAATACAGAGCCGCTGCTGCTGGCCGCCGGAAAGGCCCAAGCCGCTCTCATGGAGGCGGTCTTTGACCTCGTCCCAGAGTGCGGCCCCACGCAGGGATTTCTCCACCACCTCGTCGAGTCGCGCCTTGTTGGTCTCGCCCTGAATGCGCAGGCCGTAGACCACGTTTTCGTAAATGGACTTGGGGAACGGATTGGACTTCTGGAAGACCATGCCGACGCGCTTGCGCAGCTCGATCGGGTCAACGTCACGGCTGTTGATGTCGATACCCCGAACGGTGACCTTGCCCCGCTTGACGCTGGTGCCGTCGATCAGGTCGTTCATCCGGTTGAGGCAGCGCAGCAGCGTGGACTTACCGCAGCCGGACGGGCCGATGAAGGCCGTCACGCGCTTGTCGTCGAGCTTCAGGTTGATGTCGAAGAGGGCCTGCTTGGCGCCGTAATAGAAATCGAAGTTCTCGATCTCGATTAGGTTGGCGGCCTGCACGGTGTCGGTCGAGCGGACCGGCACGGCAAAGGCGCGGGAGGCGGGCGTGGCCGCGCTGGTCGGAGCGGGAGCGGCGGAGGTGCTGGGGGTGGAAGTTTCCATGGGCGCGACGGGAGGACGGTTGAGAGAAGGCGATGCAGTTACCATTTGTAGCGTCCGCGGAGGTTGTTACGGAGGAGAATGGAGGCGGTGGCGATCAAGCCGACGATGGCCAAAAAGACGAAGGCGGTGCCATATTGCACCCGGGCGGTGTACTCGTTTTGGGGGATTTTCGAGGAAACCACGTAAATGTGATAGGGCAGTGCCATCACCCCTTGAAAGAAAAAGTCGCCGACCTTCTCCACGTCCCAGGGGAGCTTGTCGCGGACGACGTAGGCGGCAGTGAACATGATCGGGGCGGTCTCGCCGGCCACCCGGGCAATACCCAAAATCGAGGAGGTCAAAATGCCCGGCAGTGCGTAGGGCAGCACGTTTTTGCGAATGGTCTGCCACTTGGTGGCGCCGAGCGCGAGCGAGCCCTCGCGGAAGCCCTTAGGCACAGCCTTGAGCGACTCCTCGGAGGCAGTGATCACCACCGGCAAGACCATAAAGGCCAAGGTGAACCAGCCGGCCATCAGCGAGACATTCCAAACGCAGAAAATCACAAACATGCCGAAGCCGAACAGGCCGAAGACGATCGAGGGAACGCCGGCGAGGTTGAGGATCGCCAGGCGGATAAAGCGCACCACCGGGCCGTCCTTGGCGTACTCGTTCAAAAAGATCGCGCTACAAACGCCCAGCACCAGGGCGATCGACATCGAGCCGATCACCAAGAGAACGGTACCCACAATGCACGGCCAGATGCCGCCGGCGGAGTAAACATAACTGGTCGCCTTGAACTTCGGGGCGGGCTGGCCGGCAGCAACCGCTTCTGCCTCGGCGGCTTCACGGAAGGCGCGGTAGTCCTTGTCGCCCATTTCCATCGCCTGGCCCTGGTGCTCAAAAACGTAAAGCGACTCGGGCGCGGTGAACAAAAAGGTGTTGGTGACGTAGGGAAACTGGGCGGTGGTTTTAAACCCGTTCACCACCGTGGGCACACCCTTGATGATGATGTCGGCGAACACGACCAGGCCGCAGAGCAGGATAAAATAGGTGGCGGCGCGAAAGGCCCCGAGCACGAACTTTTCCAGTGCCTGGGTGCGGCTGGGTTTGTGGGCGAACGGGTTCACGGGCGGAAGGGAAACGGCACTCATGGGTGTTGCGATATTTTAGCCGATGGAAACCCGGTACTTACGGACTATTTTCTGCGCCAAGAAATTGATCAGCAGGGCGATCAAAAAGAGCACCAAGCCGACCATGAACAAGGCCCGGTAGTGAATCTCGCCGCGCACCACCTCGCCCATTTCCTGCGCGATGATGCCGGTCATGGTGTGAACCGGTTGGACAAAGGCGGTGAGCCCGGCGGTGAAATCAGGGATGGCGATGCGGTTACCCGCGCAGAGCAGCACCACCATGGTTTCGCCAATCACCCGGCCCAGCCCGAGCAAAATGGCGGAGACGATTCCCGAGAGCGAAGCCGGCACGACGATGCGCAGGATAGTCTGCATGCGGGAGGCGCCCAAGGCGAAGGAGGCTTCCTTAAAGGCCCGCGGGACGTTGTTAAGGGCGTCCTCGGCGAGGGTAAAAATCGTGGGCACGGCGATCAAGGCGAGCAGACAACCGGCGGTGAGGGCGTTGAGGCGCTCGGCGAAGGGGAAGCCGGGAACCCAGCTGAGGGCCTCCACTTGGGAGAGCGCCCGCAGCGCCTGGCCAAGCACGGCGATGCCGAAAAAACCCAAGACCACCGAGGGAATCGCGGAGATGAACTCGATGGCGGGCTTGACCAGGCGCTGCTCGCGGGCGCTGGCGAATTGGTTGATGTAGATGGCAGCCCCCACCCCGAGCGGCACGGCGAGGAACAGGGCGATAACCGAAACCATCAGTGAGCCGATAAAAAGCGGCACCACCCCATACCAGTCCTGCCAGAAACTAGCGGTCTTCCACTCCTTGCCTAAAATGAACCCGGTGAAGGTGTCCAAGGCCGGCACGGGTTTTTGGTAGTCCCAGGTTTCAAGGCGTTTCTGGGTCGCTGGAAACGAGGCGATGTACTGTTGGTTGAGTTCTTGGAAGCGCTGCAGGCGGGCGTTGAGGGCGGGTGCCGGTACCGTGGGCGGAGTGGCAAGCAGTGCGGTGATGGCGGTGGACACGCCGTTGGCGGCCTCGACGTAGGCGGGGGTCATACCGACGAGGGGCGCCAGCTCGACCTTGAAATCAACCGGGATAATTTTGACCTCGGCGGCCTCGGCGGCCATGCCGGCGGCGATAAACTGGGCGCGCTCCTTTTCGGCGTCGCGGCTCAGCGTGTACTTTTCCTTGATAGCCACGGCCACATCAGTGAGTTCGGAAACCATCCCGCGCACCGGCTCGATCGTGTCACTGTAGCGACCGGCAAACTCATCGAGGGAAGCGAGTTGGGCATTGGCGTCGGCCGCCGACAGGCCTTTTTCCTCGGTCAGGTGTTTGGCCGCTCGCAGGCGAATGTCGAAGAGGTAGCGGGTGAGCGCGGTGTGGCTCTCCTGCTGAGCGCGCATCTGGTCGACGTATTCGAGGCCGGCCTTGCGATAAAGGGTGATGCTTTCGCGGTTTTGGCCGAAAAACTCCGAGCCCTCGCGGAAGAGGAAAAAGGTGATCAGGGCCAGCACCACCACCGCCATCAGGGCGTTGCCGCCGAAAAACGCGCGGATTGTCTCGTCGAGGGTCAGCCCGAAAAAGCGCGTGCGGGCCTTTTGGATGACAAAGGGCTTTTGCGGAGGGGGGGCGACGGGCGCGGGCGACATGGCAGGCGGGTGGACAGTTAAAAATTTCTGGTATTAACGGCACAATTGCGCCGAGCATTAGGCAGAGGTCCACTCAAACTGCGGTCAAGCGGGCCTCGGTTACAGTTCGGTGACATTCTACCGCGTGTAAGGCAGGAGCGGAGTGATTTTGGCCTGCCAGAGCCGTAGGCACAAAAAAGCGGCTCCGGGTAGAGCCGCTTTTGTTAAAAGAAACGGATTAATGACTTAGCGCTTCTTTGGCTTGGGCGCGGGCTTGGCAGCGGCCTTCGGCTTCGGCGTGGGCTTGGCTGTAGCCTTCGGCTTCGACGTGGGCTTAGGCGCGGGCTTGGCCTTGGATTTGGACTTAGCCTTGGGCTTATCGTCATCGTCGCCATCCTCGTC
Organism: Opitutus sp. GAS368; assembly: GCA_945871005.1. Lineage (GTDB taxonomy): Bacteria > Verrucomicrobiota > Verrucomicrobiia > Opitutales > Opitutaceae > Rariglobus. Next base: position 4,303 of record CAMBUJ010000001.1, on the reverse strand, counting down.
GTCCTCATCTTCGTCCTCATCGTCCTCGTCGTCCTCGTCCTCATCTTCGTCCTCGTCGTCGTCATCGGCGCCGGACTTTTTCTTGTCATCGTCGTCGTCAGTTGCCTCGTCATCCTCGTCCCACTTGAGGGTGGCGTCGCCGGCGAGGGACTTTTCATCCTCTTCGTCGAGCTCGGGCAGGTCAGCGTCGTCGATATCCTCGTCGCTCTTGCTGGCGCGCTCTTCGCCCTCTTCGGTTTCCCAACCGGCGGGAACGTAGTCGAGAATCGCGCTCACCTCGTCAAAGGTGTGGATCGCCTTGCCCTCAATGAAACTGGTGTTCTGGTCTTCGCGAATCTCGTCCTCGACCTCGTCGACGGTGAGCTTGGACTCGAAGTTGAAAATGTCGTTGAGCATTTTCACGCGGCACCGAGTGAGGTGGTCGAGCAGGTCGGCGTAGGGCCCGTTTTCCTCATCGAGGACATCGGCCAGGGCGAAGAGTTTTTCGTCGGACTCGAAGAAGGAGTCCTTGACGCGCTTGAGGCGCACGAGCTGCTCGCCGGCTTCCTTCTCGATGCGGAAGGGGATGAAGGCGGCCTCCATCAGATCCTGGTCGAAGCCGTAGTCGCGCAGCGGCTCCACCAGTTCAATGAGGTGGGCCATTTGGCGCGGATCGATGATGCTCAGGCCATCGACGTCCCAGCGCACCGAGTCGCTGACTTCGTTGACCCACCAGTTGTGGTCATCGCCGAGACGAACAATACACCAATCGAGAGTTGCAGATGATTTTGCCATGACAGTTTTCTTTGGAGTTGGTCGGAGCAAAGAGCGCGCGCTGTAGGGGAGTCAAACCGCGAAACGGCTTTCGTGAAAAAGAATTTTCGAAGTCACTGCAGCGGGGTAGCTCAGGGGGTAGTTTCGTTGTCAGCGTGCGTACGAGTTGAGCCCGATAACAAGCACAAAAACAAGGACAACCATGGGGTCGGCAACTGGGGTGAACTTGATTTTTGGCGAGCGCTTCCCACAGTGCCCTGCATCTATGGGTTACCTATACGAAAAAGTGCTGCGGCCGGCGTTGTTCAAGATGGATTCCGAGCCGGCCCACGAACTGGGCGTGGACGCGCTCGCCCTGCTTGGGCGCCTATCCCCGGTGTGCCGGTTGCTGGAGTCGTGCACTCAACTCCCAGCCTCGCAGCACCGCCCCGTCGAGGCATTCGGACTGACCTTCCCCAACGCGGTGGGGCTGGCCGCCGGCTTTGATAAAAACGCCCGCGCTTGGGAGGCGGCCGCCGCCCTCGGCTTCGGCCACGTGGAGATCGGCACGGTCACCGCACAAGCCCAGCCGGGCAACCCCAAGCCGCGCATGTTCCGTTATCCGGCCGAGGAGGCGGTGATCAACCGCATGGGATTTAACAACGAGGGTTCGGAGGCCGTAGCCGCCCGCCTGGCCAAACAGCCCGGTCCGGGCAAGCGCCGGATCCCGCTCGGGGTAAACCTGGGCAAATCCAAGGTCGCCCCGCTGGAGGAGGCGGTGGCGGACTATTTGACCAGTTTCGCGCGGCTGGCGGATTTCGCCGACTACCTCGTACTCAACGTTTCCAGCCCAAACACCCCGGGCCTGCGCCAACTGCAGGACGAGAAGCCGCTGCGCGAACTACTCGGGGCGATCATGGCTGCCAATCGCGAGCGGGCCGCCAAGCGCGGGGTCGCCCTGCTCCCGGTCTTGCTCAAAATCGCCCCCGATCTGTCGTGGCCGCAAATCGACGCCGCCCTCGGGGTGATCGCGGAGTTCGGTCTAGCTGGAATCATCGCGACGAACACCACGCTGGCACGGCCGGGATTCTTCAGCACGGTCAACGAGACCGGCGGGTTGAGCGGCAAGCCGCTGCGCAGAAAATCCACCGAGGTGGTGAACTACATTTCGCGGGCCACTGAGGGCAAGCTGCCGATCATCGGGGTGGGCGGCATCAGCGACCCGGCGAGCGCGGCCGAAAAACTCGATGCCGGGGCCACGCTCGTGCAGGTCTACACTGGGATGATTTACCGCGGCCCGTTCTTTGCGCGCGACCTGGCCTGGGCGCTGAGTGATCGCCAACGGGCCTGAGAGGGACGTGGCAGGCCTAGGGGTGGGCTGGTTAAGGGAAACCGGCCCGCGCCCGCGGCGAGCAGCAACGATTATTCTGATTTTAGGATTTAGCCGGTGGGGATTTAGGCTTTCGTGAAGCGCCATGGCTTGGACTACCCTTCACTGGTACAGCAACATTCTCGGTAAGCAGACCAGCGCGGAGGTGCTGCTGCCGGAAACCGGCCAGGGGCCCTTCGCCACCTTTTATCTGCTCCACGGCTTGGGCGACGACGCCACCATGTGGATGCGCCGCTCGCGCATCGAGTGGTACGTGCGCGACCTGCCGCTGATCGTGGTCATGCCGGACGGCTACCGGAGTTTTTACACCCACCATGAAGGCGGGCCGGATTACGCCCGTCACATCGGCGAGGAGTTGCCGACCTTTATCGAGCACCACTTCCAGGCCCGCGCCGAGCGCTCCGCCCGGTCGATTGGTGGCCTGTCGATGGGCGGTTACGGAGCGCTGCGGATTGGCTTGGGCTACGCCGAGCGGTTTTGTTCGGTTAACAGTCATTCGGGAGCGGTGTGCTGGCAGGACTTCAGCAACCCGACGCTGGTGGCCCGCGGCCGCGCCTTCACCGACGAACTGCGCCGCATCTTTGGCGATGACCCGCGCGGCTCCGACCACGATCTGATGGTGCAGGTCCGCCGCTCGCTGGCGGCAGGGACCTTGCCTGAACTGCTCATCGACTGCGGCGAGGAGGACTTTTTGATCGAAGACAACCGGTCCTTTCACCGCGAACTCAAGGCGGCCAAGGTGCCTCACACCTACCGCGAATACGCGGGCGGCCACACTTGGGATTACTGGGACACGCACATTCAGAACTCACTGGCTTTCCATGCCCGTAATCTGCAACTGCAGCCCGCCGCCAAGTGACGGCTGGGGCGGGGGGGGGGGCGCCGTGTATCGATAGGCGTGTAATACCGACGGCTGCTTGAGATTAGCCCCTCCGGAAACCCAACGACTCCGTCGTCAGGCTACACTCTGCGCTCCGGACTCCGAACGTAGCGAGATCGCTGAGCGATTTTGATCCGAGGTCGTAGCTTCCAGCCGTTGGTATAAGGTGCGCGTAGTCCCCATCCGGACACAAAAAAGGCGGGCTCCCTCAGGAGCCCGCCCCTCGACTGAAATCCTCGGGCGCCGCAGCGCTTAGAGGCGGCCGGCGTAGATGCCGGTGGAACCGAGCTCTTCCTCGATGCGGAGGAGCTGGTTGTACTTGGCCACGCGGTCGGTGCGGGAGGCCGAACCGGTCTTGATCTGGCCGCAGTTGGTGGCGACGGCGATGTCGGCAATGGTCACGTCCTCGGTCTCGCCGGAGCGGTGCGAGAGGACGGCGGTGTAGTTGTTCTTGTGGGCGAGCTCGACGGTGTCGAGGGTCTCGGTGAGCGAACCGATTTGGTTAACCTTAACCAGGATCGAGTTGGCGGTGCCGGTGGCGATGCCCTTCTTGAGGAACTCGACGTTGGTGACGAAAAGATCGTCGCCGACGAGCTGGATCTTGTCGCCGAGAGCGACGCTGAGCTTCTTCCAGGTAGCCCAATCGTTTTCGGCGCAGCCGTCTTCGATGGAGTCGATCGGGTACTTGGAGCAGAGCTCCTCGTAGTAGGAGACGAACTCGGCACCGGTGAAGATGCGGCCGTCGGACTTCTTGAAGACGTACTTGCCGGTCTTCTTGTCGTAGAACTCGGAGGCGGCGACATCGAGTGCCAGGGTGATGTCCTTGCCGAGTTTGTAGCCAGAGGCTTTGACCGCCTCGGCGATGGCGTCGAGGGCGTCGGTGGTGGAGGCGAGCTTGGGGGCGAAACCGCCCTCGTCACCGACGGCGGTGGCGAGACCCTTGGCCTTGAGGACCTTCTTGAGGTTATGGAACACCTCGGCGCCGGCGCGCAGGGCTTCGGAGAAGGTGTCGAAGTTGATCGGGCGGATCATGAACTCCTGGAAGTCGATCGGGGCGTCGGAATGGGCGCCACCGTTCATGATGTTCATCATGGGAATGGGCAGAACCTTAGCGTTCGGGCCACCGATGTACTTGTAGAGGGGCTGGCCGAGGGCGTTGGCGGCGGCGTGAGCGGTGGCGAGCGAGACGCCGAGGATGGCGTTGGCGCCGAGCTTCGACTTGTTCTTGGTGCCATCGAGCTTGATCATGGCGTGGTCGATGCCGACCTGGTCGAGCGCATCGAAACCGATCAAGGAGGGGG